>DASWJQ010000077.1:0-14152 GCA_036397095.1 Anaerolineales bacterium
TGGAACGCATCTCCTGGGTTGACCTGATTCTCAGGCTGTTCCAAATCGCCATTATCGTTGCCATGATCATCGGCATCTACAACTCGGTCACCTCCGGCCGCTACACCAGCTCCCAGTGGGCGACGCTTGTCTTTGCCGGGCTGGCCCAGGGCAGCATTTACGCCCTCATCGCCCTGGGCTACACCCTGGTCTACGGCATCTTGCTCATGATCAACTTCGCCCACGGCGAGGTGTATATGGCCGGCGCCTTTACCACGGTGTTCGTAGCCAACTACTTCGCCCGGACTGGTTTCCTGGCCTCGAATCCCTGGCTGTCCATCATTATCTGGCTGCTGATCTCGGCGGCCGTGTCCACCGGCATCGCCGTCCTGCTCGAGCGAATTGCCTACCGTCCGCTGCGCGACGCACCTCGCCTGGTGCCGCTCATCACGGCCATTGGCGCTTCCTTTGCCTTGCAGTACACCTTCCGCGGGCTGTATGGCGCCGAGTTCCGCTCCTATCCCGAAGTGGCCGCACTGCGGGGGCTGGTCAACATTGGCGAGTACCAGGTGCCGTTAGTTCAGTTGGTTGTGCTGGGCGCCGCCATCCTGCTGATGGTCGCCCTGTACATCTTTGTCGAGCGGACCAAGGCCGGCAAGGCAATGCGCGCCGTGTCGGAGGACAAAGACGTCGCCCGGCTGATGGGCATCGACGTGGACAAGGTAATTGTGACCACCTTCGCCATCGGCGGCGCCTTGGCCGGCGCCGCCGGCGTGTTCAACGGGCTCTTCCGGCCGGTCGGTGTCTTCTTCTTCATGGGCTTCTTTCCCGGCCTGAAAGCCTTCACAGCAGCCGTGCTCGGTGGTATCGGCAGTGTGCCGGGGGCCATGATCGGCGGCTTGCTGCTCGGAGTGATTGAATCTGTCTTTCCTAACTTGATCCTGGAGGGGCTGGGCATCCCGTCGGCCAACCAGCTGCGTGACGCCTTCGCCTTCACCATGCTGGTCCTGATCCTGATTTTCCGGCCGCAAGGCATCTTCGGCGAGCGGCTGGCCGAGAAGAAAGCGTGAGGCCGTCGCGTGCAGACTGACCGCCCCTCTCCGCTGCGATTGGCGATCCGCTTCGGTTTAATTGGCGGTGCCATCGGGCTGTACCTGACGGCGATTGGAATGGTGGAGACCTTTGCTGGCCGCCACTTGATCGGCACGGTCCTTTCGCTGGGGCACCTGATCTTTGCCATCGGCCTCGGGGCTGCCGCCTTCCTGACGGCGCGCCAGCTCAAGGATCGATCGACAGCAGAGGCCATCGGTTTCCCCGCCCTAGCCAGCGCCATCGCCACCGCCCCGTTGCTGCTGTTGGTGGCGATTATCCGCTTGTTCGTGATACCCTCGGCAGGCCAGCAGCCCGCATTCCGGCTGCGGGATATGTTTGTCAACCTTTCCCCGGGTCTGGCCGAGTTCCTGACATTTCATCAAGGTCCGATCCTCGGCAGCCTGCTGCTCATCGTCATTGGCGCCACACTCGGGCTGGCGCTGGGCGCCCTGGTTCGGATGCAGCGCCGGCCCAGGATCGCCCTGATTAACGGCATCGCCTGGACCCTGGGCATTGGCGTTTTCTCCAAAAACGTAAGTCAGATTCTGCAGGAGCTCTTCGGGCGGGAAGTCGTCCGCTTCCTCTTCCAGCAAGAATCCCTGCGGCCAGCGGTGGCCCTGGTTGTTTTCGTTGGCGCCCTGCTTGTCGGCTACTTCCGCGTCCACGAGGTTGCCACGCACCGCTGGCAGGCGCTGCCAACGACGCAGCGCCAACGGGGCCGGCTCGTCCTGATCGCACTGGGCATCGGCCTACTGCTGGCCCTGCCCTGGATCGTCGGCCTGTTTCTGAGCCAGGCGATTTTCTTGATCGGCCTGTACGTGATCATGGGGCTAGGTCTCAACATTGTGGTTGGCTTTGCCGGCCTGCTCGACCTGGGCTACGTGGCTTTCTTCGCATTTGGCGCCTACGTCATGGGCATCCTGACCTCGGCCGGTCCGCTGGGCGTGAGCAACCTGACCTTCTGGACGGCCCTGCCCATCTGCGTTGCCGTCGGCGTGCTGTGGGGTCTTTTGCTCGGGTTCCCGGTGCTCCGGCTGCGAGGTGACTACCTGGCCATTGTGACCTTGGGCTTTGGCGAAATCATCCGCATCCTGGCCACTTCCGACTGGTTGGCGCCGATCGAAGGCGGGCCGCAGGGTGTGTTGCACATCCCCAATCCGGTGTTCTTCGGGATTGACATGAACAGCCCTCAGTACATGTACTACCTGGTGCTGGGCGGCTCAGCCCTTGCCATGTTCGTTTCGGTCCGGCTGCGTGACTCACGGCTGGGGCGCCAGTGGATGGCAATGCGCGAGGATGAAGACGTCGCCGAAGCCATGGGCATCAACCTCATTTCGACCAAGCTGCTGGCCTTTGCCATTGGCGCCGCGTTCTCGGCCCTGGCCGGGGGCATCTTCTCGGCCCGGCTGGGCAATATCTTCCCGCACTCGTTTAACATCCTGATCTCGCTTAACGCCCTGTCGCTCCTGATCGTCGGCGGGCTGGGCAGCATTCCGGGCGTGATCCTGGGCGCCCTGGTGCTGGTTGGCTTGCCGGAACTGTTGCGCGAATTCACCGAGTACCGGCTGCTGCTGTACGGCCTGCTCCTAATTATTGTGATGCTGGTTCGGCCGGAAGGGTTCCTGCCTGAGGAGGCGCGCAAGCGCGAGCTGCATGCCGGCAAAGAGGCGGATGGTCCGCCGGTCATCTCCGATGACGTGCTGGGCACCCTGAGCAGCGACCAGGCGTAGGTGCGGACGATGCCAAGCATCCTTTCGACCCAAGGTGTGATGAAGGCCTTCGGCGGCCTGTTGGCCGTCAATGGCTTTGACGTCGAGATCGAGCAAGGCGCCATCCACAGCATCATTGGGCCCAATGGCGCCGGGAAGACGACCTTCTTCAATTGCATCACCGGTTTCTACAGCGTGGACGAGGGCGAAATCCGCTTCGATGATCACGTTATCCAGGGTCTGTCTCCCGACCGCATTACCCGCTTTGGCATCGCCCGCACCTACCAAAATATCCGCCTGTTCTCGAATATGTCGGCGATTGACAATGTCCTGGTGGGCATGCACCCTCGGCTCAAGACCACCTGGCTGGAATCCATCCTGCACAACGCACGCTTCCACCGGGAGGAACAAGAAGCTCTGGATGAAGCCCGCCGCCTGCTCAACTTCGTTGGGCTCAAGGGCTTAGGGGACCATATCGCCCACAACCTGCCGTACGGCGCCCAGCGGCGCCTGGAGATCGCCCGGGCCCTCGCCAGCGAGCCCAAGCTGCTGCTGCTCGACGAGCCGACCGCCGGGATGAACCCGCACGAGTCGGCCGAGATGATGCATTTCATCCGCAATCTACGGGATGAATTGGGGATCACGATCCTGCTTATTGAGCACGACATGCGGGTTGTCATGGGCATCAGCGAGCTGATCTCGGTCATGGACTTTGGCACCAAGATCGCCGAGGGCCCTCCGGCCAAGATCCAACGCGATCCCAAGGTTATTGAGGCATACCTGGGCCGCGGCGCCGCCGCCGGCCTTGAGCTGGAGGCCGACGCCTCCAGCGCCGACTGAGAGCGAACGCCAATGTCGATGCTCGAAGTGCATGACGTCCACGCTTATTACGGCAACATCCACGCCCTCAAGGGCATCTCGCTGACCGTCGAAGAAGGTGAGATAGTCACGCTGATCGGCGCCAATGGCGCCGGCAAAACTACCACACTGCGGACGATCAGCGGGCTGATGCAGCCGCGCAGCGGTAGCGTGATGCTCGAAGGCGAAGACCTTCGTGCCTACCCGGCGCAGGCGATTGTCTACAAGGGAATCGCCATGGTGCCCGAGGGCCGCGGCATCTTTTCGAAGCTGACGGTCGCCGAAAACCTGGACATGGGCGCGTTCAGCCGCAGCGACCGGGAAGGCATCGCCGCCGACATGCGCAGGGTCTTCCAGCTCTTCCCCCGTATGGAAGAGCGGCGGACGCAGGTCGCCGGCACCTTGAGCGGCGGTGAGCAGCAAATGCTGGCGACGGCGCGGGCCTTGATGGCTAAGCCGCGCTTACTGCTGTTGGACGAACCGTCGATGGGCCTGGCGCCAACCCTGGTCGAGGCCGTTTTCGACACGATCGAGGCCATCAACCGGGAGGGGACGACGATCTTGCTCGTCGAGCAGAACGCTCACATGGCGCTGCAGATCGCCAGCCGCGGCTATGTGATCCAGACCGGCGAAATCGTGCTGGAAGATACATGCGCCAATCTACGCAAGGATCCGACCGTGCAGAAGGCATATTTGGGGATTGATTGACCCACACGCCGGCCCATCGGGCGCCGGTACCAGGTGGGACTCAGCCGGGAGAAGGGGAGATCGGGCACGGAGCACCGTGCCCTTTCCCTTTGGCGGACCGAAGGATGGTCTACAATCCTGCCCCAGGGTGAAATGCTGGCGATGAAGCTGCGCATTCTTACAGCCCAAGACATCAATCAGGCGTTGTCGATGGCCCAAGCCGTTGAGGCGATGAAGGCCGCCTACCGAGAGCTGTCGCTGGGCCGGGCGGTTATGCCGCTCCGAAGCCGGTTGCCGGTGGAGCGGGCTGGCGGCGTGACATTGCTCATGCCGGCCCTGGTCGAACCCAGCGGGGATATGGCCGTCAAACTGGTCTCGGTCTTTCCCGGCAACCCCGCGCTCGGCCTGCCCACCATACACGCCGTAGTTGTTGTCTTCGATGCCCAAACAGGGCAGCCGGTTGCCCTGCTGGAGGGCGGCGCCTTGACGGCTTTGCGCACAGGCGCCGGGTCGGGCGCCGCCACCGACATCCTGGCGCGGGCCGATGCCCGCAGTGTCGCCATCTTCGGCTCGGGGGTTCAGGCGCGCACCCAGCTCTTGGCAGTGTGTGCCGTGCGCTCGATCGAACGGGCCATGATCTACAGCCCCGACTCGGCCCATGCCGAGCGTTTAGCTGGCGAGCTGGCGGGAACGAACGCCGTTACCGCCCGGATCGAACTGGCTGCGTCGCCCGAAGCCGCGCTTGACGGAGCCGATATCGTCTGCACCGCTACCAGCTCCCACACACCGGTGTTCCCCGGCCGGGCACTTGCCCGAGGGACCCATATCAATGCTGTCGGCTCCTACACTCCGGAGATGCAGGAAGTGGATGAGACCACGCTGCAGCGGGCACGAGTGTATGTTGACTCGCGATCGGCAGCGCTCGAGGAAGCCGGCGATTTGCTGGTTCCCATCGAGCAGGGCAAATGGTCGGTCGAATCGATGATTGGCGAGATCGGTCAGGTGCTGGCTGGGGACGTCAAAGGCCGTACGTCACCAGACGACATCACCTATTTCAAATCGGTCGGGGTTGCCGTCCAGGACGCAGTGGCCGCTGGCCGGGCACTCAAGGCCGCCGAAGCAGCCGGCCTTGGCCAGGTTGTCGAATTGTGAACCCCCGGCCTCGATCATGCCGGCAGCTATCATGAGCCCCGACACGCCTTCCGCTGCCGACTATTTGATCATCGGTGGCGGCGTGATGGGCGCCAGCACGGCCTACCACCTGGCCGCCGCCGGCGCCGAAAATATCGTCCTTCTGGAACGCAGCGCTCACTTCGAAGACAGCGCCACCAACCGCTGTGCCGGGGGCGTTCGCTACCAGTTCTCGACAGAAATCAACATACGTCTATCGCAAGCCAGCCTGCCAATGCTCGAGCGTTTCGAACAGGAAATCGGGGTTGATCCGCAGTATCAGCAGTGCGGCTACTACTTTGTCCTGACCGATCCCGCCGACGTTGCTGCCTTCCGCCGCACCCTCGACTTGCAGCGAAGGCTTGGCGTGGCCACTGAATGGCTCAGCCCTGACGAGCTCACGCGCCGCCTTCCCCTGATGAACATTCCCGATGCCCTGGCCGGGACCGTCCATGAAAAGGATGGCCTGGCCGATCCCCATAGTGTTCTGTCTGGCTATCTGGCCAGAGCCAGGGAGTTGGGCGCCACCATCCTGACCGAAACGGAAGTCAGCGATATTGTCGAACAGGACGGGCGTGTTGCTGCCGTCGAGACGACACGGGGCCGGCTCGAAAGCCGCTGCGTGGTCAACGCCGCCGGGCCGTGGGCCGGGCAGGTCGGGCGGATGGCGGGGCTCGACATCCCGATCGAACCCGTTCGTCGCCAGATGGTCACTACGACGCCGCTGCCCCAACTGCCGGCCGACTTCCCATTCGTCATTGACTTCACTCGGTCGCTCTACTTCCACCGCGAGGGTGAAGGCATCCTGACCGGAATGTCCAACCCCGATCAAGCGCCTGGCTTCGACCAGACGGTCGACAAAGCGTGGGAGATTCAGGCCATGGAGGCGGCCATGCTGCGCCTGCCGCTGTTGGCCGAGGCCGGTCGGCTCTCGGGCTGGGCCGGACTGTACGAAGTCACGCCCGACGCCCATCCGATCTTCGGCGCCACCCCGCTCGAAGGCTTTTACCTGGTGGCTGGCTTCTCCGGGCACGGCTTCATGCACGGCCCGATTGCCGGTAAGCTGATGGCTGAGATTCTGCTGGAGGGCGAAGCGCACAGCGTCGATGTCTCCCAGCTTGACCTGGCCCGCTTCGCCGAGGGTCGCATGGTTCGGGAACACAACGTCATATGAGCAATCCCAGCGCCGAGATCATCGCGGTCGGCACCGAATTGCTGCTGGGGGAGATCGTCGATACCAACAGCGCCGAGATCGCCGTCACCTTGCGCCAACTGGGCATCGACCTTTACCGGACGGGCGCCGTCGGCGACAACCTGTCGCGTATTGCCGAAGCCGTCGCCACCGCCCTCCATCGCGCCGACATTGTCATCTTGACTGGTGGTTTGGGACCGACGGTAGACGACATGACACGCCAGGCAATCGCCCAGGCAGCCGGCATCGAGTTGGTTTTTGAACCAACGCTCTGGCAACAGATCGAACAGCGGTTTGCCAGTTTTGGGCGGCGTGCCGGGGATAACAACCGGCGCCAGGCGTATCTGCCCCAGGGCGGGAACGCCATCGAGAACCCCATTGGGACCGCCCCGGCATTTTGGCTTGACTATGACGGCCGGTTGGTCGTCGCGCTGCCGGGCGTGCCCTCGGAAATGCGCTCCCTACTGCACACGGCAGTGGTCCCTCTGCTCCAGCGGCGCTTTCCCGACCGACGGGTCATTGTTATCCGAACCCTGCGGACGGCGGGCATGGGGGAATCGGATCTGGACGCCAAGATCGCAGACCTGGAGGCGGCCGACAACCCAACCCTGGGTGTCGCCGCCCACCCCGGCCGTGTCGACCTGAGGCTCACCGCCAGCGCAGGTTCCGAAAACGAGGCGCGGGCGATGCTTACCCGCCTGGAAGACGACCTGAGAGAGCGTCTGGGGCCGTACATTTATGGGGTCGACCGGCAGACGCTGGAAGACAAGGTGCTGGCCGCGTTCGCCGAGCGCGGCTGGCGCCTGGTTAGCGTCGAGGCCGGGACGAACGGCGCCTTGGCCGGCAGCATCTCGGGTGAGACCGCGGTGTTTGCTGGCGGTTGGCTGCTGCCGGAAATCACCCGTGCGGGGCTTGAAGAACTGTTGCAGGCCAAAATGGCCGAGGCTGGCGCCCAAGCCGGCCTGGGATTGGTCATCCCCCCCGGCGACGGACCAGTGCAACTGAGCGGCCGAGTGCAGCTGGCCGCTGATAGCGGCGGCTTCGACCGGCTCTACGCCGGCCCGCCGGAGAACGCCGCCGACTGGGGCGTAAGCCTGTTGCTCGATATGGCCCGGCGCAGGTTGGGGTAACCACAAAGGCGCCAAGGGCGCAAGGATTCAGGGAAAGAACACAGAAGAACCGGTAGCCCTCCGCTCTCGGTTCAAGGCTGTGGGCCGTCAGCTGATGGCTGACGGCTTTCCTCGTGCCCCCGCTTTCCCCCTAGGTGGCTTTGGCGGGTTGGTGGTACGTCATGTAGTATGATGGTAGCCGCGCGGGCGTAGGTCAGGGGTAGACCGTCACCTTCCCAAGGTGAATGCCGCGGGTTCGAATCCCGCCGCCCGCTCTGTATGCGCCGTCCTTCCCGGGCGGCGTTTCTTGTTAACCACGAAGTCCCGAAGGGCACAAAGGAGACATGAGGAACACAAATGAGATCTTTCAGCAGTCAACGCCAAGCTCTCAGCTTATAGCTTACCGCCGACTGCCGAAACCAAGCCTTCTTGCCCCCTCTCGCCATTTCAGTGCCTTCTGAGCCTTGATGGTTGTTCAAAATTCCGACAAGACCACGGTTTCAATCCGACCTGCAACGCACTTGTAAGGAGGGCGTAGGTTGAATTGACATATAATAGGACAATTCAGCCGGGGGTTTCTTTAACGTTTTAATCCTGGAGCGTGGCATGCCGCGGCGACCCGCCAGGGTCTTGTACATCGAGGACAACCTGGAGAACCGGATGCTTGTCCGCCGCGTTTTGGCCGCCGAAGGTTATGTAATCCTGGAGGCAGAAGGCGCCGAGCGCGGCCTGCAGTTGGCCCGAGAACAGGCACCCGACTTGATCATGATCGACATCAACATGCCCATCCTTGACGGCCTGACCCTGACCTCGATGATGAAGGCCGACCCCAGCCTGGGTCACATCCCCGTCGTGGCGCTGACGGCCAACGTCATGCGCGGCGACCGCGAGCGCACCCTGGCCGCCGGTTGCGACGGGTATATCCAGAAGCCAATCGATATCGACGAATTTCCGCTGCAAGTTGCACGCTACTTGCATCAGGAGGGCGTGTAGCATGCGAGCCCAAACCGACCCGGCCACCACCGAAATCAGCGACGCCACCGTCCTGATCGTCGAGGACAACGTCTCCAATTTCGTATTGATGGCCCGCATGCTCGGCTACATTGGTGTCCATTGTGAGTGGAAGACCTCGGGCTACGAGGTTGTCGAGTATGCCGATACCCTGCCCAAGATCGATCTGATCCTGATGGACATCCGGCTGCCGTATGAAGATGGCTATGGCGCCCTGCGCAAGCTGCGCGATTCGGAGAACTTGAAGGACATCCCGGTTGTCGCCGTGACGGCCTATGCCAGTGAAGAACAAATGGGCCGGGCGCGCCAGGCCGGCTTCAACGGTTTCCTGGGGAAGCCTCTCGACCCTGATCGGTTTCCCGAGCAAGTGCGGTCGATTCTGGATGGTGAAGAGGTCTGGGAGTTGTAGATGATGAGTGAACAAGCACAAGCCCCAGCGGCCGTACGGATGCGGCCGCAGTCCAGTCTTGGCCGGCGGTTGGCGATTTTGCTGTTGCCGTTGGTGCTGGTCCCGGTCGTACTGATCGGGGGCACCGGCTACCTGCGATCACGCGATATCCTGGCGCGCCAAGCCGAAACCCAGATGCTTAACGCCGCTTCGAGCCAGGTCACGCGGCTCATCGATTGGGCCCAGGCGCGGGAACAGCGTCTCCAACTCGGGTCTACCGGCGCCGGGCTGCGGGAGCCGCTTTCCCATTTGATCCACGACAACCCCGTCGGCTCCCAGCGCCAGGCCTACCTGGAGAGCGTCGCCACCGAGCTGCAGTCCCTGCAAACCAGTGAAGGCCAGATCATCTTCAGCCATGTGGCCGTCGTCGATCCGGCAACCGGGCAGATTGTTGCCTCGACCAACAGCAACTGGATTGGGCAAGGCCTGGATGGGGGCTTGCTCGAAGACGTGGCTATGGACGCCGCCGAAACACGGGCCGTCTACGATAGCCCGGTCTTCTCGCCTGGCGGTCTGGTGATGGTCTCCAGCGCCCCCATGCGCACCGGCATGATGGAGAGCATCGACGCCGTCCTGCTCGGGGTCAACCTGGAGACACGCGTCGGCGCCCTGATGGAAGAGCTGCAGGTCTTCTGGCAGCAGCGTGGTGTGTTCCGCGAAGTGACCGGTGAGACATTCCTGGCAGCCGCACCCGACATCATCGTGCGCCTGCCGCGCTACAGCGTCGCGCCCGAAGCCCAGACGGGCTCGGGGCACCCGGTGTTTTCGCTGGCGTTGCAGGATCCGCAGGGCGCAACCCAGTACGAGGACATGGCCGGGGTGCCCGTGCTCGCCGCCTACGAGTTCGTGCCAGAAATGCAGATCGGTGTGGTGGTCGAGGTGCCGACTGCCACCATTTTTGCCGAGCTCGATGAGCTGCTACCGTTCATCGTCACTATTGTGGCCATCACGACGGTGCTCACCCTACTTTTCGCCGTCTTTGCCACCAGCCGCATGCTGCGCCCGCTAGGCCGGTTGGCCGAATTCGCGCAGCGGATTTCGCGCGGTGAGTGGGACTACCGCGTCCCGATTGGCCGCCAGGATGAAATCGGTGTTGTGAGCAACTCGCTCAACCGGATGGCCGAAGAGCTGCAGGAGAGCTACGCCACGCTTGAGCAAAGGGTGCGTGAGCGGACCGAGCAGATCCGCACGGCCAGTGAAGTCGCCCGCGCCGTAACCTCGATCCCGTCGCTGCCAGACTTGCTGCACAAGGCGGTTGAGCTGATCCGCGAACGCTTCGGCTACTACTACGTGTCGATCTTCCTGCTTGATCGAGAACGCCGTAACGCCGAACTGCGCCAGGCAACCGGCGAGATTGGCGAAGCACTTATCGCTCGCAAGCACAAGCTGGCGGTTGGCTCCAACTCGGTCATCGGCTGGGTTACGGCCAACAACAGCCCGCGCGTTGCCTCCGACGTTACCGAGGACCCGGTCCACTTCCGCAACGAGCTCCTTACCGAAACCCGCTCCGAGGCGGCGGTCCCGCTTCAAGTCGGCGGCGTCGTCTTGGGTGCGCTCGACGTGCAAAGCACCAAGCCCGAAGCCTTCTCGGATGAAGACATCCAGGTGCTGCAGACTCTGGCCGACCAGTTGAGCGCCGCCATTCAGAACGCTCGCCTGGCCGAGACCTCGGTAGCGGCCGCCGAACGTGCCCGACTCATCAGCGATGTCACCGGGCAAATGAGCGGCCTGCTCGACGTCGACCAGGTGCTAAACACGGCCGCCCACTCGCTCCACCGGGCGCTTGGCGACTCGGAAATCATGATCAAGTTGACCGTACCCGGCGCCGGCGACGGCAACGGATCCGGCTGAACCATTGCCTTTCCGCATAGGACAGGGCCAGACCGGCACGTGGTCCGGCCTTCTTGCTCCTAAGAGAGAGCGAACGGAATGACCGACCGAGAACGGACCGACCAGGGAACGGCCCAGGCCAGCGACGAGCCCGCGCTGCTGCTCGATTTGAACGCAATTCAGCGGCGCCTGCTCAACGGGATGCTGTACGCTGCCGCCGCACTCGGCCTGCCGGCGGTGATCAGCGGTTCGCTGACTGCGATCCGCGACGGTCAGTTGGCCAGGATCCTGGTGTTTGCCGTCGCCTACCTCTTCATTCTGATCATCACCTTTGGACGCAATCGCCTTCCCTATAGCCTGCGGGCGATCAGCCTGCTGACGATTGCATTGGCGCTCGGGCTCGACTCACTGCGTTCGACCGGCTTGGGTGGCAGCGGCCGGGTATTCTTCCTTGCCTTCGCCGTCATCGCCACTTTCCTGTTTGGTCTGCGGGGCGGCTTGATCACGTTGGCCCTGACCCTGGTGGCCACCGTTGTTGTCGCCTGGGGTATGAGCGCCGGTTGGCTGCCCATCACGCAAGAAGTCATGGCTTCGACCGATCCATCGAGCTGGCTTACCGGCGGGGTCGTCTACACCCTGCTGGCGACCATGCTCGTTGTTTCGCTGGGCATCCTGCTGCGGGGAATGGCCAATGCCATTGGCCAGCAGCGCGAGCTGCTTGACCGGCTCGGTGCGCAGCAGGGTCAACTTGAGGAGCGCGTCGCCGAGCGAACGCGGGAACTACGACGCCAGAGCCTCCAGCTCGAGGCCACGGCCGAAATTGCCCGTCTGACAGCCGAAACCGATGATCTGGACGAGTTGATGGCGCGGGCGATTGAATTGGTGCGGGCCCGCTTCGGCTTCTACCACGCCTCCATTTTCCTGGTCGACGAAACGACCTCCTGGGCCGAGGTCGCCGCCAGCACGGGCGAGGCCGGTCAACTTCTGCTGACCCGACGTCACCGGCTGGCGATTGGCAGCGCTTCCATTATCGGCTGGGTGACGGCCAACAGGCTGCCGCGGGTCTCACCCGATGTCGAAGAGGATCCATTCCATTTCCGCAACCCGGCGCTGCCTGACACCAAGTCGGAGATGGCGGTTCCGCTGATGCTCGGCCAAAGGTTGATAGGCGCTTTGGACGTGCAAAGCCGTGAGCTCGACGCCTTCGACGAGACCAATATCCGGGCCATTGAAGCCATCGCCAGCGAGCTGGCCTTCGCCATCGACAACTCGCGCCTGACCGAAGAGCGACGGCGCCAGCTGCAGCGGCTGGAGAGCGAGGTTCAAGATCGGATTCGGGAGTCCTGGCTGGAGTATGCCCGCGCCTCGACCCCTTCGATCATCCACGTCGGCACAGGCGACGCCAGCCAATCCGAAGGCGCCTTCCAGCATATGGATGAGGTCACACGCCGGGGGGAGACGTCGGTGAGTGCGGACGGCATGGAAGTTGTCGTGCCGGTCAGGGTTCGCGGCGAGACCATCGCCGCCATCGCCGCTCGCAAGTCCGAACCAGGCGATCGTTGGAATGAGGATGACATTGCCCTGATCGAGTCGGTTGCCGGCCAGGCCGCCCTTGCCCTGGAGACCGCCCGGCAGTACGGTGAAGAGCAGCGCCGTGTCGCCGAGCTTGAGGTCGTCAACCGCGTATCCCAGGCCGCTTCCCAATTGCTGCGTTTGGAAACGCTGTTGCGCATGGTCGGCCGCCAAGTCCATGGTGTGTTGAGGCAAACCGATGTTTCGATTGGCCTGTACGACGAAGCGCAGAACCAGCTGACATTCCCGTACGTGCTGCTTGGGGGCGAAGAGAGTGAACGCCCGCCGATCTCAGCGACCGACGGCCTCGAAAGCGTCGTCATCCGCACCCGTCAGCCTCTGTTGCTTGCCGAGTCTGTCGGCCAGCAGGCGGCCGAGCTAGGCATTCGCCTACCGGGCGAGCCGCCTAAGGCGTGGCTAGGGGTTCCCATGCTGGTCGGTGACCAGTTGCTTGGCGTGATCGTGGCCCAGGATCACCAGCGGGAGCGGCGTTTCACGGAGGACGATCTCGGCTTGCTGTCGACGGTGGCCGGCCAGATGGCGACCGCCATTCAAAATACACGGCTGCTTGAACAAGTGCAGCGCAGTGCCCGTCGAGAACGCCTGATCCACGAGATTTCCAGCAAGGTGCGCCAATCGCCCGACATTGAGACCGTGCTCGAGACTACCGCCCGCGAAGTCGGCCGTGCCCTTAATGTCTCTCGGACCACGGTCCGCCTGGGCACACCGCTTGACGAGGAAGACGAGGCTGAGGGCGCTGACCAGGTCGACGGGGGCGCGGCCGAGGCGGTGATCCAGTGAGCGGCGGCATGCATACACCCACCTTCATCGGTCGGCGCAGCGACATCGTCGATCTGCCCGAACGCATGCTTGTTTTGCGCAATTTGGCCTGGATTGGTTTGGCTGCCGGCATGCTGTTTGCCCTGATGTCGTTGATCAGCGGCCCGGCGTCTGCTGCCGCCAGCCAATACACCTTGCTGGCAGTCACGGGCGGCCTGGTGGCATTGCTGTCCCTTGTTTCACTGGGACTGCGGCAGATGGACCGGATAAACCCGGCTGCCTGGCTTCTCGTCGCCGGCTTCAGCCTGTCGTTGCCACTCATCTCGCTTGGGGTAAGCCGGCTGGGAGTGTTCCTGGCCGTAATCGGCGTTTTGGTGCTGCCCGGCGCCTTTGCCCAAATCGTGTCGGCCAAACACGTGGCGCGGGCGCTGTACATTGGCCTTGCCGCCGGCAGCCTGGCGCTTGTCATCGACTTGTTCAATCCCGGCGGCCGTGTCGCCTTGCCGGTGCCGGATTTCGTGGTCATCATTATCAATCTCTTGCTGCTTGGTCTGTCCTTGGTCTGGGTTGCCCGCTCCTACCCATCCTTCCGCCTGCGAACGAAGCTGCTGGTTGCCTTCCTGGCGGTATCCCTCATCCCGTTGGCCGTGCTGACGTATTTCAACATCCGCGCCTCACGGCAGTCACTGGAGAATGAGGCCAACGACAAGCTGCT
>DASWJQ010000078.1:0-4004 GCA_036397095.1 Anaerolineales bacterium
GGGAATTTAGTGTAGCTCGGGAGCGTCGTACCTCACTTTCTCGTCGGCTTCGGGCGGGTTCAGCCACACGGCCTCGGGCAGCGCCGGCGGCTGCGGCAAGCCTTTCACGAACCGTTCCGGGTGCGCCGCGTAGGCTTGGGCCAATACCTGCTGCCGCTGCTGGTGGATCTGCGGGGCCAGCCCGAAGTGCACCATCGCCGGCGTCATCAGGCCCAAGCCGGTGTGATGGTGCTCGAAGTTGTACCAGGGAAAGAACCATTGCGCCCAACCGCGGGCGTCCAGCACGCCGCCAAACCGCCCCGGGAAGGTCGGATGGTATTTCAGCGTCTTGAACTGGGCTTCCGAGTAAGCGTTGGTCTGAAGCGTCAAGTGCATCCTTATCAGACGGTGCGGCTGCAACTTTCCAGGTCACTCACCCGTTTCATCCTTTAACTGGGAAGACGTTCGAGCTGGTGACGTGTCACCGCAATTGGGGTGCCAATCGTGTGTACTATCACGATGGCGCTGGGCAGTTGCGATCGCTCCCGGCAGCCTGGACCAGCGTAGTCGCTGAGGATCCGGTGGTGACTGCCGGCGCCGGGCAATCCGCGTTTAGGGTGGCAGATCTGTTGGCCTTGTCGCGGTTGCTGGCAAGCATTTGTGGGCCAACCGGCTTGGACCAACGCGAGCAGACCGAGCCAGGGGGCGTAAAGTGAATTACGCCGTCGATGTAAAGGGAATTGTGCCATGGGATGGGCGAACCTGGCGGGCGGCCTTGCCTGTAGCTATCACTTGTTCGGCAATTCAACTACTTTCTGGCCGACTGGGGATTGACACAGGCGATTTCCATGTCACAATGACGCTTACGTCGATCAATTCCTTCCCCGCCCGAAACCCCGATGAAGAATGCGACTGCCCAGTTCGACCCCAAACACGAGGCCTTGCGCCAGCATGGCACCCTCAATCCGCGTCCGGAGAACGTGACCGATCCGCTGTTTCAGGACCAGGGCTTCTTCGATGCCCGCGATTTGGTGCAGGTCAAATACGAGATGCTGCGCCGGGTGCGCGTCGAGGGCGCGCCCGTTCAGGCGACCGCCACGGCCTTCGGTTTCTCGCGAATGGCGTTGTACCAGATTGGCCAGCGCTTCAAGGCCGAAGGGTTGGCTGGCTTGTTGCCCCAGCCGCGTGGCCCACGGCAGGGCCACAAGTTGACCGACGAAGTGGTAGCCTTTCTATGGCAGGTACGGGAGGCCGAGTCATCCCTGGGGCCCCTCGATCTGCAGCAGCGTCTGGTCGAGCGCTTTGGAATCACGGTTCATCCGCGCAGCATCCAACGCGCACTGACTCGGCAAAGAAAAAAACGCTAGCGGCCGAGGCGGCGGAGCCAGGCTTCCCGGCCGATGGACTGCAGGGCGGGTATGAAGACCTACGGCAGCAGGCGTTGGGTTCATCGGCCCGAGGTTTGGGCTGGGCTCTCCTGGTGCGGCAGGGGATGGTGGCCTGGATGCAAGCCCGACCGACTCTCTCATCTGAGATGACGAGCCCCTCGCCCACCCAGTCGATGGGCAACGGACCGATGTTCCCCGAAGCCGATTTGATCCTGTCGTTGGTCGCCCTGGTGTTGGGCAACCGATCGGAGGTGGCCCGTGGTTGAGAGCAGTCCCTCGAAAGTGACCGCCGGGCACCTGAAGCGTGAGGCTTACCTCTATGTCCGGCAATCGACCTTGCGGCAAGTGCTGGAGAACACCGAGAGCACCCAACGCCAATATGCGCTGCGCCAGCGGGCCATCGCTTTAGGCTGGCCGACGGAGCGCGTACACGTCATTGATTGCGATCTCGGCCAGTCAGGCGCGTCCGCCGCCGATCGGGAAGGCTTTCAGCAATTAGTGACTGAAGTCAGTCTGGGGCATGCCGGGATCGTGCTGGGCCTGGAAGTCTCGCGCCTCGCGCGCAACTCGGCCGACTGGCAGCGGCTCTTGGAGCTGTGTGCCCTATCGGATACGTTGATCCTGGATGAGGACGGCCTATACAACTGCAATGATTTTAATGATCGCTTGCTGCTCGGCCTGAAAGGTACCATGAGCGAAGCCGAGCTTCACTTCTTGCGGGCCCGCTTGCGCGGGGGAGTCCTCAACAAAGCGCGGCGTGGGGAACTGGCCAGTCCCCTGCCGGTGGGTTTGGTCTACGATGACCAGGCCCGCGTGCGGCTCGATCCGGATCAACAGGTGCAGCAGGCCGTGCGGCTCTTGTTTGTGACGTTTCGGCGCACGGGCACGGCCTGGGCAACGGTCAAGTATTTTCGCGCGGAGGGGATTCTGTTTCCGCGCCGGCAGCGATCCGGACCCCGCAAAGGGGAATTGGTTTGGGGCCCATTAGGGCATTCGCGCACCCTGCAACTTCTGCACAATCCCCGCTACGCCGGAGCGTTCTCCTATGGCCGTCACCAAACACGCCCTCGGCCAGATGGGAGCCGCCAGGTCCGCCAGCAGGCCCGCGAGGACTGGCTCGCGCTAGTGCCCAACGCGCATGTGGGTTATATCCCCTGGGACGAGTATGAAGACAACCAGCGGCGACTACTCGAGTCCGCTCAAGCCTGCGGCCACGACCGCCGGAAGAGCCCACCGCGGGAAGGGCCGGCGCTATTACAAGGACTGGTGCTCTGCGGCGTCTGCGGCCGGCGGATGACCGTCCATTATCGCGCGCGGCAGGGCGAGCAGTATCCCGAGTATGTGTGCCAGCGGGAGATGGTTGAACAGGCCGGGCTCGCCTGCCAACGCATCTCCGGCCAAGGCATCGATGAGGCCGTCGCTCAACTTCTGTTTGAGACGCTGACGCCCTTGAGCCTGGAGGTGGCGCTAGCCGTGCAACAGGAGATCGCCGCGCGGCATGAGGACGCTGATCAGCTGCGGGCCAGGCAGGTTGAGCGGGCCCAATATGAAGCCGATCTGGCGCGCCAACGCTACCTGCGCGTCGATCCCAACAATCGCCTGGTCGCCGACGAACTCGAAGCCGATTGGAACGCAACCCTGCGGGCGCTGGCGCAGGCGCAGACCGAGCGTGAACACCAGCGCCAACAGGATCAACTGCGGGTCGACGACGAAGTGCGCACGCAAGTCATGGCCCTGACCACAGACTTTCCCCAGGTCTGGCATGCACTCACCACCACCGATCGGGACCGCAAACGCATGGTGCGCCTGCTCATCGAAGACGTGACCCTGATTAAGAACCCGCGCCAACTCACGGTGCAGGTGCGCTTCCGCGGCGGCCTGGCCAAACCGCTGACCCTGGCTGCCCCGCAACAATCTTGGCAGACCTGGCAGACGGCGCCGGGGATTGTGGCCGAGATCAATCGACTGCTGAACGACCACACCGACCAGGAAGTCGCGGCGATTCTCGCTGGACGCGGATTACATGCTGGGAAAGGGACGCCCTTCCGCGCTCGCCTGGTGGGCAATATCCGGCGAGAGTATGGATTACCGAGCCGCTACGACCGCTTGCGAGCGACGGGCTTATTGACGGCTGACGAGCTCGCCGCCAAGCTAGAGGTGAATCGCGTGACCGTCAATCACTGGCGCCAGGCCGGTCTACTCCGTGGCCATGCGTACTCCGACAAACCTGAGTATCTCTATGACCCCCCGACTGCGGATGCGCCGACCAAACACCGGGGACGAAAACTGGCTGACCGCCGTCGCTTGCCTGAGGTTGTTTCGGAGCGTTCGAAGGAGGTGCAGTATGCGGCATAGTCCTTGTCATCGGGCAGCCGCGGGCGGGCCAGGCTGGGCGTGACGCCCAGGTCGGTCAGCAATACGCTCAGCGACTTGGCCGTCATGGGGGCGCCGCGGTCGGAGTGCAGCGTCAACTGGTCGCGGGCGATCAACTGGCGCAGACAGCTTTCGGCGATGAGTTGCTCGGCCAGGGCGGCCACCTCACGCTCAGCCACCAGCCAGCCGACCACAAACCGGCTGAACAGGTCCAACAGGACATACAGGTAGAAGTACAGCCCCACCGCCGGCCCCAGCAACTTG
>DASWJQ010000079.1:0-25627 GCA_036397095.1 Anaerolineales bacterium
TCTGCAGAGTCCGGATCCTGCGCCTCGGCCTGACGCTGGGCCAGCAGGGCGGCCTCGACCCGGTTGCGAACCTGCAGCTTCTGCAGGATGTTGGTCATGTAGTGTTTGACCGTCTTCTCGGCCAGGAACAGCCGCTCGCCAATCTCCTTGTTGGTCAACCCCTGCGCCAGACATTCGAGGATTTCCCGCTCGCGCTCGGTCAGGTCCTTGAGCGGGTTGTCGGTTGGTGTGTCGGGGGCGCTGCTGGCCTCGTCCATCTCCAGCAACAGGCTGGCCGCCAGCGCCGGCGGCACATAGCTGTCGCCGGCAGCGACCGCCTGCAGTATGCGGATCAACTCGCGTGCCGAAACGCCCTTGAGCACGAAGGCGCGGGCGCCGGCTTTCAGGGCGGCGATCAAGTGGTCGTCCTGCTCGGAGGCGGTCAGCATGACGATCTTGGTCACCGGGAACTGATCGGCAATGGCGCGGGCCGCCTCCAGACCGCCGCCCGGCATGTCGATGTCGAGCAGGATGACCTCCGGCAGTTGTTGGCGGGCCAGCGCGATGGCCTCGTCGGCGCTGCCTCCTTCGCCAACCACCTCGATCGTCGGTTCGGCCTCGAGCACCTGCCTCAGGCCATCCCGGAACAAGGCGTGGTCATCGACAATGGCGACGCGCAAGGCCTCGCCGGGCTTGTCCGACCGGGTCATGCCAGACGTCCCTCTTCCAGCCGGATGGGAAAGCGGGCCCGGATGCGGGTGCCCTTCCCCGGCTGGCTCTCAATGTTGAAGACGCCGCCCAGGCTCTCGACGCGTTCCCGCATGCCGGTCAATCCGAGGTGCTGGCCGTCGTCGGCGACCGTGTCCGGGTCGAAACCGGGACCAGTGTCGGTCACTTCGACCCGCAGTTGATCCCCGTGCAGCCCAACACTGACCGCCTGGCCGGCTCCGCCGGCGTGGCGAAAGGCGTTGTTGAGCGCTTCCTGGACCAACCGGTAGACGGTGGTTTTGAGCGGCATCGTCAATTGATCGGGAAGCTGTCCCAACTCGAGCGCAACCTTAGTGCCGCTGCGCCGCTCGTGGGCCCGGACTGCCCGCACAATCGTGCTGGCTACATCCAGATCGGCCAACAGCGGCAGGCTCAAACCGGCGGCGATGCCCCGCATTTCGTCCAGCGCACCGCGCAGGCTGGCTTCGATCTCGGTCAGCGATTGGTGCAGCCCGTCGCTGGCGGTAGCCTCTTCGGCCTCGAGCTCGGCGATCAGGCTGTCGACGCGAAGCAGCGACAGGCCCAGGGCCTGGGTCGGGCCATCATGCAGCTCGGCGCCGATGCGGTGCAGATAGCCCTCGTTGAGCAGCGATACGCTGGCCGCCGCCCGGCGCACGCGTTGGTGCAGCTCATCGTTCTGGGCCAGCAGTTGGGTCAGCTGGTAGACCTTCTCGGCCAATTCGGCGCGCTGGCGATCGATGGTGTGGCTGGCGCGGCGCACGAAGCCGGCCAGCAGTAGAAAGATGATCAGGATGGCGGCGCCGACCACCAACCAGCTGCGCAAGCGCAGGGCGGCGATTTCCTGGTTCAGCGTCTCGGTCGAATGGTAGAACTCGGCCACGGCGATCACCTGGTTGGTGCCGCTCAACCAGACCGGGCTGTAGGTCTCCAGCAATTCATCATGCTCGGCCGCCAGGCTGGCATTCTCTTCGGCCTGGAGCTGGCTGATTTCGGTCACCACCTCCCCCAGCCGGGCGCGCAGCAGGCCCTCCGTCATAGGGAAGGTGCGGCCGGCCAGCCCCGGCTCGGTGCTGTACAGCAGGTATCCCCGCGGGTTCCACACCTTGAAGGAAACGATCTGGCGGCCGAGCGGCGTGTCCTGCAGCAGATCGGCCAGTTGACCGGCGGCGGCCGGCGATAAGTCGTCGCTTTGCCCCAACTCCTGCAGGAGGGGGGCGACAAAGCTCTCGACGTACAGCGCGGTGGTGACTCCAGTGCGGTGGATGACGCCGGTTTCGATCTGGCGCTGCACCCAGGCGCCGACCCCCAACAGCCCGGCCAGCAGGATGACAAAGCTGGCCAGCGTGAAGCGCTGGCTCAGACTGAGATCGCCGACAAACTCGCGGAATCGGTGCTGAATGGCTGGTCTCCTCATGCTCCCCCACGGCCTGGCCGGCCGGCAGCCTGCCTTCATTATATGAGCCGCCGGCCGGCAGCAGGGCGGCCCAACGTCGGCACCCGCTTAAGACCAAGGTCTGAAAAAGCAACACCGCTGGTCGGAGGCCGTTTGCGACCTCCTCCCCTACTCGGCAGCGGAGGGACCACCTAAGATGGGGACAGCAGGAAAACCAATCATCGCATGAAGGAGAGGTCGAAGATGGTAGCAAGTTGGAGTTCGATGGCCCGACGAGGAATTGCCCTGGCAGTCGTCCTGAGCGTCCTGGTTCTGGCCGGCGTGACCGCCACCGGCGTAGCAGCCCAGGCGGCCATTCCGGGCGACACGCTTTACCCGCTGAAGGAAGCGCTTGAGCGGGCCCAGTTCACGCTGGCGGCCGATGCCGGCGCCCGCGCCGAACTGCGGCTGGCCTTCGCCGAGGCGCGTTTGATCGAGATCGAAACGCTCATCGCCGAGGGACGCTTCAGCGAGATCCGAGCTACGGTGCTGGACTTTGAAGCTTCGATCAACGGGGCCATCATCGAGCTGGAAACACTCTCGGCGCTCGATCCGTCCCGGGCGGCCGAGATCGCGGCCAAGGTTGTGTCGGCCCTGACCCGCTATGCCAATTCGCTCAGCGTGATGGTGGCCAACGCCCCGCAGGATATCCAGGCTGAACTCAACCGAGCTTTGGACACGACGCAAATCGTTGGCGGCCTGGGCGAGCAGGTTGACAACGGCAATGCCAATCAGAATGCCAACCTGAATGGGAACGACAACGCCAACCTCAATGCCAATGAGAACGGCAACGAGAACCTCAACGAAAACGGCAACGACAACGCCAACAGCAACAAAAACCTGAACCAGAACGGCAATGACAATGACGACGACGATGATGACAACGGCAATGCCAACAGCAATGACAACAGCAATGACAACGACGACGATGATGACAACGGCAATGCCAACAGCAATGACAACGACGATGACGACGACAGCAACGATAACGAAGATGACGATGACCACAGCGGCAGCGGCGGTGGCGGCAATGACAACGACGATGACGACAACGGCAATGACGACGACTGATGTCGCCACTAAGGTGGGCGGCGCCGGATTGACCCCGGCGGGTTAGCCCGACGATCAGCCATGTGCGGGGACCCGCCGGCCAAGCCGGCGGGTCCCCGAGAGGATCGAGCGAAATGCAGACGATGTGGACGCAAGTACAACGTGGATGGGCCAACCGGCTGCCGCTGGGTGCGGCCGCCGGCCCCCTCGCCTGGTTGCGCAGCCGGGTCAGCCGGCGCCGCCTGCTCGAGGCGTTGGCGCTGATCGTCGTCTTTGGCCTGTTCCTGGGCCTGGTGCAGTTCGCCAGCCCGGATCTGGTGGGGGTCGACGGTTACTACCACATCAAGCTGGCTTACTTGATGCGGACCGAGGGTCTCAAGCCGGACTTCCCCTACCTGCCGCTCACGATCCTTAACGGCCGCGAGTTTTACGATCACCACTTTCTATTCCACGTAGCCCTGATGCCGTTCACCTTTGGCGATCTGCGGCTGGGTGCCAAACTGGCAGCGGTAGTGTTCGCCGGGCTGGCGTTTCTCAGCACTTGGAATCTGCTCAGGAATCAGCGCATCCGGCTGGCGGGTTTGTGGGCGCTAGGCCTGCTGGCGGTGTCGGATGCCTTCCTGTACCGCATGAGCAGCACCCGGGCTCAGTCGCTGTCGCTGGCCGTCCTGATGCTGGCCCTCGATTGGCTGCTGCGGCGCAAGTATCGGCGGCTGGTCGTCCTGGCCGGACTGTATGTCTGGCTGTACAATGCCTTCCCGCTGCTGCTGGCGGTCGGCCTCGCCTACGTCCTGGCCGGCTGGCTGGCGGAAGGGCGCGTTGAGCGCAAGCCGCTGCTGGCAATCGGCGCCGGCATCGGGCTGGGTTTGCTGGTCAACCCCTACTTCCCCTACAACTTGACATTCGCCTGGCAGCACATTCTGCCCAAGCTGGTGGGGGCGACCGCCGTCAGCGTTGGCAGCGAGTGGTACCCCTATGACACCGGCCAGTTGCTGGCCAATTCGACGCTGGCGCTGGCCGCCTTCGGCAGCGGGGTGCTGGCCCTGGGGTTAGCCCCCCAGCGGGCCGACCGGCGAACGCTGACCATGCTGTTTTTGGCCGGAGTGTTTGGCCTGATGCTGTTCCAGGCGCGGCGCTTTGTCGAGTACTTCCCCGCCTTCGCCCTGGTCTTCGCCTCCTTCGCCTGGTCGCCGCTGGTGGAGCGTTATCTACAAGAACGGCGGTCGGCCCCGGCCGAGGGGCTGCGGGCGCGGGCGGTTGGCTGGCTGCCAGCCCTGGTGCTGGTCGCGTTGATCGTGCCCGGGTCGGTGCGCTCGCTGCGGGCGGCGGGGGCCAGTGTGGCCGAGTCGAAGCCGGCCGAGACCTTCGCCGGCGCCGCCGCCTGGCTTGAGGCCAACACGCCGGCCGGAGCGCGGGTCTTCCAAACCGACTGGGATGACTTCCCGCGGTTGTTTTTTCACAACACGCACAATACCTACCTGGTCGGCCTCGATCCCACCTACCTGCAGCTGTACGACGCCGATTTGTATGACGCATGGGTATCGGTCACCCGGGGGCGGGTCGAGCGGCCGTCGTCTGTGATTTGGAACGTCTTCGGCGCCCGCTACCTCGTCACCGACCTGAACCACGAGGCCTTTCTCGAACAAGCCGGGGCCGATCCCGGCCTGGAGCGCGTCTACCAGGACGACCACTCGGCCGTCTACCGGCTGGTCGGCTCGATCCCCGGGGGCTGAGCTTACGGTAAGTACGGACCATGGAGCGCCGAGCGAAGAGCGGGAACACAAAGACTCGAAGGAAGAGAAAGACCACAAGGAAAACAGATGTCATTGAGTCTTTGTGCCTTCGTGTTATGTGATCTTGCTGACCGCTGACCGCTGACCGTTGACCGCTGACCGCTGACGGCTGACAGCCGTGCCTTCGGGTTGTACACTGCGGTCAGGGTGTTTTGTTGGAGGGTGGTGATGGAGCCGCCGTCGACCGTAGAAGAGAGCTTGCGGCGGTTTGGCCTGGTGCCGGCACGGATCGCCTACTTTCGCCGCTGGCCGCCCCCGCCGCGCTGGCTTGTTTGGATGATCGAGGCGCTGTGGGACATTCGGCCGTGGGAGACCATGGCCGATCCCGAAGCCTTTGACTACTCGCCCCCCTTCGCCCGAACCGAAGAGTTGGGCTTTGGCACGCAGGCCGAATACGAGGCCGATGCCAATGATCCGAAGTGGTTTGAATGAACCTAAACGTAGGGAGGCGCCGGCGCTGAGCGCCAGGCGAAGAGTGGTAATACGAAGACTCAAAGGACGTAAAAGAGAAAGACACAAAGCACCGCTGTGTTGAATGTGTCTTTGCATCTTCGTGCTATGTTGGTGCCTGGTGCCTGGTCTGGCGCCTCGGGAGGAGGTGACTCATGCCCAAGCTCCTCTATTCGGCGATCCTTTCGCTCGACGGCTACATCGAAGACGAATCGGGCCAATTCGGCTGGGCCGAACCGGATCCCGAAGTCCACCAGTTCATCAACGACCAGGAGCGCACGGTTGGAACGTATCTGTACGGCCGACGGATGTACGAGACGATGAAGGGTTGGGAGACCGACCCCGGCCTGGCGCAGATGTCGCCGGCCATGGCCGACTACGCTCGGTTGTGGCAGGCGGCCGGCAAGATCGTGTACTCGACCACGCTGGACCAAGTCTCCACGGCCAGGACCCGGATGGAGAGGACCTTTGATCCGGCGGCGCTGCACCAATGGAAGGAATCAGCCGAACGCGATCTGAGCATCGGCGGTCCGGGACTGGCGGCGTACGCCTTCGCTGCCGAGCTGGTCGACGAGCTGCACCTGTACCTGGTTCCCTACCTGGCCGGCGGCGGCAAGCCGGGGCTGCCCGGCGGCGTCAATATCAGGCTGGAGCTGCTCGAAACAAAGAGCTTCGACGGCGGATTCGCCTACCTGGGCTACCGGGTCTTGAACTAGCGGCTGATCCCAGAACTCCGCAGGCTGGCAAGCGGGCTTCCCGGAAGTCTTTTCTCCGGCGCCGGTAGCTCTAGGTCGGCCGGACTTCCGGGAAGTTCTTCTTCGGTCCGGACCTCCGAGGTCCGCTTGGGCTGGTGCAGCGTGCGGCCTGGTACGGCGGACCTCGGAGGTCGGGCGCTTCGGAGCCCGATACCTTTCGCCAGCCCCCTGACAGATTCTGAGGGGCTTCGGCCTCTACCCTCACCACAGACCGTCGTTGGAGAGGGAGCCCCGATGACCCGTATCCTGCTGACAAAAGCCGCACTGGCCCTACTGGCGGCCGGTTCCGGGCTGCTGGTGGGCACGCTGGCGGCGACAACACCGCTGGCCGTCCTCAACCACCTGGCGACTGATGGACCCCTGCTCCCACCGCAGCTGGTCGCCTTTGGCATGTTGGCGGCGCCCATCGGAATCCTCTTGATGCCGGCACAAGTTGTGCTGGTTGGCTACGAATTGCTGTACTTGCGCGATGCGGGTGGTCGGCTGCTGCTGATGGCGCCGCTCGCCGGGCTGCTGGCCGGCTTCGGCTGGTTCCAGGTGCTTCGCAGCGACCAGGCTTCCGCTCCGTTGCTGGCCGGCCTGCTGGCGTTGGGGATCATGCAGGCGGCGGCCGTCTTCGGGTTGCACTGGCTGGTCGATCGGGCGCTGGCGCTCATGCGGCTGTGGCGCTGGGCGGAAGGGATGGGGATTGGGGACAAGTGATAGGTGATAGGTGATAAGGGATAAGGAAGAGCAGCGAATGGCGAATGGTGAACCGAGGGATGAGAGTCTTGCCCAACCCGGAGGGGCCTCAAGACGATCGAAGGCTACAGGACGTTGAGAGGGAGTCTGGGGGCGGCTCCCCGCCCCCCAGGGCTCCCCCCTTTAGGAGGGCCGGCAGGGGGGCGGGCAGGTGCAGTGATAGGCAACAGGGAATCGGGGATACGGAAGCGCAGTGAATGCTGAACAGCGAAGGGCGCTCCGCCCCGAGCGGCTATGCCAACGACCGCGCCACCTGCTCCAAGAGATCGTACGCATCCTGCATGCCGGCTTCCATGCCCGTCTCGAGGATCATGTCGCGCGTCGCCTGGTCGGCCAACTCGGTCAGCACGGTCAGCATGGTCACACCATCCACTTCGACGAGCGCAGCCGTGTTGACGGCCGGGTTGTCGTCGCCGCCGGGCACGCCTTCGAACACCTCGGTATACACCATGCGCTCGTTGGGAACAATCTCGCGGTACTCGCCGTGAAAGCCGACTTCCATGCCCTCGGGCGTGACCATCACCCAGCGCCATTGACCGCCAACCCTTAGATCGACCTCGGCCAGCGTGACCTTGCCCCGCTTGGCGTGCCACCAGCGCTTGATCAGCTCGGGCTCGGTAAGGGCGCGGTAGACCAGATGCCGCGGCGCGGCGAACTCGCGCGTGATATGAATCTGCCGCTCGTTGGGCAGGGTTACAACTGCCGATCCTTTACTCATCGCCGTCTCCATCCTTTGGCTCCTTCTCCTTGAGCTCCTCTAAGAGATCGTCTATCGCTTCGAACCGGTCCTCCCACAGCTGGGCGTAATCCTTGACCCAATCGTGGATGGGGCGCAGCGGTCTGGGGTTGAGGCGGTAATACCGCTGCCGGCCGTCCGGCCGTACCTCGACCAGCCCGACCTCGCGCAGCACCCGCAAATGCTTCGATACTTGTGGCTGAGACAGGTCAAGCTGCTCGACCAGTTCATTAACCGGCCGTTCGCCGCCGGCCAGGGCGTCCAGGATCTCCCGCCGCCGGGGCTCGGCGACGGCGTTGAAAGCATCGGTCGTGGTCGCTGCTCGTGGCATCTGGAAATCAAGTTCCTGCCTGTGACTGCCTTGGCCGATTCATCATGAGGCTGACAGCCCCAACTCTTCCATGCGGGCCTCGATGAGCTTGCGCACGAGCTCGGCCGGCAGCGGCGCGTCGATCGGAAACTTGAGTGCGCCTTTCGATGTCTCGTAGCCGTCGACGGAGACTGCCAATTGCGACAATACCGCCCCGCTGTGCGGCAGGTAGCTCAGATGGTGCTGGTAGGCGGCAAAGCCTGCGACCACCTTGCCGCGCAGTTGAAACGCTGGTACCCCGTAGGAAAGGCCCTGCTCGGCCTCCGGCACGATGGCCAGAATAGTGCGGCGGACCTGCTCGAGCGTGCTCCGTTTGGGCTCTTCCAGCTTCGCCAGATAGGCGTCGACCTCACTGCTGCTCATGGGAGGGCACTCCGTTTGGCGGCTAATACAGTCCCGGCATTATATAACGATATGGGTATATGTCAAGGGAAAGGGACTTGGGATTGGGGAATGGGGATTGGGAGCGTGATAAGAGATAGGTGAAATGCGATATGTATGAGCAGTCAATGGCGAATGGTGAACCGAGGGATGCGAGTCTCGCACAACCCGTATGAGAATCTAGGCGAACGAAGGGCTCAGGACGTTGAGAGGGGGGAGCTGCTGGGTTGCCGGTGAAGCAGCAGTCGACAAAGCGAATGAGCGCTTCGACAGGCTCAGCGCGCGGGAGTGCGAGGAGAAGGGACGGGCGCAGGGCAATGCGCCCTGCGATCGAGAACGCCCGGAATTCCAGAGGCAGCCGACGGCAGTTTGCCATCACGCGCCTGATAGACTCACAATCCAACCTAGGAAACGCCGGAGATCTAACGATGGCCAAGTCAAAACCAGCCTCGGTCGAGGAATATATCCAGGCGGCGCCCGAACCGGCGCAGGCCAGACTGCGCGCGATGCGGGCAATCTTGAAAGAGATCGCGCCGAATGCCTCGGAAACCGTCAAGTGGGGGTCGCTGGTCTTCGAGGAGAACCGTATTCTGTTCGCCTATCGGGCGCACAAAGCCCATCTCAATTTCGTGCCGACCGGGCCGGCGATGGAGCCGTTCAAAGACGACCTGGCGGGCTACAAGACCGGCAAGGACTCCATTCAGTTCCCGTATGACAAACCCCTGCCGAAGGCCCTGATCCAGAAAATCGCGGCCTACCGGTTCAAGGAAGTGACACAGAACGACGCCCGTTGGGTGTATTGAGCGGCTAGCCCCCCCAAGGATCAGTGAGACCCTGCCGGCCGGACCGGTCGGACCGGTCGGACCAAGCGGCTCCACCCAAGGTATGATGTGACCTTCTGTCACCCGCCTGTCATCCAGCCTGGATGACGCGGCCGTCGCCCCATCGCCGCTTCAGCGCCGCATGCAATGATTGACGAGGCTCGCATGGCGACACCTGCCACGCTTGAGGCCAACCAACGTACCGAGTTCAGCGTTCAGGGCGAGCGGGCCTACAACCAGGCCGGCCCGGTGCGCTGGATTCTGTCGCATCTGCTGCGCTATCCGCATCTGCTTGCCAGCTTCCTGTTTTCGGCGACGCTGACCAATGTGCTGTTCTCGGCCATCCCGCGCCTGACCGGGTTCGTCTTCGACGAGGTCACCGCGCCCAACCCGAGCGAAGCGCGCGTGCTATCACTGGCGCTCACCATCCTGGGCGTGGTGCTGGTGCGCGGTGTGCTCGATATGACCAACGCCGCCTCGATTGAGACGCTCGGCCAGCGGACCGAGCGCGATGCCCGCCAGGAGTTGTATATCAGCCTGTTGGGCAAAAGCCAGACGTTCCATAACCGACAGCGCGTCGGTGACATCATGGCCCGGGCGACCAACGACGTGCGCCAGATCAACGTCATGATGAACCCGGGCGTTTCCCTGATCACCGAATCGGCCATCGGCATCGTCACCCCGCTGGTGTTCATCGCTTTCCTGCGCCTCGAGCTATTGCTGGCGCCGACCCTGTTTGTCGTCGCCTTTGTCTTTGCGCTGCGCCGCTATGTGCGCCGGCTCAATCCGGTGATTGCCAACCAGCGTCGCAGCTTCGGCGAGTTGAACGCCGGTCTGGCCGAAACCATCACCGGCATCGAAGTGGTCAAGTCGTCGGCGCAAGAAGTGCAAGAGCGGGGCAAGTTCATCACCAACGCCGAGCGGGTGCGCGATCTGTACATCGCCCAGGGCGAGATCGAAGCCCGCTACCTGCCGCTGTTGCTGCTGGGGGTCGCCTTCGCCGGCGGCTTCGCCCATAGTCTGTGGCTGGTGTCGGCCGGCGCGCTCAGCATCGGCGAGCTGGTCGCCTACCTGGGGCTGATGGGTGTCTTGCGCTTCCCGGCCTTCATATCCATCTTCACGTTCTCTCTGGTGGAGACCGGCCTGGCCGGTGCCCGCCGCATCCTGGAGTTGATGCGGCAGGAAACCGAACTCGACGAGAACAAGGCCGGCCACACAGATCGCATGCGGGGGGAAATCGTCTTTGACAACGTCACGTTCCGGCTGGACAACGACCCGGATGGGCCGGCCGTTTTGGAGGACGTCTCCTTCCGGGCAGCACCCGGCGAAACGATCGCCATCGTCGGCCAGACGGGCTCGGGCAAGACGACGCTGGCCAAACTGGTCAACCGGACCTACGACGTCGATGCCGGTCGCATCCTGATCGATGGCGTCGATGTGCGCGACTGGAACCTCGATTCGCTCCGCTCCCAGATTTCAACGATCGAGCAGGACCTGTTCCTCTTCTCCCGGTCGATTCGCGACAACATCGCCTTCGGCCTGGGGCAGGAAAGCGCCGATGGCGCCATCGAAGCCGCCGCCCGGGCCGCCCAGGCCGACGAGTTCATCGAGGCCTTCCATGCTGGTTACGACACGGTGGTCGGCGAGCGAGGTGTGACTCTGTCTGGCGGGCAGCGCCAGCGGATTGCCATCGCCCGCGCCTTGCTGACCGACCCGCGCATCCTGATTCTGGATGACTCAACCAGCGCTATCGATAGCGCCACCGAGGACCGCATCCAGCGGGCCATCAAGCGGGTGCTCGAAGGCCGCACCACGCTGCTGATCACCCACCGCCTCTCGCAGATTAGGCGGGCCGACCGGATCCTGGTGCTTCACCGCAGTGCGATTGCCGACCAGGGAACCCACGAGGAACTGATGGACCGCTGCGACTTGTATCAGCGCATCTATGCGCGCTTCTGACGGATGAGGTAGCCGCGTGGGATTCATTATGGAAGGCCTCGACGCCGAGGCCTACGACCGAACGTACAGCGACCGCCAACTGCTGTTTCGCATCCTGACCTACTTCCGTCCGTTCCTGGGCGTGATGGCGCTGGTGGCCTCCTTCATCTTCCTTAACGCGTTAATGGACGCCGCCCTGCCCGTGCTCATCTCGTATGGCCTGGACCAACTGGGTGACGTCGAGCAAGCCAATCTGTGGCGCCGGACCGGCTGGCTGATCGTCGCTGTGCTGGCCTCGGGTGTGCTGTCATGGACCTTCAACTTCTTCCGGCAGCGCTACACCGCCCGCACCGTTGGCAATGTCGTCCTGCAACTGCGCAAGGACGCTTTCGATGCCGTGCTGGCGCGCGATATGTCGTTCTATGACGAGTTTTCGTCGGGCAAGATCGTCAGCCGCGTGACGTCGGACACACAGGATTTCTCGACCGTGGTCACCTTGTCCCTGAACTTGATGAGCCAGGTGTTGATCGTGGTGATCGTGGTTGGCTTGCTGGTGTTCATCAACCTGCGCCTGGCGCTGATTGCCCTGGTGATTGCCCCGGTCGTGGTCTTCACGGCGCTTATGTTCCGCCGCATCGCCCGCCAGACTACGACACAGGCACGGCGGGTGCTGGCCGAAGTCAACGCCAACGTGCAGGAAGCGATCAGCGGCATCAGCGTGGCCAAGAACTTCCGCCAGGAGGGGCGTATTTACGGCGAGTTCTTGCCGGTCAATGCCCAGACCTACCGCCTCAGTTTGCGCCAGGGGTTGACCTTCAGCTTTATCTTTCCCATCCTGGGCACGATTGCCGGCATCGGCACGGCCCTGATCGTGTACTTCGGAGGGGGCTCGGTCATCGCCGGCACGGTCAGCGCCGGCTCGCTCTACCTGTTCGTCCAAAGCATCAACCTCTTTTGGTTCCCCTTGACCAGCATCGCCTCGTTCTGGAGCCAATTTCAACAGGGGCTGGCCGCCAGCGAACGCGTTTTTGCCCTGATCGACGCCGAGCCGCGCGTGGTCCAGACCGATAACCGGCCGGCCGGACGGCTGCAAGGTCGGGTCGAATTCCGTGACCTGGACTTCCACTACACGGCTGAGGAAGCGGTCTTTGACGGCTTCAACCTGACCATTGCGGCCGGCGAGGTGCTGGCGTTGGTCGGCCATACCGGCGCCGGTAAGTCGAGCCTGGGCAAACTCGCCGCCCGCTTCTACGAATTCCAGGGCGGCAGCCTGCTGGTCGATGGCCTGGACATACGCAGCTTTCGGCTCGACAGCTACCGCAGCCAGCTGGGCATCGTGCCGCAGACGCCATTTCTGTTCGCCGGCACGGTCGCCGACAACATCCGCTACGGCAAGCCGTCTGCCACGGACGAGGAAGTGACTGCTATCGCCGGCCGAGTCGCCGGCGGGGATTGGTTGGATGTACTACCCAACGGTTTGAATACACAGGTGGGCGAGGGGGGTCGTGGCATCTCGATGGGTCAGCGCCAGCTGGTGGCGTTGGCGCGGGTCTTGCTCCAGGACCCGGCGATCCTGATTTTGGACGAGGCCACAGCCAGCGTCGATCCGCTGACAGAGGCCCAGATCCAGGAAGGGTTGGAGGCGGTGCTCGCAGGACGGACAGCGATCGTGATCGCCCACCGCCTGTCGACTATCAAGACTGCCGACCGCATCATCGTGTTGGGCGACGGCGAAATCCTGGAGCAGGGGAGTCACGAAGCCCTAATGGCGCAGGGCGGGCACTACGCCGACCTGTACAAGACCTATTTCCGCCATCAGTCGTTGGAATACATCGAGGCCTGGCATCGGGCGGCGGAGAGTGGACAGGGGATTGGGGATTAGGGATTGAGGACAAGTGACAGGTGATTGGTGACACGTGATAGGGCGCAGGTTAGAGAAGTGAAGCGCGAATGATGACCGAATCCAGCGCTCGGGGTTGAAAGCTGATGGCTGACAGCTGACCGCCCGATGTCTGGCGCTCGGGTCCTGGTCCGCTGGCGGCCGGATTTCCTCCCATCACGTTAACATCGGAGCCTCATTCGGGAGACCAGCAGAAAGGCCATTCGCTGAATCACTGTGTCGCTCTACTTCGCGGCATCAACGTCGGCGGCAAGAACCTGCTCAAGATGGCGGAGCTCCGGGCGTGCTTTGAGTCGCTCGGTTTCCACAACGTGCGCAGCTACATTCAAAGTGGGAACGTCGTTTTCGGCACGGACGAGCAGGATCAGGCGGCCCTGGCCTCCCAGATCGAAGCCGGATTGACCGGGGCCTTCGGGCTCGAACTTCTGACGGTCGTCCGCAGCCAGGATGCCATGCGGGCCGTCATCGACCAGGCGCCAGCCGGCTTCGGCGCTCAGCCCGACGACTACCGTTACGATGTTGTCTTCCTCAAAGAACCGCTCACGCCCGACAACGCCCTCGAGCAGATCAGCACACGCGACGGTGTCGATCAGGCTCACAGCGGGCCGGGTGCGATTTATTTCAGCCGGCTGACCAGCCGTGCTTCCCAGAGCCATCTCAGCCGAGTCGTCTCGCTGCCGATCTACCAAAGCATGACGATCCGCAACTGGCGCACCACGACCAGGCTCATGAGCATGTTGGAAGAAGGCGCCTGACGGCCAGCAGCCGCCAAGGACACATGATCGCTCGCAGCGGGAGCCTCGTCGGCATCCGGCCTAGGGACGAATCGTTGTAGGATGGAGAGAAGGCGACTGGCCGCAGCTCGGCATGGTCAGGCGGCGCGCTAATGGGACCGGAAATCCCCACCATCACAGCCCCCATCGAACAAAGGAGAACCCGATGAAAGTCGAAGTCTTGTACCGTCCGTCGTACGCCACCGCCCACGTCACGCTTGCCGGCGGGGAGAAGATCCAGGTCGAAAGCGGCGCCATGGTCGGCATGTCGCCCGGTATGCAAATGGAGACCGAGGCCCGCGGCGGATTGCTCAAGTCGATCGCCCGCTCGATGTTCGCCCAGGAGAGCTTCTTCATCAACACCTACACCAGCATGCAGGATGACGACAATATCCTGCTGGCGCCGCCGCTGTCGGGGGACATTGTGGTCGTCGAGCTCGACGGCGATCCGCTGTTGGTGCAGTCCGGCTCGTACCTGGCCTCGTCCGAAGGCGTCGAAGTCGATACCACGTGGACTGGGGCCAAGACCTTCTTCGGCAGCGAAGGTCTGATCATGCTCAAGGTCAGCGGCAGTGGCACGCTGTTGATGTCGAGCTACGGCGCCATTCATGAGGTCGAATTGGGAGATGGCGAAAAGTACGTCGTCGACACAGGCCACCTGGTCAGCTTCGAGGAGCAAATGGACTACCAGGTTAAGAAGGTGGCGGGCTGGAAGAGCACGCTGTTCAGCGGGGAAGGGCTGGTGGCCGAGCTGACTGGTCCGGGCAAACTCACCTTGCAGACGCGCAGCCAGGATTCGTTCCTGTCTTGGCTGATCCCGCGCCTGCCCAAGCCGAGCAGCTCGTCCCATTCCGGCAATTAGCCTGCGCATTCGGAGCGGCAGTGGGAACGGGCCAGCGGCCATGTCATGGCCGCTGGCCCGAGTTGCTGAGCTGGTGTGCCGAACGGCGATGCGTTCGGCGTGATACATACGGACTAGTCACGCGGGGCCCTATTCTGCAATACTGGACAATATGGATCACCAATTTGACGGCCAGACTGAAGTCAGTGAGCGTCTAGAGGCCGTCGTCGACTACATCGTTCGGAACACCGACACGGATCTGTCGCGGCAGGTGCTGGCCGAAGTGGCCGGCTATTCGGTGCCGCACCTGCACCGCATCTTCACCGGCGAACTCGGTGAAAACATCGCCGACTACGTCCGGCGGGTGCGGCTGGAGCGCGCCGGGCGCAAGCTTCGGATGGGGGCCGTCGACATTAGCCAGGTGGCGCTAGCCGCCGGTTACGAAAGCCACGCCGCTTTCTCCCGCGCCTTCAAGCGTCACTTTGGCCTGAGCCCGCGCGCTTTCCGGCAGCTGGGCTGTACCGCTGCTACCGAACTGTTAAGGAATGGAGGAACTCGATGAGGATTTCGCTGGCAAGCGTGCCAATCGCTGACTACGACAAGGCGCTCGCCTTTTACACCGAGAAGCTGGGCTTTCAGCTCAAGCGCGATATCCCGCTGGGCGATGGCGCCCGCTGGATCACGGTCGTGTCGCCCAACGAGCCCGACGGCACCGAACTGGTGCTCGAGCCCAATGCCGAATACCCGGAGATGAAAGCGCTCAAGCAGGCGCTGGTGCGGGATGGTATCCCCTACACGGCCTTTGAAGTCGACGACATTCACGGGGAATTCGAGCGTCTCAAGGGCCTGGGCGTGACCTTCACCATGGAGCCGACCGAGACCGGTCCGGCCACCGCCGCCGTGCTGGACGACACCTGCGGCAACCTGATCCAGATCTACCAGATGACCGGAGGCTGATTCACCGACTCCGGCGATCCAACAGCGCAATCCCCCATTCGCAGCTCTTACAGGCGAAATCCCGGGGTCGGCGAGAGAACTCGGCCGGCATCCACGAGCCCGGCCCACCCCGCCAGAGCGATCCGGGTTGTTTGTCAACCAAAGCACGTCGCGCGCAAGCGGGGATTGACAGTCCGCCCGATCGGGCCACAATGTGGGTCGTCATGGTCGGTACTTAGTCGCCGCCGTCTGTCGCCGAGGTGACAAATGAAGATTCCCGATAGCCTGCGCCGATTGATTGAAGCCGGCACACCGGCCCACCTGGTCACGCTCAACCCCGATGGCAGTCCACAAACGACGCTGGTCTGGGTCGGGCTGGATGGCGACGAAATCGTGGCCGGCCATCTGCCGCGCAACCGCAAAGTACAAAACATTGAGCGGGACGGCCGCGTGGCGCTGTCACTGCAAGCGGATTCCAAGAGCGCGCTGGGGCTGACAGAATACGCCGTGCTCTACGGTCAAGCGCACATCGAGCTGGGGGGCGCTCCCGAATTGCTGCAGCGTCTGGCGCAGGTCTACTTAGGACCGGGCATCAAGTTCCCGCCGATGGACAACCCGCCGGCGGGCTACGTGACCCGAATCCGAGTCGATCGGATTAGCGGCGCCGGACCATGGACCGGCCGCCCGGTGTGATCTTTGCCCGACCTGTGAGGCCCGGCCAGGCAGGCGCTACGAGTCGCGTGCCGGAACGCGCCTCTGGGGTGATGGTTGGCGCCCTGTCGTGACATGGCATGGGGCCAGCAGGAGTCATCGTATGGCTATGGAACTGGTGCCCCTTGGACTGTTGAACATGAAGATGAAACAGGAAGTCGTTATGCGAGGCACCCCGGCCGGGTCGAGAGTGGTGGTGGCCTTCTCGGGGATTCATTGGACTGGCGAGCGGGTCACGGCCAGCCAGGTCGGCGTGGCCGCCGGCGATTGGCTGACCGTCGGGCCCGAAGGTACTGCCATCCTCGACATCCGTTTCTGTGTCCAGACGCCCGACGGCGCACTAATCTACGCCCGCGGAATCGGCCGGGCCGACTCGGCAACCTTCAATGAAGGTTCGCCGCTCTACTTCTCGCCCTACTTCGAAACCAACCATCCCGACTACGCCTGGCTCAACCGCATCGCGGCGGTGGCCAAGGGCCTGGTCGAGGGAGACGAAGTCACCTTCGAGCTGTCTCAAGTGGCATAAACGCATGATGAGCAGCGCAACGCCGAGGCTTGCAGCATGGCGGTATAGCTGTTGTCACCCTGTGTCAGGGGGATCCGCGCCGGCGAAGGGAAAGACCTGATAACACCAAGACACGAAGGCACAAGGATTTCCAATGGATACGTCTATTGTGCCTTGCTTCCCTTTGAGTCTTCGTGAGTACCGTTCTGGCCCACTGCTTGGCGCCTTGTGCCTGGTGCCCGGCATGTCCCCATCTGATTGGCTAAGGACAAGTCTCCCCATGAACCCTATGTTTCGGCTCGGTTTGATTGGCCTGGCGATCGCCGTCGCTGTCAATCTTCTCGTCGGCCTGCTCTTCGGTACCCCGGCCGCGCAATTCCTCAGCGGCGAGTGGTGGACGGTCTGGTTTCCGACGTACCTGGTGTGGATCGTGTTTATCATCGTGGGTCTGGGGCAGCAGCGCAAGGACTAGCTGCCAAGCGGGAGCACGGCTGACCTCCGGGGCCCGTTTGGGTTCGCACCACCGTCCTGGCGCCACAAGCGGACCTCGGAGGTCGCTATCCGGCCAGCCCGTGAAGTATCATCCTGTGGTGCTAAGTCTCACGATGGGACGCTGGGCTGCAGGAGTTCGTAGGTGAATGGCGTCCCCGAGGAAACGCACGCAATCCACCTTTGGTTCGGTAAGGTTGGGCGCGGCGATCTGAGCTCGGACGAGCCGCCCGCCTGGTTTACTCGCGCCGAATGGGACCGCTGGTCGAGCTTCAGCGCACCGCAGGCGCGCACTCGCTACTTGCTGCGGCATCTGGCGCTGCGCCGGGTGCTTGGTGGCTGGCTTGGGGTGCCCGAGGATGAAGTGGCGCTTAGCTGGCTTCCGAGCGGCCAGCCCCAGACAGACCATCAGCGGGAGGGCCTGCAGTTGGCCGTCAGCATGGCCAGTCGTGAAGACAGGGTGCTGCTCGGCGCCTGCTGGGGTGGCGCACTCGGCGTCGACTTTGAGCCGCTCCGACCACTGCCCGACCTGACGGCACTGGCCCTTACGGCGCTGCACCCAGACGAACGGCGCTCGCTTGCCCGACGCCAGCAGGCCCGCCGGGCGGGGTTCTTCTTGCGGCTGTGGGTGCGCAAAGAGGCGTTGCTCAAGGCGGCCGGCGTCGGGCTGCGCTCGGATCCAAGGCAGATTAATGTGCTCGGCTCACCACTGCGGCCGGCCAAGGTCCAGGTGCGCCTGGTCACGGACGAAGGCTCGATGTGGTTCGTCCAGGACATAGCCATGGCGGCGGGTCAGTTGACGGCCGTGTGCAGCGACCAACCGTGGCCATCGGTGGTGGCCCATCCATGGCGGCTTGACGCCGACCGGTATGCGACCAGGGCCCAGGATCAACTTGACTTCGGTCGACCGGAGGCCGGAGGGCCCGAATGAAGTTGGACGTGAAGGATCTGACCGTCAGCTACAGGATGCGTCGCACAGGCGAGTCTTTGCTGGCGATCCGGGATTTGAGCTTTGGTGTCGCCGCCCGCTCCTTTGTCACCATTGTCGGACCCAGTGGCTGTGGCAAATCAACCTTGCTCAAGGCCATCGCGGGGCTCATCCCTCCAGCGGCAGGTGAGATCTGGCTCGACGGGCGTTCCTTGCGCCGTCCGGGTCAAGATCGAGCGATGGTGTTCCAATCACCGGCCTTGTTGCCATGGCGAACGGTGCTGCAGAATGTGCGCTATGGTCTGGAACTGCAGGGGGCCGATCGCCGGCTTGCCACGCAGCGTGCGCTCGACCACATTCGCCTCGTTGGGCTGGCCGGCTTTGAAGAGAGCTATCCAACGGAGCTGTCGGAGGGCATGCGCCAACGGGTGAACCTGGCCCGGGCCCTGGCAACCGAGCCCGAACTGCTCTTGCTCGATGAACCCTTTGCCGCACTCGATTCGCAGACGCGTTTGTTCATGCAGCTTGAATTGCAATCGATCTGGGCGCGAACGCAGTCGATGGCCCTGTTTGTCACGCACCAGATCACCGAGGCCATCCTGCTCGGGGACCAGGTGGTCGTACTCTCGGGCCGGCCCGCCCGGGTCAAAGAAATCATACAGGTAGCGTTGCCGCGGCCACGTTCGATGGACATGAAACGCTCGGCGGAGTTCAATCAGCTCGAGGAGCGCATTTGGGATCTGGTGGGCCAAGAAGTCATGGCGATGGGCGGGTTTGCCCATCTTGGGCAGGAGGCCCTCGGCACGGGGGACAAAGATGCGGGCGGATGAGCACAGCGGCACTGGACCAGCTAGCGACGCAGGTCGAGTTAGGTGGCTGCGCCTTGGCCTGATTGTTGTCTTTCTCGGAGTGTGGGAATCGGTCGCCCAGCTGGGCTGGATCCGGCCCATTTTCATTAGCTCGCCCAGCCGGATCGTCCAGGCGGCTGTCTGGCTGGCGGGCGAAGGCCTGTGGCGCGACCTGGCCGTGAGCGGCCTGGAGTTTGCCTATGGCATGACGTTGGCGGTGTTTGTCGGCTTAATCCTGGGGATTGTCTTGGGCTGGTATGCTTCGCTCGGCGCCGTCGTCGATCCATTCATCGCCGGGTTGTATGCGACGCCCCGGGTGGCTTTGATCCCGCTGATCATTCTGTGGTTCGGTATCGGCATCGCTTCCAAAGTGGCCGTCGTCTTCCTGGGCGCGGTTTTCCCGATCCTGGTGAGCACGATGGCGGGCGTGCGGGCCGTCGACAACGATCTGGTAACTTGTGCCCGCTCCTTTGGCGCCTCCGACCGGCAGGTCTTTCAGACGCTGGCCCTGCCTTCTTCGGTGCCATTTATCATTGCCGGGCTCCAGTTAGGCGTCGGCCGCGGCCTGGTTGGGGTGGTCGTGGCCGAATTCATCGCCGCCCGGGCTGGCATCGGACACATGATTTCCGTGGCCGCCGCCACTTTCCAATCCGACAAGACGTTTGTCGGAATCTTGATACTGGCCGGCACCGGCGTGCTGCTCAGCGCCCTGCTCGACCGGCTGCAAGCACGTTTTGATCGTTGGCGACCGTCACCCCGATAGGAGGTTCCTACGGATATGCACGCCCTACGTCGAACTCTTCATTATCTGGTTCTGTTCGTTATTGGCGTGGCGCTTGCCGGCTGCGGGGCGGCCGGACCAGGAGCGGCGACCGAGGACCAATCGGTGCGGGTGTGCTACTCAGCGCTGACGGCCACCCAAATCCCGCTGCTATATGCCTATGATCAGGGCTTCTTTGAGGCAGAAGGTCTGAGCATCGAACTCACTTACTTCGAGAGCGGCACGGCGGCGGCAACGGCGATGATCGCCGACGAAATCGATATCTGTCAGATCGCTGGTTCGGCGGTGGTCAATGCCGGCGTGGCCGGAGAAGACCTGGTCTTCTTGGCCGGCTTGTTCAACACCTATGTGTATTCCGTGCTTGTTACGCCAGACATTACCGGTCCGCAGGACCTGATTGGCCGGTCGATGGCCGTGAGCCGGATTGGATCGTCGTCCGACGCCGCGTTGCGCATCGCCTTGCGGAGTATGGGCCTGACGCCCGACGAGGACGTGGCTATCCTGGCGATTGGCGACCAGAGCGCCCGCGTGGCGGCGATGGAGACCGGCGAAATTGCCGGCACGGTCGCCAGCATCCCCGATTCGACTCGGGCCCAGCAGGCGGGGCTGGTCGAACTGCTCGACATGTCCACCCTCAACGCCCCATTCCAGCACACGGCAATTGCCACTAGCCGTCAATTCATCTCAGACCGGCGCGCCACGACGGTTGCCTTCATGCGCGCCATGCTGGCGGCGATCGAATCCATGAAGCAGGACAGGGCGGCCACGATGGAAGTGATGGCCGAGTACCTGAGCCTCGATCCCGAAGCCGACGCCGAACTGCTGGCGGCGGCCTATGACGATCTGGTGCCGACCTATCTTACCGACATCCCCTACCCTACGCTGGACGGCATTCAGACCCTGCTCGATGAGTTGGAGGCCGAGAATCCCAGCGCTGCTGACTATCAACCGGAGGATCTGATTGACTTGTCTGTGCTGCAAGAGGCGGCCGGCGGAACCGTGGGCGATTGAACGATCGCCAGCGCGGGCAGAGGGCCGCGGCACGCATGACGGACCGCCTGGTGTGGACTCCGGCGGACCTCAACGCTGGGGTCGCCGCCCGTTTTGAGCTGATAGCCAGCCGCTACGCAGACCGGACGGCCTTGGACCTGGCCGAGGGCCAGCTCAGTTATCGCCAACTACACGCCGAGGCGCAGCAGCTTGCCGCCGGCCTGGCCGCCAGGTTGGGTCGGTCGAAGCTGGTGGCTTTGCTGCTCGAGCCGGGCGCCGACTTCTTCTCGGCCTTCCTGGGTGTGGTGCAGTCCGGCAATATTTGCCTGCCGCTTGGCATGCACAATCCCGACGAGCGCCTGGCCGCCATTGTCGAGATGGCCCGCCCGGACTTGGCCGTGGCCGGTCCGGCGGGGGCACAACGCCTGCGGCCCCTGGGATCGATGCTCGACATCCTCGACCCCGCCGCTATCCGAACGCCGCCGGATCAAAACTGGCGGCCGGCCCAGATGGATCCTCAGGCGCCGGCCGCCGTCTACCTCACCTCGGGGTCAACCGGCGAGCCAAAGGGCGTTGTGCGCGACCAACAAAACCTGGTTCACCATGCCATGGTCTACAGCCAGGACAGCGCGCTGGGCCCGGCGGATCGCCAGTCATTCCTGTATTCGCCGCAATCGGGCGCTTCGATGCCGGATCTGCTGGGGGCACTGCTTAACGGGGCGGCTTTGGTCCCCTACGACCCGGTCCGGTACGGGGCCAAGTCCTTCGCCGACTGGATGGCGAGCCGGCGTCTGACGATCCTGCACATGCCAGTTCCGCTTTACCGGCTGTGGCTCGAGTCGGTCGGGCCGGAGACTTCCTGGCCCGAGCTGCGGCTAATCCTGGTGGGTGGCGAAGCGGTCTTCCGGGCGGACATCGAGCGCGGCCGGCGGCTGCTCGGGGCCCACATGCACTTCATACATCAGCTAGCCTCCACGGAGACCAACTACATTGCCCGCTTTCCGATCGATGGCGGGACCAAACTGGAGAGCGAGGTGCTGCCTGTTGGCCGCCCGGCCGCCGACAAAGTCGTTGAACTGCTCGACGAGCAGAGGCGTCCGGTTGAGACGGGCCAGGTGGGGGAAATCGTCGTCCGCAGCCGCTACTTGGCCGGCGGCTATTGGCGCGATCCAGCCCTGACGGCCCTCCGTTTCCTGCCAGCGCACGACGATCCGGCCGCCTTTGTCTACGCCACCGGGGACCTGGGCCGGTTCGACGACTCCGGCGTACTCCACTACCTCGGCCGCAAGGACAGGCGGGTGCGCATTCGCAGCCACCGGGTCGACTTGCCAATCGTCGAAGCCGCTTTGTACGACCTGGGCCTCGCCCGCCTGGCGGCCGTCGAGGCGTGGCCCGACCGCGGTGGCGGCAATTCCCTGGTCGCCTACCTAGCAGCCGTTCACCCGGGTTCGACCCCGCAGCTCGACACCCTGCGGCTGCGGTTGGCCGAGCGTTTTCCTGCGCATATGCTGCCATCGTCCCTGGTCGTATTGGACCGTATGCCGCTGCTCGCCAGCGGCAAGATCGATCGCCAGGCGTTGCCCGCACCCGGATCCGAGCGGCCGCAGATGCAGACCCCCTACCTGGCGCCGCGTGACCCCTTCGAGTCGCGGCTCGCCAATCTTTGGGAGCGTGTACTTGAAGTCGGGCCGATTGGGGTGCGCGATCCGTTCTTCGGCCTGGGCGGGACCTCGCTGCAGGCGATGCGTTTGGTGGCGGCCATTAGCGACCAGTTCGGGGAGGAGCTGCCTCAATCGATCCTGCTGCAGGCACCCACGATCGAGCAGCAGGCACTTCTGCTCAAGACGGAGCAGCCGGCGAGACCGACACGCAGAATTCTCGGCCTGCAGGTTTCCGGGAAAAAGCCGCCGCTGTTCTGCATCTCACCTAGGGTGGTCAACGTCATTGCCTACCATCACCTGGCACTGGCCCTGGGCCCCGACCAACCAGTCTACGCGCTGTATCCTGTCCTGCTTCCGCCGCGCTCGGCGGAATGCAGTTGGGTGAAACACGAGGCCGAGGTACTGCTGGCGGAAATGATGGCGGTCCAGCCGCACGGTCCGTACCGTCTCATCGGCTACTCAGGCGGCGGCGTGGTCGCATTGGAAATGGCGCAGCGCGTGCGCCGGTCGGGCCAATCGGTTGAATTGGTGGTGTTGCTCGATTGCTACGGCCCGAGCTACCGTCGCACGGTGCCCTGGATCCCGCAGCGACTCTACCGTCCATTGCAACTGGTGCGCCGGCTGCAGCAGTCCGCCGATGAGTTTTGGCCCCGGCTACGGGAACACTGGCGGGAATTGAGAAAACTCACCCCGGCCGAGGGACGCCGGTACATGACGACAAAGGCCGCCGGTCACCTGCGCTGGCAGTTTTCGCGCCTGCGCCGACAACTACGGCGCATCGAAAACGGGGATCGTGGGCGGTCTCCCCAGGCAAAGCTGGTGGGCCGCAGCTTCGCCGACTATGAGCCCGAGCCGTATCCTGACCGAGTGGCACTCTATCGAGCCGAGCATCAACCACTCGGGATCGTGGCCGATCCGTTCATGGGCTGGCGTGAGACGCTGACTGGGGATGTAGAAGTGTGCCAAATTCCCGGCTACCACGACTCGGTCTTGGCGGCCACCAGAATTGACGCATTGGCCGCTGTCCTGCAGGCGACGCTGCAGCAGGTCAAACACGATAGTCCGGCGCCGGCGGGAGAACAAGGCGAATGATGTTTCACCAGATCCCGGCGACCATCAAGGCTCGCATGGTGCAGCTCGAAGCGGCCGATCAGACGGACCGGGCCGACGGGACGGCCCATCACCAACGTTTGCGTCAGGTGCCACCAGAAACCGGACGTTTCTTGGCGCTGATGGCAAGCCTGGCACCGGCCGGCCCGATGCTGGAGATCGGCGCCAGCGGTGGCTATTCCAGCTTGTGGCTGGCCTTGGCCTGCCGGCAGCTCGGCCGCCAGTTGACCAGTTATGAGATCCTGCCAGCGAAGGCGGCCCTTGCCCGCCAGACCGTCGAAGCGGCCGAGGTTGACGACTGTGTCCGTTTGGTCGAAGGCGACGGCATGGAAGGGTTGCGTGCGGCCGAACCCTTGGCGTTTGTTTTCCTGGATGCTGACAAGGACCGCTCGCTGGCCTACCTGGCGTTGATCATGGACCGGCTGCTGCCGGGCGGGCTGTTGTTGGCAGACAACGCCATCAGCCACCGGGACAGGATGACACCAATGATCGAAGCGGCCGCAGCCGATCCCCGTCTGGATTCGTTGGTTGTGCCTATTGGCAAGGGTGTGCTCGTTTGCCGGCGCACGCCGTGAGTCCTGCCGGCGGCCGAGCCAAGGGCTGACGCCGGATCGCCGGCTCGGATTCGGCGCGGCAGCCTTCCGTCACGCCAGGCGCCCCGCCAGGGCCGTGATCGCCGCGGGACTTCCAATTCCGGCGGCTGCCCGGGTGCGCCAAGGGCCGCGGCCATGGCAGGGCGGTCCGAACGTTGGCCCTTAGTTGGGCCAGGTCAAGCACCGGGGCCTTTCAGATTGGCTTCGCGCTGTACAATGGTCGACCCCTTCATGCAGGAGACGGAAAATGATCGCCCGTGGTCAAGGAACGAAAGCCGATCCGTGGGTGCTGAAGACACCGCCGGGCAAGTCGGAATACAAGATGTACCGCGACGAGGCCGCCGACCCGGCGCAATTGGTGTGCGTAGTCGGCTCAACCACCCTCAGCTATCAACTGCGCTGCCTGGAAGACCTGCACGCCATGCTCAAGCAGCACGGCGACTGGATGCTGCTGGGCAGCACTGACGAGGGCAAGGATCCGCCAGAAGATTCGGTGGAGGCCTGGGCCCGCGCCGAGGACAATCCGGTGGGCGGCTGGTACGGCCTAAAGAAGGGATTTCGCGGCCGATTCGCCAACTACGTCCCGCCACTCATGGAACACCTGGGGTTGGCTGAGGTCGAACACAATGCTCGCAACAACCGCATGCGGGCGAAGTAAAGGCAGGCGCAGCCTGGTAGGCGGGGTCTACGTCCGCCGCAGCTCGACGTCGAACCGGCCGTCTTCGTTAAGCGTGGCGACGGCATAGCCGCCACCTGCCAACGGTCCTGGGTTGACCAGGACCGTGTCCCCCAAATGATCGATCCCGGCGGCTTCGTGAATATGGCCAGTGAAGCAGGCCAGGGGTTGGTGCCGTTCGATGAACTGGCGCACCGACCGGCTACCAACGTGGGCGCCGGCGCGGATCCGGTCGAGTTGGGTGTCGAATGGTGGTTGATGACTGATTAGCAAGAGCGGTTGGTTGTGCGGCAGGCCCTGGCTGGCGCCTTCCAGCAGGTCGGCCAACTCTTCCTCAGAGTGCTCGTTGGGCGTGCCCCCCGGCGCCGGCAGCGAGCCCCCCAAGCCTATCCAGGCGACGCCGTCCTCGATCCGGTGGGCAGCCTGCAGGCTGTAGCCGCGCTCCTGCAATACCACTTCGACTTCAGGGTAGTCACAATTGCCGGTGACCGCCAGGATACGATCGTTGTGGGCTTCGATCGGCGCCAGCATGCGTTCGGCTTCCTGCCGGCGGCCGAAGTTGGTGATGTCCCCTGTCAGCACCACCAAGTCCGCGCCGGCCAGGTCGGCGGCGGCGCCGTCGAGGCGGTCAATGCGCCCGTGGATGTCGGAGATGACCACGATCTTCATCCGTTAACTCCTTCGATTGTTGGTTCTCTCAAGGCTACCAG
>DASWJQ010000080.1:0-8003 GCA_036397095.1 Anaerolineales bacterium
CCGACCGACTTGCCCGAGCCGGTCGTGCCGGCGATCAACAGATGCGGCATGCGCGCGAGGTCGGCGATGACCGGCTCGCCGCTGATATCCTTGCCGAGGCCGAGAACGAGCCGCCCGGCATGCTTTTCGTAAGCCGGCGAATCGATCGTGGCCGACTTGGCTTCGATGCCCCACCTGCTGATCGCCGGCACGACCGGCTCGGGCAAGTCGGTCGCCATGACGGCGCTAGCCACCTGCCTGACGATGAACAACTCCCCGGCCGATCTGCGTTTGGTCATGATCGATCCCAAGATGGTCGAGCTGCTGCGCTTCAACGGGCTGCCCCACCTGTACGGCAAGGTCGAAACCGATCTAGAGCGCATCGTTGGCGTGCTGCGCTGGTGCACGCTCGAAATGGACCGGCGCTACCGCCTTCTGGAGGAAGGCCGGGCGCGCGATATCGACGCGTACAATCGCCGGCTGCGCGGCCCCGACCGGGCCAAACGACTTCCCCGGCTGGTTGTCATGATGGACGAACTGGCCGACCTGATGATGATGGCACCCGACCAGACTGAACGAACCCTGGTCCGGCTGGCGCAGATGGCGCGGGCGGTCGGCATCCACTTGGTGGTCGCCACCCAACGGCCCAGCACCGACATTGTTACCGGCCTGATTAAGGCCAACTTCCCGGCACGCATCTCGTTTGCCACCGCCTCCGGCATCGACTCACGCGTCATTCTTGACGTCCCCGGCGCCGAAACCTTGTTGGGGCGGGGCGATATGCTTTATCTTTCGGCCGAGGCTTCGGCGCCCGTCCGAATTCAGGGTGTCTACGTCAGCGATCCGGAAATCGAGCGGCTGATCAGCTTCTGGACCGAGCAGACCGAGCCGGCCGAAGCCGTCGAAATGGCGCCGCCATGGGAAGAGCAGCTGGCACGCCAAGAGGTGCTCGACGAGCACGATGATCTGGTCGAGCAAGCCATCGAAGTCGTGCGCCAGGAGCGTGAGGCCAGCGCCTCACTGCTGCAGCGCCGGCTGCGGATCGGGTATCCGCGGGCAGCCCGCTTGATGGATGAGTTGGAGGACCTGGGCGTGGTCGGCCGGGTCCAGTCAGGCGGCAAGACTCGAGAAGTATTGATCCATGAGGATGATGACCCATTGCTGCCCGGCGACGACGAGGCTGGCGAAGCTTGACAGTCACAACGGCGACCATTAGCATGGGCCAGCGCCCGACGAGGAGAGGTGAATGCGAGCCAGTCCATCCGCGCCTGAAGCCCCAGCAACCCTGACCGATTTTCTCCGTGTTCATCTGCAGCATCTGCTCGATCCGGTTGCCTCCTTTCTGAACCGAATTGGGATTCAACCCAACACGGTCACGCTGCTGGGCCTGGCGGGCAATTTGGTCGGCGCGCTGTGGTTGACTCAAGGGAAGTTTGCCCTGGGCGGCTTCATGGTGTTGCTGATGGGGCCGGTGGATGCGCTCGACGGGACGATGGCCCGGCTGCGGGGTGAGCCGTCCGAGTTTGGCGCCTTCGTTGACTCGGTGACCGATCGCTACAGCGAGCTGACGATCTATGGCGGCTTGCTGGTTTATGCCTTGGTGCATGCCGAGCTGACCCTTGCCTTCCTGGTCTTTCTGGCGGCGGCCGGATCGGTGCTGGTGTCCTACGTTCGGGCGCGCGGTGAAGCGTTGGGCTACTCGGTTAAGGGCGGAATGCTGACGCGGGTCGAGCGCTACCTGGTGCTCGGACCGTGCTTGTTGTTCAATCTGCCATTGGTCGGCGTGGCCATTGTCGCCTTTCTGGCGAATGTGACCGCATTACAGCGGGTGCTTCATGTGCGTCGGCAAGCCCGCCAGCAAATGGAGGCCTGAACAGCATGTCCTTCGGTCCCTACGGCATTCAGATCGGTCCCTTGACCTTCCACTACTACGGCCTGTTGATCATGACCGGGGCCGTCATTGGGACGTTCCTGGCGCGCAGATTGCTGCTTGAGCGCGGGGTCAAAGACCCCGACATTGTCTGGGATGCCTTGATCTGGGCCCTGGTCTTCGGGGTCATCGGCGCCCGGCTGTACCACGTTTTCACCCCGTCTAAAAGCCTGCTTGAAGCCGGCATAGACACCCGCTACTACTTGACGCACCCAATCGACCTGATTGCGGCCTGGAACGGCGGCCTGGGCATGCCCGGCGCCATCATTGGCGGCGCCATCGGCCTGTGGATCTTCACGCGGCGCAACAACCTCGATATCCGCATACTGCTGGACGTGGCCGCACCGGCCACGGCCTTTGGTCAGGCGTTGGGGCGGTGGGGCAATTTCATCAACCAGGAGTTGTATGGCCCGCCAACCGACCTGCCATGGGGCATTTACATCCGCCCCGAAAACCGGTTGGAGGGGTTTGAGACGTTCGAGCGGTTCCATCCATTGTTTTTGTATGAATCGTTGTGGAACCTGGCCAATGTCGTCCTGCTTGTCTGGCTGTACCGGAAATACCCCAATCGCCTTAAGCCAGGCGACCTGTTCCTCATCTATCTGATCAGCTATCCGCTGGGGCGCTTCCTGCTCGAGTTCCTGCGCATCGACTACGTGCCGCTGTTCGGCATCAATTTCAACCAGATTGTGATGCTGTTGGTGGCCCTGGCCAGCGCTGGCTTCCTGTACTGGCGCCATCGACAACCAGCCTCGACCCCCGTCGAGTCCTAGCACCCAACCCCCCGGGCGCAGTTGATCAGAAATCGAGGACTGGCGGTCCTTCGTCGTTTGACGGCGGCTGCCAGTTCAGCAATGTCAAGAGCACCCGCAGGTTGGGCAGGTAGTCGATCGAATGGTGGGTGGTCAGTTCGATGTCGACCGAGCTGATTCCATTGGCCGCCGCCCAGTCGGTCAGCGAACCGGTGTATTCACAGCCGGTGTCGATCGGGGGGTAAGGGTAGTCCGTGACCTCGGCGACGGCTTCGGCTAGGCTGACCGATCCGGCAAAGGCCGGCCGGCCGCCATCGAAGATGCCCAGCGCCGCGCTGTGATAGCTGATCAGTGCTTCGATGTGCTGCGAGAGCAGGAAGCGAGCAAGCGCCTTGCTCTCGGGTTCTGACAAAGGATGGGTTCCGCCGCCGATCGGCAGGTGATTCCAGCAGCCGGCCGGTTTCCAACTCTCTTGCCAATTGTGGGGAAAGTTGCGGTTGAGGTCAACGCCGTTGTCGTTGGCCCGGCCATCGTAGCCGCGTGAGCGGGCCCCGCCGTCGGGGTTGAGGGACGTCAGAAAATACAGGCTGACCTCGGGCGGCACGACTCCTGGTCGTTGGCGGACGAACTCGAGAAGCTCTTCGGCCAGGCCAATCGTGTTCCATTCATAACCGCCATGGATACCGGCCACGATCATACGGTGGCTGGCGCCTTCGCCAAAGCGGTAGACGATCAGCGGGCGTCCGCCGACCGAATTGCCGATCAGTGTCGACTTGGCGACGCCGTCCAGATCAGTCCGCCATTGGTAGCGGGCCTGCCTGGCTGGCGTCGCCGGGGGGAGCTCGTCGGCCGCAACCGCCTCAGGGCTGAGGGCGACCAGGCCGGCGAGCAGAACCAGGCCGCCGAGCAGCCCGACCCACAGGCTGCGCCGAACGCCCGATCGTCCAGTGGTTGGCATCACGGGCTCCACCTGGGCTGCCAATCACAATACGCATTGTCGGTCAAGCGAACGCGGACGCCGGTCTGCCACTCCATTAGGTAGATTTCACACCCATTCTCATCCCCATACCGGTCAGCATAGGATGTGTAGACAATCCAGCGGCTGTCAGGTGAAAAGCTCGGCGCCAGATTGTTGCCGCCGTCTGTCACCTGGCGTAAGTTGCTCCCACTAGGATCAAGGATCAGGATCTCCCGGCTCCATGGCCCGCCGGCGTAGGTCGCCAGCCAGGCGCCATCCGCCGACCAATCGCTCCGGCCCCGCAGCCCGTCAAGCTGGGTAATGCGCTCGAGTTGGCTGCCGTCGGGCCGAATTCGCCAGAGTTGGATCGTGCCCTCCCGCTCCGAAGCGTGCAAAATCCATGCCCCATCCGGGGACCAAGTAGCGTCCCAACTGTTGCCGGCAAAGCGGCGTGGATTGGCGCCGCTGCGATCCATCAGCCACAGCTCGGCCCCCGTCAGCGGGATGTGTGTGAAGGCGATCGTGCTTCCGTCGGGTGAGATGGCTGGTGCAAAGGCCTCGCCGAGTTGGGTCAATCGGATCGGGGTGCCGGCCAACGGCTGCTCATAGATCTCATGCGGGCCGTCCGGATTGGCCGAGTACACCACCGACGTCCCGTCGGGCGCCCATTCCGGATAGAAGTGATCGGCTGCGTCGACCATGGTCAGCCGCTGCAGGTTACTGCCATCGGGCCGCATCCAACAGATTTGGTTGCGCAGGGAGTCCGCAAACAACTGGCAGGTGAAGACGATGGCGCCTTGGTCCGGGGGCCGGCTGTCGGTCGGCAGCGGGCTGGGTTCGGCGGTAGGCGGTGCCGGGGTCGGGGACGCGGTCGGCGGCGGCACCGTCGGCAGTGGCTCGAACTGAGGGGTGGGCCGATTGCAGTTGGCCAGGAAGCCAGCGGCAACGAGCCAGCAAAGCAGAAGCGGGAGCGGTCTGGCGCTGATGCCTTTCACGGGTCCATGCTAGCACGTTCCGCCTTGCCTGGCTGCCGGCGGCTAGGAAGGGCGGGCGATTGTGCCCGGTTGAACCCGACTGCTATAATGCGCCGACTTGGCCATGCAACCCATGATCGATGCCGTCGGATTGACCAAAGAGTTCGACACCTTGACCGCTGTCAAGGATCTGAACTTGCGTGTAGCCGAAGGCGAAATCCTGGCGCTGCTGGGACCCAACGGCGCCGGCAAGACGACCACCATCCGCATGCTGGCTTCGATCCTCCAACCTACGTCAGGCCTGGCCACAGTCGCCGGGTTCGATGTCGGGACCCAGCCGGAGCAGGTGCGGCGCAACGTCGGTTTGTTGACCGAACACCACGGCCTGTATACCCGCATGCGTTCCGCCGATTACCTAACTTACTTCGGTCAGATCTATGGGCTCGACCGCCGGCTGCTGCCTGGGCGGGTCGATCACCTGATCGCCACCTTCGATCTGGACTCCAGCCGCCAGCTTCGCCTGGGCCAATACTCGCGCGGGATGCGTCAGAAGCTGGCCCTGGCGCGGGCGCTTTTGCATGACCCACCCGTCCTGCTGCTCGACGAGCCAACGTCGGCCATGGATCCGGCCAGCGCTCGGCTCGTACGCCAGTCGATCAGCGATCTGCGCTCGAGCCGGCGGGCGATAGTGGTCTGCACTCACAACCTGGCCGAAGCCGAAGGGCTGGCCGATCGCATCGCCATCATCCGCCAGGGTCAATTGATCGCCAGCGGGAGCCCGCCGGAGCTCAAGCAGGCCCTGCTGGGGGATCCGATCATGGAAGTGCGCACTGCCAGTGACCTGAACGGCAACCTGTCCAGCCTGCCACCGGAGCTGGCTGAACTTCAATCCGGCGATCGCTGGATCCGCTATCGCACCCACGACCCGGCACATCTCAATCCACGCGTCTTGCGCGCCTTGGATCGGGTGGGCGTGGAAGTCGTCACGTTGTCGGAGGTCGGTCGAACGCTCGAGGACGTCTATCTCGAAGTTGTCGGCCATGCTGAGCGCCAGGCGGGGGCGGCGTGAGCCTGGCTGCGGCCGAACGAGGCCGCTGGCCGAGCGCCCTGATCATCACCCGGCGCGAGATCGCCGATCAACTGCGTGATTGGCGCATCTTGGCGCCGATCGTGGTCTTGACCCTTTTCTTCCCCCTGCTGATGAACTTCACGGCGCAGCGGGCCGTTTCCTTTGTCCAGGACTATGGCGCCGATATTGTCGCCGAGCGCCTGATCCCGTTCCTGTTGATGATCGTTGGTTTCTTCCCGATTTCGGTCTCGCTTGTCATCGCTCTGGAGACCTTTGCCGGTGAGCGTGAGCGCCTAACGCTTGAACCCCTGTTGGCCACACCGCTGCGTGACAGCGAACTTTACCTTGGCAAAATGTTGGCGTCATTGTTCGTTCCGTTGTTGGCCTCCTTTCTGGGGATTGCCGTTTACCTGGTCGGGTTGGCGCTGACCGTAGGTTGGTATCCGCCGCCAATGCTGCTCCTCCAGGTCGTCCTGCTGACGGCTGCCCAGGCCGTGGTGATGGTCAGCGGGGCCGTCGTCGTTTCCTCGCAGACCACTTCGGTTCGGGCGGCCAACCTGCTGGCTTCGTTCATCATTGTCCCGATGTCGCAATTGATCATCGGTGAAAGCTTGATCATGTTCTGGGGCCGCTACGACATCCTGTGGCTGATCGTCGCCGGCCTGCTTGTCATCGCCGCCGTGCTGGGCCGCATGGGCCTGCATCTCTTCAACCGTGAGGAGTTGTTGGGACGTGAGATCGACCTGCTCGATCTGCGCGGATCATGGCGCACCTTCCACGACGCATTCATCGCCGGGGCGAGCAATCCATGGCAGTGGTGGAGCGGGGTGCTCCGCCGCTCGATGCCCCCGCTGGGCCGCTCGGTTGCGATCATGACGCTGGCCCTTGGGGTCGCCTACCTGATTGGCCTCCATCTGGCCAATCAATTCACACTGCCGGCCGACCTGCTGGCGGTGGACCGCCTCGACGCCAGCCTGGCGACCAACCTGCGGCAGCTTGGCCTTCTCAGCGGGCGCGGCATGGTCGTCATCCTGTTGAACAACCTGCGTGCCATCGCCATTGCTTCCTTCCTGGGCGTGTTCAGCTTTGGGGTGCTGGCGATTGTGCTGCTCATGGCGCCGGTCGCCCTGGTGGGCTATTTCGCCGGCAATGCCGGGTTAGCCGGCCTGACCGTCGGCCGGTTTCTCATGGCGCTGGTCGTTCCCCACGCGCTCCTCGAAATTCCCGCCGCCATCATTGCCGGCGCCAGCATTCTCGAGCTGGGGATGGCCCTCATCCGGCCGGATGGGGAGGGCACGCTGGGGCGTCGCTGGCTGGTAGCGTTGGCGGAATGGGCTAGGGTCGGATTGGCCGTCGTCGTCCCGTTGCTGGCGGCGGCCGCCGCCATCGAGGTATTCCTGACACCGCTGGTCGCGCTGCGCATGCTGGGTGGCTGAACGGTGACCGAGCTCGTCCTGCTGGGCACTGCCGCCTCGGTTCCTGATCCGGAGCATGAGAATACGCACATGGCCATCGTCGGCGAGCCGGGCGTCATCCTGATCGATTGCGTGTCGACACCGGCCGTGCGCCTGGCAAAGGCGGGCCTGGCGCTGGAGGATGTCAACGATCTGATCTTGACACACTTCCATCCAGACCACGTGTCGGGGGTTCCGCTGTTGTTGATGAACATGTGGATTATGGGCCGGCGCAAGTCGATGCGGGTGTATGGGCTGCATCACTGCCTCAAGCGCCTGGAAGACATGATGGGCTCTTACCATTGGGAGAACTGGCCCGGCTTCTTCCCGGTAGCTTTTCACCGTCTGCCCGAGACCGAAAGGGTGCTGGTCCTGGAGAATGACGACATCCGCATCTTAAGCTCTCCCGTGCGCCATTTGGTTCCGACGATTGGCATCCGCATCGAATCCAAGGAGGATGGTCCGACCATCGTGTACTCGAGTGATACCGAGCCCTGCCCCAGCGCCATTCGGTTGGCCGCCGGGGCAGACGTGTTGCTTCACGAAGCGACCGGGGCCTCGGTCGGACATTCGTCGGCCCGCCAGGCGGGGGAGGTCGCTCGGCAGGCCGAGGTCGGCCGCTTGCTGCTCATCCACTATTCCCCGTTCGAGCCCGGCGAAACGCTCCTGGCTGAGGCTGGCGAAAGCTTCCAAGGCGAACTGGCGCTGGCCCAAGACTTCATGCGGCTCTCTCTGGCTCGAGCCTGACCGGGTGGGCCCCTCGTATCTTACGCAGCAGACCCAGCCCAGAACGAATGTTCAGCCCGGAACCTTGACTATGGTAGAATCCGGCCAGTGGGCCGGTCATCAGCACGCAGTCCTAGAATGGTGCGCCCAGGGCCCGGGCG
>DASWJQ010000081.1:0-26920 GCA_036397095.1 Anaerolineales bacterium
CCATGGTGGGGAGGGGGATGCAGCGGGTGAGGGCGTACCGGGATTGAGGGGGTAGGTGATAAGTGATAGGTGATTGGTGATGAGCAATGCGTGATTGGGGATTAGGGATTGGGGACTTGGGATTAGGGATTTCGCCATGTCGAGCCCAAGGTCTGGGATCATGCTGACCTTCTTAAGCAGGGGGCCTTGCTGAGCCTGTTGAAGAGGGCGTAGGGCGGTAGATTGACTGCTGACCGCTGACTGCCTAGCGCTCGGTGCTTGGTGCCCGGCGCGCCCCGGACTCGCTTGACTCATCCCACTCCGCCTCTATAATCCGGACAAGAGGTCAATTCCTCCGCTGCCCGCACCAACACCGAACCCTAGCTTTGTCCTCTTTTTTTGCAGACCGCTGTTACCGGTAACAATCGGATGCTGGCGAGCCATGACAATCGTGGTATTCGGAAGCATCAATATGGATCTGACTACCTATGCCGAACGATTGCCGCGGCTGGGTGAGACGCTGTTCGGCACCAGCTTCAACTTGGCCGCCGGCGGCAAGGGGGCCAACCAGGCCGTCGGCGCCGCCCGGCTGGGTGCGGCCGTCGCCTTTGTCGGACGGGTCGGGCAGGATATGTTCGGCCCGGCCGCCCGCCAGGCGCTCGAGCAGGAAGGGATCGATACCGCTGGCCTGCAAACCGATCCCGATCATGGCACCGGACTGGCCGTCATCAATGTCGACCGGGCCGCCGACAACGCCATCGTCGTGATCTCGGGCGCCAACATGGCCCTCGACCAAAACGATCTTGACCGCGCCGCCAGCCAGTTGGCCAGAGCCAGGCTCGTCCTGCTCCAATTGGAGGTCCCACAGGCCGCCAGCCAGGCGCTGGCCGCCCGGGCGCGCCAGCGTGGGGTTCGCGTCGTCCTCGATCCAGCGCCGGCTCAACCGCTGCCCGACGAATTCCTGGCCAATGTAGATGTGTTGACCCCGAACGAGGTTGAGGCGGCCAGTCTGGTTGGCTTCCCGGTCGATACGATGTCAGCCGCCCAGGCGGCCGCCGATCAGCTGCGGGCCCGTGGCCCGGCGGCCGTCATCGTCAAGCTCGGCGCACAAGGCGCCTACTGCTCGTCCGGCGAGTGGTCGGGCCAGCAACCCCCGTTCAGGGTCGATTCGCTAGACACGGTGGCTGCCGGCGATGCCTTCAATGCCGGTCTGGCGGTTGCGCTGGCTGAGGGTGCCGGCCTGCAGCCGGCGGTACGCTGGGGCGCCGCTGCTGGTGCGCTCGCCACCACCCGGCGCGGCGCCATCCCCGCCATGCCCAGCCGTGACGAAGTGCTGGCCCTGCTCGCTGAGCGAATCAAGTCATGACGTACTTGGCGGCCGATGTCCTGCTGACGCTCGACCCGGTCGGCCGCATCCACGCGCCGGGATTCCTTCAGATCGAGGGCGGGGTCATCCGCGCAGTTGAGGCCGGCAATCCTCCTGACGCGGTTGCCGGGGTCGTCGAGAGGTTGCCCGGTCGATTGGTCATGCCCGGTCTGGTCAACGCCCATACCCATTCACCGATGGTCCTGTTCCGCGGCCTGGCCGAGGGCCATTCGCTATTGACGATCGAGGGATGGACTCGGGCGATCCGCTCGTGGGAGGAAGTTCTCGATCCGGACTGGGTGGGCACGGCCGTGACCGTTTCCTGCGCCGAGATGATCCGCAGCGGCACAACCACCTTTGCCGACCAGTACTTCCACATGGATCGGATCGTCCCGGCGGTCCGCAAGACCGGCCTGCGGGCCGCATTGGCCTATGGCATCGTTGAACTTGGAGAGCCCGGCGCCGCTGACCATGAACTGGCGGCTGCTGAATCGTTCCTCGAAACCGTGGCCGCCGATGGGCGCATCGACGGTTGGCTGGGCCCCCATGCCCTATTCGTCGATAACAGCCCGGATCTCATCCAGCGCGAGCTGGCATTGGCCGACCGCTATCAGACCGGGCTTCACATTCACCTGTCGACCTCCGGGGAAGAGGATCACTACTGCCAACTGTATTTTGGCCAGACTGCCATCGAGCACATGGCGCAGCTTGGTGTGCTCGATCGCCGCCTGCTGGCAGCTCATTGCCTGACATTGCCGGCCTCCGATTATCCAGAGCTCGCCGGCCGGGACTTCAGCGCCGTGTTATGCGCCTCGGCTTGTATGCGGGCCGGGGCGCCGGCGCCGGCGGCTGTCGCCATGCGTGAAGCCGGCGTCCATCTTGCCATCGGCAGCGACAACGTGGCCAACAACAACAGCTACGATTTATTTCAGGAGCTCAGAACCTTGGCCAAACTGCTGTCGTTTGATATGGGCCGGCCCGCCCCGTTTGACGCCGAAGAGCTGTTGCGCATGGCCACGCTGGGCGGTGCCCAGGCCCTGGGGTTGGACGACCAAATCGGGACGCTTGAGGTGGGCAAGCAGGCTGACTTGATCGCGCTCGATTTGGAGGCCATCGGTTGGGCGCCTCACGGCGGTCAGGATTGGTACACCGCTTTGGTCTACGCCGTCGATGGCGGCCATGTGACCGACAACATGGTCGGTGGGGATTGGCTCTATCGCGACGGCGACTGGGTCACGCTCGATTATGCCGAAGCCCGCCGTCGGTTGGAAGACGCCCACGCTGGCCTGCGCCAGCGGCGAGCAGGGAGAGTGGCCGATGCCGCGTCTGGTCATTGACACCGATCCCGGCGTCGACGACGCACAGGCCATCATGTTGGCGGCGGCCTATCCGCACACCACGATCGAGGCGATCACGACCGTCGCCGGCAATGTCAGCCTGGACAAAACAACCGCCAATGCCTGCACGGTGCTTGATGCGCTGGAGCTGGCTACCCCGGTCTACGCCGGCTGCCCGCTCGCGCTGCTCGGCAGTATGCACGATGCAAGCTACGTCCACGGGGAAGATGGATTGGGAGACGCCGGCTTCGAACCATCAGCGCGCCCGGTTGAAGCGGAGCACGCCGTCCTGGCTTTGATCAGGCTGGCGAACGAATCTCCCGGTGAGCTGACGCTGGTTGCCCTAGGCCCATTGACGAATGTGGCACTGGCGACGCGCCTCGATCCGGACCTGCCTACCAAGTACAAAGCGTTGGTCTGCATGGGCGGCGCCATTCGGGGCATGGGCAACACGCCCAATCCTTCGGCCGAGTTCAATGTATACAGCGATCCGGAGGCGGCCCAGATCGTTTACAAGAGCTGGCCCGACCCGCTTTTGATTCCCTGGGAGACGGTAGTTGATCATGCGCTTGAAGAGCCGGCGCTGGAGGCGTTGTTAGCCGTCCAATCGCCGAAGGCCGAGTTCTTTCGCGCCATCACTGGCAAGACTTTGAAGTTCATCGAACAGCGTCTTGGGGGTCGCCGTCTGTTTGCGGCCGACTCGCTGGCAATGGCGGCCGCACTCGAACCCGAGTCGATTCAGCAGATTGAGCACCGCCATGTTCAAGTGGCGATGGGGGAGGGCCATACCCGCGGCCAAACCACCGTTGATTGGTTCCGTACGACCGAGGGAAAGCCGAATGTGCGCATGGTGCTGGCGTTCGATCCCAAGCGCTGGCAGCAACTGCTGATGGATTCGGTCACATAAAGAGGGGTAGGCATGCGGACAACGCAGCTCAACAATGGGGAGAGACGATCCAGCCGTGGCCGGCAGGTGGACGACCGATGAGCGGCAGCCAGCCTGTGATGGACCCATGGACCGAGGTCCGGACGCGGCATGGATTCCAGGCAGATGAGTTGATCTCGGCGCTGCAGAAGGAGATACGGCGCGGCCAAGTCGAGAACGCCGGGGCTCTGGCCTATGAAATGGCTACCACCAGTCCGGAGCTCGAGCACATGTTGTGGCAGCGGCTGAAAGTCATCAGTGTCGAAGATGTTGGCTTGGGCAATCCGATGGCGCCGATCCTGGTTGACACCTTGGAGCGCTTCAGCCAGGGCTTCGAGCGAGGCAGCGGCGACCGCCGCCTGTTTGTCATCCATGCCGTCCGCTACTTGAGCACAAGCATGAAGGACCGCTCGAGCGACGAGATGTCGCAATGGCTGGCCTGGGCCATTGAATCCGGAAACCTGTTGCCAACGGTCCCGGATTATGCGCTGGACATGCACACGCAGCGTGGCAGCCAGATGGGCCGCAGCCGCCGTCACTTCTTTGAGGAAGCGGCCAAGATCGAGCCTGAACTGCCCAATCGTGACACCACCTACCACCAGCGCCTGCTGGAGGGATTGGACGAGCGCGGTGCGCAAGAAGAATGATAGCCGCCGGCCGACGATGGCCGATGTCGCCGCCCGGGCCGGTGTTTCCAAAATGACCGTCTCTCGGGTGCTCAACCAGCATGCCGGCGTCGCCGACGAAACGGCCCAGCGGGTGGTGGCGGCGGTCGACGAGTTGAACTATGTTCGCAGCCATCGGGGCCGAAGTCTGGCAGTCGGCCGCTCGCACGTGTTGGGGATGATCGTGCTGGATATCAGCAGCGAATGGATTTGGCCGCTGGTGCATGGCGCCGGCCGCCAGGCCGAGGAACTTGGCTACCAGGTGCTGCTGCGTACGACCGGCGCTGGTGAGGTCGCCTCATTCGATCTGGGACAGCCCCCGCTAGACAGCGACCTGCTGGACGGCTTAATCATTGTCAGCTGGCTGGTGCCGCTCTCCTTTGCCCGCCAGCTGGCAGCCCGCAAGTATCCAGTCGTGTTGATCGACGCTTTCGAGCGGCCCAGCGATGTCAGCTGGGTAGGGACCCGAGACGAAGAGGGCGCCAGGCTGGCGGTTGAGCACCTGGTGAGTCAGGGGCATACCCGCATCGGCTTCATCAGCGGCGGCCGGCGGCCGTACATTGCCCAGCAGCGACAACTCGGCTATGAGCAGGGCATGGCGAAGGCCAAGCTCAGCGGCGGCGACATCCCGGTGGTGCACGGCGCATTTACCCAGGTTAGCGGCTACCAGGCCGCACTCGAGCTGCTGCGCCAGCCGCGACCGCCAACCGCCATCCTGGCAGCTAACGATCTGATGGCCCTTGGCGTATTGCGTGCGGCCAATGACCTGGGGCGTCATGTTCCGCTCGATTTGTCGGTGGTGGGCTTTGATGACATCGCCAGCGCCAGCCACACCCAACCGCCGTTGACGACGGTCGCTCGGCCTTACGGCGACATGGGCGCCAGTGCCGTACGCTTGCTGATTGACTTAATCTCGAAGCCTGTCGAAGAGCGCCAGCCCCAGCAAGTCGATTTGCCGACCGAATGGATCGGTCGCCAATCGACGGCTCCGCTGGCGATGCGTTGAATCCGTATCCTGTGTCCTGAACCACGGCAGGAGGGAGGTGACCCAAGAGATCTGCACCCGTCAGACGATTGTTGTGCTCGACCAGAACCCATGAGGAGAGACCGACGTGAAGAAGAGATCCATTTGGACCTGGCTCAGTCTGGCGCTGGTTGCGGCGCTGGCCTTGAGCGCCTGCGGCGGCGCAACGCCGGGCGCAGTCGAAGAAGAACCCGATTTCAAGTTCGCCTTGATCACCCCCAACCCGCTGGGCGACCGTTCCTTCATCGACGCCTCCGCCCGCGGCGTGGAGCGAGCCAATGACGAACTCGGACTGGATGGCCGGATCATCGAGACCAACAGCATCGCCGAGCAGGAAACGGCAATTCGGTCGGCGTTGGCCGAAGACAACGATCTGATCCTGGCACTGGCACCCGACCCCGAGACTCTGCTGTCGATCGCCGCCGAGAATCCGGACCAGAACTTCGGCGTGCCGTCTGACATCTTTGTCGAAGAACTGCCCGACAATGTTTCGGCCTTCCAGGTCAACGTCCATGAGGGCAGCTTCCTGGTCGGTGTGGTCGCCGGCCTGATGACCGAAACCAACACCGTCGGTGCGGTCGTCGGCGGCGATGCACCCGGCCTCAACCAGTTCTTCTGGGCCTACAAGCAAGGTGTGCTCGAAGTGTGCCCCGACTGCGAAGTTCTGGTCAGCTATTTGGCCTTCGACTTCTCCAATCCGACGCTGGGCAAGGAGGCGGCGCTGGCCCAGTACGACCAGGGCGCCGACATCATCTTCCAGGTCGCCGGCCGGTCGGGCGAGGGTGTGATCTCGGCCGCGGCTGAGACGGGCATGTTCGCCATTGGCGTCGACTCCAATCAAGACTTCATCGAACCCGGCAGTGTCATCGTGTCGATGCTGAAGAGGGTTGATGTCAGCACCTTCTTGTTGGTGAAGAACACGCTGGAAGGCAACTTCAGCGGCGGTTTCCAGCAAATCAGCATGCAGGAGGGGGCGACCGGCTTGTCGTGGGATGAAGGCTCGACCGACTTCGAGGACAATGGTCCCGAGAACATGGTCAGCAAGCTGGACGATGTCAAGACTCAGGTAGAAGAGTACCGCCAGATGATCCTGGACGGCGAGTACGAGGTTTGTGATGCGCTGAACAGCGCCGACGCCAGCGCTTGTGAAGGCCTGGCCGCCGGCGGCTAGCCTGCCTGGCCATTCTTCAGCCCCGGGACCCAACGGTCCCGGGGCCGAGGAGGGTAGTTACTTGTACGCCATCGAAATGCGGGACATCAGCAAGTACTTTGCTAGCTCCGATGTGCTGGCCAATGATCGGGTGAGTTTCGCCGTTGCCCAGGGCGAGGTTCATGCGCTGGTCGGCGAGAACGGCGCTGGCAAGACCACCTTGATGAACATCCTGTATGGCCTGGTTGAGCCCGACCAGGGTGAAATACTGGTCGGGGGCGAAGCCGCCTCGATCCGCCATCCGGACGATGCCATTCATCATGGGATCGGCATGGTACATCAGCACTTCAAGCTGGTGCCCTCCTTCACAGTGGCCGAGAACATCATGCTGGGTATGGAGCCGAATCGGGCGGGTTGGCTTCGCAAAGTAGATGAGGTCGAAGCAGTTGCCAGGCTGGCCGCCGAGTTTGGATTGCCGGTCGATCCGGCGGCACGAGTGCGTGACCTTCCGGTGGGCATGCAGCAGCGGGTCGAAATCCTGAAGGCGCTGCAGCGCCAGGCGCAAGTGCTGGTGCTCGACGAACCCACCGCCATACTGACACCGCAGGAAGCACACGATTTGTTCGGGGTAGTGCGCAAACTGGCCGCCAGTGGCCGCACAGTGATCTTTATCAGCCACAAATTGCTCGAGGTGATGGATGTGGCCGACCGCGTGACCGTCATGCGCAAGGGCCAGGTCGTCGGCACCAAGCCTATCGGTGAGACAAGCGTTCCCGATCTGGCGCTGATGATGGTCGGTCGAGAGATCCTGCTGCGGGTTGAAAAAGAGGCGGCCCGGCCGGGGGAGGTTGTGCTCGAGGCGGAAGATCTGCTGGTGGCCGGGGCTGGCGGCGTGCCGGCCGTGCGCCATATCTCGTTCCAGGTTCGCAAAGGCGAAGTCCTGGGCATCGCTGGCGTCAGCGGCAACGGCCAGACCGAGATGGTAGAGGCGATCACCGGCATGCGTCCGGTGGAGGGCGGTCGGGTGCTGCTCAACGGGGTAGACATCACCCACCGCCAGGTGGGGGAACGCCGCCGAGAAGGGATGGCGCATATTCCGGAAGACCGGCTCGTGGTCGGCTTGAACGTCGGCGCCACCATCGACGAGAACTTGATTGTCAGCCGATACCGTCGGCCAGCATTTAGCCGGCTCGGTTTGCTCAGGATGGACAGCATCCGCCAGTTCGCCCGCCGGGTGATCGATGGCTACGCCATCGCCGCTGCGCGGCCGGGAGGCGGCATCGCCACGCTCTCCGGAGGCAATCTGCAGAAGGTGGTCCTGGGGCGCGAGCTTTCCGGGGATCCCGATGTGATTGTCGCCAACCAGCCCACCCGCGGGCTTGATGTGGGCAGCATCGAGTTCGTCCACCAAACGCTGCTCGAGGCACGGGCGCGGGGCGCAGCCATCCTGCTGGTCTCCGTCGAGCTGGAGGAGATCCTGTCGCTGAGCGACCGGGTGGCTGTACTGTTCCGCGGCCAGGTTGCCGGCGAGATGCCGGTGGGCGATGCGACCGAAGAGAGTCTGGGGCTGCTGATGGCCGGCAGTTCGCTCGATTCTAACGGGCCCAATGCTCGCGTGGCAGGGGCCGACGGTGAGTAATCAGCAAGAAGGGTGGCCGCAGTGAACCTCCATCGACTCCGTCAGTTGGCCAGAGGGGTGTTGGTGCCGGTGCTGGCGATCGTTGCCGGCATGTCGGTGGCCTCGGTCTTCATTCTGATGGCAGGGGCCAATCCGCTGAGCGCCTACGCCGACATGTTCCGCACCGGTTTTGGCTGCAGTTCGCTTGACCGCTGCAGTCTTATCACGACACTCCAGTTGGGGACACCGCTGGTACTAACCGGGATTTCGGCGGTCGTCGCCTTTCGCTCGGGATTGTTTAGCATTGGCCAGGAGGGCCAGCTCATGCTGGGCGGCATGATGGCCGCCTGGCTGGGGTATGCCGTCGATCTGCCGCCGGTCATTCATCCGTTCGTGGCGATTCTGGCGGCCATGTTGGTGGGCGGGATTTATGGATGGTTCCCCGGCGTGCTAAAGGTCAAACTGGGGGTCAATGAAATCATCAGCACGATTGTGCTCAATACGATTGCCCACTTGTTTGTCACCTACCTGATCAATTTCCCGCTGCGGGCCGATCAAAGCACGACGGCCTATTCGCCGGTAATCGATGACACGGCCAAGCTGCTGCCATTCACCTCAGGCGCCAAATTCGGCCCGGGTTTTATCTTGGCGTTGCTGGTGGTGGCCATCGTGTCGATCAGGCTGTGGCGGACGACAGGGGGCTACGAAGAGCGGATGGCCGGTCAAGCGCCGGGCTTTGCCCTGTATGGCGGTGTGCCCCGGGACTTTGCGGCCATCCGCGGAATGTTCATCAGCGGTGCCATTGCCGGCCTGGCCGGGGCGATACAGGCGCTGGGTGTGCACTACCGGATGCTCGACGGCTTCTCGGTCGGTTTGGGTTTTGACGGGCTGACGGCGGCCATCCTTGCACAAGTTCACCCGATCGGAACGGCCCTGGTGGCCATCTTCTTCGCCGGTTTGCGCCAGGGAGCGCAGATCGGGCTTCAGTTCAGCTCGGACGTGCCGCGTGAACTGGGCGGCGGCATCATCGCGCTCATGATCCTGTTCGTGTCGGCCGATAGGCTGTTCCGGGCCAATATCGGCCGGTTCGAAGCCGCTTGGCAGCGAGTGCAGGCTGCCAGGCCCAAGCGGGAGGTCGTCTAGTGGACACGCTGGCGGACCTTCTGACGCCCGATCTCATCCGCAGCGGCATTCGGCTGGCGACACCGATCATCCTGTCCGCCCTGGGCGGTGCATTGTGCCATCGCGCCGGGGTGCTCAACCTGGCGCTCGAGGGCAAGATGCTGATGGGCGCCTTCATCGGCATCCTGGCTGCCTTCTACCTTGGCAATACCTACGCCGGCGTTCTGGTCGCCGCCCTGGCCGGCGGGCTGTTGGGCGCCATCTTTGCCTACCTGTACCTGCGGTTTGAGGTCAACCTGATCATCCTGGCGATTGCCATCAACCTGTTCATTGCCGAGATGACCGTGTTCTTTATGCGGACCTTCCTCGGCGATGTCGGCACCTGGTCCGATCCCAGCATCGAACAACTGCCGGACATCCCGCTGCCGTTGCTTGACCAAATCCCGGTGCTGGGAAGAATTCTGAGCGGCCACAACGCTATCGTCTACTTCTCATGGTTGGCGTCGATCGGCCTGTTCGTCATTTTGTTCTACACGAAGTTTGGCCGGCACGTCAGGGCGGTCGGGGAAAACCAGGAAGCGGCCGAGACGGTGGGGATCAACGTCACGCAAGTCCAGGTCTTTGCCCTGGTGATCAGTGGCATGCTGTGCGCCATCGGTGGCGCCTTCCTATCGGTCGGTCACCTGACCTTGTTCACCCGTAATCTGACGAACGGTCGGGGTTGGATTGGTCTGACAGCGGCGCTGTTCGCCCAGGATCATCCATTGGCCGTCTTCTTAACCGGCAGTTTCTTTGGGCTGGCCGACGCCTTTGCCATCCGGCTGCAGACTACAACCAATGTCCCCCCGAATTTGGTCCAGTTCATTCCCCATGTTCTGACGCTGGTGGCTCTGATCCTGGTGGCGTTGCGCGTCAAGCTGCGCGAGAGGCTGGCCCGGCGCGCCTTCCGCCTGCGAGAGCGGCGCCGGCCGGCTGCGGTTCAACCCGCAGGACTAAGCCCGCGCTGATGTCCGCCCGGGTTATCTCCTATGGGGAGCTGGGTGTCGACAACATCATCCGGGTGCCGCATCTGCCGTCTCCGGAAGTTGCTGCCTTTCCCACCGGCGATAGCTACCAGATTGGCGGTGCGGCCGCCAACTGCGCCATTTGGCTGGCCAGTTGGGCAGTTCCGGTGGTCCTTACCGGCAATGCCATTGGCGATGACGGCATGGGCCGGCAGCTCCAGGATTGGCTCCTCGACTTCCCCTCCATCGAGCGCCGCTGGCTGGCGGTGGAGGGCGGGGCGGCCACCCCCTTCTGCCGGATCTTGGTCACACCGGATGCCGAACGGACGATCCTGGTTTTCGGCTACCCCGAGGCGGTGGTGGTGCCGTTGGAGGCAGCCATGCTTGACGGGGTTGGGTACGTGTCGATTGACCTGTACGGAGGCGCCGAACGGATGGAGGCGGCACGCTTGGCGCAGCAGCACGGTGCGCGCACGGTCGTCAACGACGTGATTGACCCGGCCCATGCCATCCTGCGCTGGACCGACGTCGTCGTCAATTCGGCGGCCTACCTGCGCATGGTTTACCCGGACGCCGAGGTCGAGGAGCACGCCAGGCGTCTGCGGTCTGTGCGTGGCGCGACCGTCGTGACGACGGATGGACCGCGGCCGATTCATGTGCTGCCAGCTAAGGGCGACCCATTTCGCTTACAACCCCCGCCGGCCGAGGCGTTGGTTGACGCCACCGGTGCCGGCGACGCTTTCCGTGCGGGCCTGATCCATGGCCTGCTTCAAGGTTGGGATCTGGCGGATTGCGTTCGCTGGGGTGCAGCCGCAGGCAGCCTGAAGGTGGGGCGGTCGGGTGGAGGACACCTGCCACCTGTCGGGCAGGTAGCGGCCCATGCCCAAGCTGCCTCGCTGCTTGCGGCGGCGGAACGGGGCCAATGACTGACTTTGCCGAGGTCTACCGCAGCCAGGCCGAAGCCTATGACCGGATGGTTGGCTTCGAGGATTATCAGAACAATTTACCGGGCGCCCTGGACGAGCTCATCAACTGGAACGGGCAGGCCGTCCTCGAACTGGGCGCCGGCACCGGCCGGATGACCCGGATGTTGGCGGCCAGGGCGGGGCGGGTGTTGGCAATCGACCACGCGCCAGCCATGCTGTCAATCGCCCGACGGCACCAGCAGCGTGAGGGCTGGCACAACTGCGGTCTGGCGCTGGCCGACCTGGAGGCGCTGCCGGTCGCCGACGGCAGCACAGACCTGGTGCTGGCCGGCTGGGCACTGGGCCATTCCATTGAATGGCATCCGCAAGGCTGGCGGCAAGTCGTCAGCCGGGCCCTGACCGAAATGCAGCGATGCCTGCGGCCGGGTGGGTCGGTCTTGATCCTGGAAACCCTGGGCACAGGCCAGGAAACGCCGGCGGCGCCAACGGACGGCTTGGCCGACTACTACCAGCATCTCGAAAGCGAGTCCGGTTTTGAACGCAGCTGGCTGCGCACCGACTACCGGTTTCCTGATCCGGGTCAGGCGGCCGAGGCCGTTCGTTTTTTCTTCGGAAACGAGCTGGCCGACTCGATCCTGCGCCAAGGATTGACCGTCCTGCCCGAGTGCACTGGCATCTGGCGCCTCACGATCTAACGAAGACCTTGACCCAGGAGGAGTGCATGGAATACCACATTGTCTGCGATCCCAAGGAAATCTCACGCTATGTCTTCTGCCCGGGCCACCAGGCGCGCGCCGCCCGCATCGCCGAGCATTTTGACAACGGCCGCCTGGTGACGGACAGCCGAGGCTATGCCGTGTATTCGGGTGACTTTGAGGGCGTCTTCATGACGGCGTGCGGCACTGGCATGGGCGGCCCGACAGTGGCCATCGCCCTTGAGGAACTGGCTCATATGGGCGCAGACACGTTCATTCGGATCGGCTCCTGTGGGGTCTTTCAACCGGACCAGCAGCCTGGGGATGTCATCATCGCCAGCGGCACGGTGCGGGCGGGTGGCACGGCCAACGCCTACTTGCCGCCCGCCTTCCCGGCGGTGCCGACATTCTCCGCCCTGCGGGCGCTGGTCGAGGCTGCCGAGCAACTTGGGGTCAGCCATACAGTCGGAGTCGGTATCGCCGGCGATGCCTTCTATGCGCCGCGCGATCCGGCCTGGCGCAGCAAATTGGTCGAGGCCGGCGTGGTTTCGGTCGAAATGGAGTCGGATACGCTCTTCGTTTTGGGGGCGTTCCATGGCTGGCGGACCGGTGCGCTCTACGCCTCGGACGGCACATTCGACGAGATCAAACCGGCCTGGGGTGAGGAAGACTTTCGCAGGGGTGAGCAGGAGGCGATCCAAATCGGAATGCGGGCCATGAGAGCGCTGGCCGACGCCGACAACAGTGCCTAGCTAGCCAACCCGGCCCACCCCCTTGCCTGCCGCTAGGCCGCCGCGAGCCGCCGCCTGCGGGCCGAGAACCCAGCCGTACAAGCGGCTAGCGGCGACGACCAGCAAGATGACGGCGACGATGGCGCTGCCCAGTTCACGGGGCACGTCTGCCTGAATCTGGAGCCCGGTCAGGGCGCCAACACGGACACCGGCCAGCAGGATCGCCGACGCTACTACTCCCAGCGGGTGGAGCTGAGCCAGTGCGCCGACGGCGATGCCATCGAAGCCGCCGCCGGCCCCGAATTGAGTAACGAACCGGTACTGTACCCCTAAGGTCTCAACTGCGCCGCCCAGGCCGGCCAACAGCCCGCTGACCAACATAGCCAGCACGATGGAGCGAGCCACGGGCACACCAGCAGCCCTGGCAAAAGCGGGGCCGTGCGCCACCATCCGCTGTCCGAAACCTCCGGTCGTGCGCTGGAGCCAGAACCATGCCAGCCCGCTGGCCAGGAGCGCCAGTCCAAGGCCGGCGGTGAGCTTGCTCTGCGCGACGAGTGGAACCAGCCGCAGGGGCTCGGGCACTCGGCCAAAGCCAATGGTTCCGGCCAGGATGAAGGCGATCGGATTCATCAACAGGGTGGACAGCACTTCATGCACACCCAGGTAGGCTCGGAGTGCCCCGGCGATCCCCGACCAGAGTGCGGCCACGAGCCCTGCAGCCGACAGGGCAGCCAAGATCCCGATCCAATCGGCGCCTTGCCAGCGAACCGCAACGTAGGCCGCAGTTGCTGCCCCCAGCACCATTTGGCCGGATTGTCCAAGGCTCAAGAGCCCGGCCCGCATGGCCAAGGCTGCCGCCAGACCGGTGAAGATCAGTGGCGTGGTGAACTGCAGTGTCGCCAGCAGGTTGCACTGGTTGGTTGCACTGCAGGCAAAGGCTCCTTCGACGAGCAGGCGGTAGGTTTGCCACGGGGTCACACCGCGAAACAGGGCAAGCAAGCCGGCCGCGGCGAAGCCGAGCCCGACGGCCAGCAGGCTGACCAGCAATCCTCCGTTGCGAGCCGCAGGGCGACCCGCCGTGATGCCAATCTTGGGCTCGCTGAACATTGGCAGATCATACATCGGACCTCGCCAGCCTGCCCGCCGACGGCTCAAGCGGCATTGTGGGTGATCGTGTCCTCGGCTGGCGGGTAAACTGGACTCAATGTGTGGGTCTTGGTCAAGGTAGGGAAAGACGAGAATGACCAGTGTAGGCATCGTGACGCAGGCGGGAGTTCTGATCGTCAGGCTGGGTAGCGAGAGCGGTGTCGAAACCCATTTGGCCGGCAAGGCGCCGGAATGTTTGGCCGTGGACCGGGTGGAGCCGAACCGGTGGTACGCCGGCACCTGGGGCAATGGGCTGTGGCGCAGCCGTGACGACGGACGCAGTTGGGAGCCGGCCGGGGACGGCCTTCCGCACTCGAAGATTTCGGCGGTCGCGGTGGCAGCTGCCGGGGGAACGGCACCTGCCGTCGTCTACGCCGGAACCGAACCGAGCACGCTGTCGCGCTCCGATGATGGCGGGGACAGCTGGCAGCAGCTAGATTCGATGCTCGAAGTTCCCTCTTCGAGCAGTTGGAGCTTTCCACCCAAGCCCGACACCCATCACGTCCGCTGGATCGAGACCGATCCACATAGTTCCCATCGGCTCTATGTCGCCATCGAAGCGGGCGCCTTGCTCCGATCAGAGGATGGCGGCGCCAGCTGGCATGACCGGGCGGCCGACGGGCCGATCGACACCCACACTGCCGCCATCCACGCGTCGGCCAGAGGCCGCCTGTACTCGGCGGCGGGCGACGGGTACTTCGAGAGCAGCGATGGGGGCCAGACCTGGGATCGTCCGATGGATGGGCTCGAGCACCGCTACCTGGTGGGCGTGGCAGTTGACCCGGGCGATCCGGAGACGGTGGTCGTTTCGGCGGCGGCGGGACCCTATGTCGCCTATCGACCGGCCAACGCCGAGGCCTTCGTGTACCGCAAGACCTCGGGCGGAATGTTCGCCTTTGCAATGGAAGGCCTGCCGCCAGCTGCCGGCACGGTCGCCAGCCGGCTGGCAGCGCACCCGCAAGAACCTGGCGTGTGCTATGCGGCCAACAACCATGGGCTGTTCCGGTCGTCGGACATGGGGCAGCACTGGACGGAGCTGGCATTTGCGTGGCCTAGCGGGACCCTCGATCGGAGCGTTTCCGCCCTGGAGGTCAGCTCCGCGTGAAGCCAGCCACCCTTCTGGAGATCCATCGACAGACACAGTCTGGCTTTGACCGGCCGCGCCCGGCTCCCCGCATACGCAATCTGGCCTGCCTCAAATACGGTGGTTGCCCCGCGCCACCGTCGGAGTTTGCCTGCGGTTCGACCCTATAGATCCTGTCTAGGACCCTCGATAAACCAACCGCCCCCCTGTGTCACGGCTTTCTCTAGTGTCGTGAGTGGTCGGCGACTGCGCTCTACGGTGTAAGCAATTCAACGATCGTTGGGAAGTGGTGGGATGAGCCGATCGCCAGACAGGGATACGGCCGGACGAAAAATTCCGCCAAGCCTGTACTTGAGTGAGTTCAAGACGATTGTTGTAAACTTCCTTAGCCAGCCGCGCTGGCGCAAGTCTGGCAACGAGGACAACAGTAGGTGGCGGAACCACTTGATCCTGATGTCGGGATACGTGACGAAGCTGGTGCTGATCGTCCCGCTGCTATGGTGGCTCCAGACCGATGAGCCTTATCCCTTGCATCATCCGCAACGCTGGGTCGGCTACTTGGCCACGCTCGCACTGGTTTACGCCTCAGGAGAATCGTTGCTGGGGCGCTGGCGCAGGCGTGTGGAGCTGCATCGTCACTCTCCCCCAGCCGATTGGCTGTTGCCGGCTTTCATCCTGATCGGGCCCGTCAGCGGGATGCTGGTGCGTATCCTTCGTTCCGCTGGCCGGGCCTGGCCGACTTACCTTTTCTAGACCTTCCAAGTAATGGCGATGTAACCCCGCTGGACAGTGAAGTGGGGATTGGTACACATGACTTACTGGCCGCTGGCGATGGTCCTGGAGGCTGTCAGGACCAAGCTCATAGAACTTGCGGGCCGGCCGGAGCTGATGCGGGTCCGCCGCCGTCCAGGTTGCGCCTAGCGGCTGGTGGAGCAAGAAAAGCCTGACGAGGCAAGCCCTCGTCCGCACGGCCTTGTGCGCAGCGGCAAGGCTGGCGCCCACGCTTGCCTTTCGATTGCACCTGACTATAATCCGCCAATGCGCACCCGAGCCCTCCTTTTCGTTGCTCTAGTCCTCGCGATCCTCGCCTGCAGCCTCGGTTCGACATCGCCTCTAGAGCCAGGAGTCGAGGCCACGGCCACGCCCGAGCCCGGATTGGTTTCGGCCGAAGCCGGAGGCCAGGTGGAGGGACCTCTGGGCGTTGAGCTCGTGGCCGAGGCAGGCGCGCTAAGCGCGGACGCGCGGGTGGCGATCACCGTCGCCGGGGATGGAGTGCCCTTCCCCGACGTCAGCCCGCTCGACGCCGTCGGCCCTGAGTTCGAAGTCGACCTCGGAGGGGCCGAGGCCACTGGCCTGATCACGCTGTCGATCCCGCTGACGGAGTCTGTCGGCAGGCAGGCGGCGCAGGCCTCGGGCCAGCCAGTCTACGTCGCCCAAACCTACACTGATGACGGCGTTCCGTGGATGCTTGGAGTAGAGGTCGAAGACGGCACCGCCACGTTCCAGATCGTCTCTTCGGGGATGTATCAGCTCTACAAGATGGTCCCGGCGCTGGTCCCGGTGATCCACACGCCGCTCAACGTCCCCTCCTACGCCCAGCACACCCCGGCCTGGTGCAGCCCGACAGCTATGACCGACCTGGTGCAGTTCCATCAGGGCGGCTGGCCGGCCGGCGGCGACGGCAGTCTATGGGGCGAGAGCTCGAACTGGTACCTAGCCGGCCAGGCTGGCCAGCCCTTCAACGTCGGTTACTTCTTTCACTGGCTGGTCAACGCTGGTGGATTCGCCGGAGTGCCCGGCGACGTCAAGCAGTCGTTTGCCAACAACGACCTGGAAGTCATGATCTGGTACATCACCGGCGCCTCGAACCCTCAGTACGACGTCGTGCTGTGGAATGCCTTTCGCAACTACGTCGAGAGCTGGGTGTGGGGGGCTAACTTGTCGCGCCGGCCGGTGGCCTGGGGTTCGAGCATCGCCGGCCACAGCCGTGTCATTACCGGCAGTGACGGAACCGATCTCTTCTACAACGAGACCGGCAACGGCGCCATCAACCTGACGCGGGCCTGGGCCGACTACCAGACCGCCGCGCTCGAAGGTGACGAGATTGTCGACACGGTGGTCATCTACAGCGACCCGCGGCCGCTCGAACAGAGGCGCGGCGTGCTGCGGCTCAACCCGGTCAAGTCGAACGACCCCGGTTCAATCCGCCTGCTACGCGCCGCCGACGACGCGCTGATGGCCTCCTGGTACTGGGACGGCACCGTTGGTCGGGACCTGGGCTACTACTACGACGATCCTCTGGGGATGCACGCGGCCGACGCCCAGCTGGATTTCGCCTTCCACTTCGCCTCCCAGGACGACTACCTGGCGTATTCCTTCCAAGTGGCCAACATTGGCACCAACGACCACGCCTTCCAGGTGCGCGTCGATCTCTATCCCCAGGGCTCTCCCCCTGGCGGTCAGATCGGGCTGCACAACTCGCCAGCGTCGCTGGCCCCGAAGGAAACCTGGTCGGATGACGGCACGACCGTCATTGGGGACCTTGCGCCGGGCCTGTACACACTTCGCTTCCGGCTGTTCCAGGGCTCGATTTTGCAGGATATCAAGTACGTCAAGTTTCGGATCGCCGAACCGCCGCAGTTGGTCGTGCCGGAGTTGATCCCGGTCGAGCCGTTCATCCCGCTGGGCGACCCCGAGGTCTCGACGAACGAGATCTACTACCGCGGCATCGGCTGCGGGCCGAAACAGTTCACCTTCCGCATTCGGTCCCTAGACCCACAGGCCACCAGCATCGTGCTCTTCTATCGGCTTAAGGACGAGGGCAGCGAGCGCACGACCGCCTTCAATCCGGGCGTTGCCATGACCCCGCTCGGCGACGGGGTTTTCGCCTTCGACTTGATGTCGGAGAACGTGCCCGATTTCACCATGTTCGACCAGGCGATGCTCCAATACCAGTTCGTGGCGACCAACGACGCCGGGCAGATCTTGGCCCGCAGCCCGGTGTATTCCGACGTTTCCTTCGCCGTGTGCCCACGGTGATGGCGGCGCCGCGGCGGCGCCGGTGAACGGCAACCCGTTTCCCAGCTGGCGTTGGGAGTTCAACTAGGGTAGACTCATTAAGTATCATCCCGGACGTCGGGTCCGGGACCGTGTTTCTCTATGATTGGCACCGTAGAGGTGCCAGTTTCGTTTAATGTAGGGCTGAGGGTGCGACTTGGCTCGACATTCGCCCATGTCGGGCGAAGCCAAGGAGTGCTTTTAGTGAGTTTCGAATTGTTTCCTCTTGATGCCCGCGTGCGCGCCGGCATCCAATCGGCGGGCTACATGGAGCCCACCCCGATCCAACTGCAGTCCATTCCACCTATCCTGGCCGGCCGCGACCTCTTGGGCATCGCCCAGACCGGGACTGGCAAGACGGCGGCCTTCATGCTGCCGATCCTGCACCGCTTGCTGGCCCATCCGGGGCGAGGCGTGCGGGCGTTGATCCTGGCCCCCACCCGGGAACTGGCGGAGCAGATTCACCAGGCGGCCCGCGTGTATGGAAAGCGCACCGGCTTGCGCAGCCTGCCGATTTACGGCGGGGTGGGTAAGGGCAAACAGGTGGAAGGTCTGCGGCGCGGTGCCCAGATCGTGGTCGCCTGCCCCGGCCGCCTGCTCGACCTGGCCGGCGAGGGTAGCCTCGACCTTTCCCAGGTCGAAGTGCTGGTGCTCGATGAAGCCGACCGCATGTGCGACATGGGCTTCCTGCCCGATATCCGCCGCGTGCTCAAGCTGGTGCCGGCCCGGCGGCAGACCCTGTTCTTCTCGGCGACGATGCCCAATGAGATCCGCCAGCTGGCGGACGGCATCCTGCGCGACCCGACTACTGTTCAGGTCGGGATGATCGCCCCGCCCGAGTCGATCTCGCATACGCTGTATCCGGTGTCGGGCGGGCTCAAGAAGAACCTGCTGCTGGCAATGCTCGAGCGCCTCGCCGCCGGCCGAGCGCTGATCTTCACCCGCACCAAGCATCGGGCCCGTTCGCTGGCCCGAGACCTGGAGAAGAAGGGTTACCGGGCGCAGGCGCTGCAGGGCAACATGACCCAGAACCGCCGGCAGGATGCCATCGACGGTTTCCGCGGCGGCAAGTACGACATCCTGGTGGCCACCGACGTCGCCTCGCGCGGCCTCGACGTGGCCAGCATCGCCCACGTGATCAACTACGACGTCCCCGACACGGCCGACGCCTACACCCATCGCGTCGGTCGCACCGGCCGTATCGGCCGCAGCGGCCAGGCCCTGACCCTGGCGCAGCCGGACGACGAGCCCATTGTGCGCCAGATCGAGCGGTCCCTGGGGCGGCCGATCGAGCGGCGTCAGCTCGATGCCTTCGACTATGGGGACTTCAACCCTCGGAGCCGGCCTCGGAGCAACGGCAACGGCAAGGTCGCGCCGGGCTCGGCAAAGCGCCCCTCAAGTGGCAGTGGCCGCCGACGCAGGCGGCAATCTGGATCGCGATCGTCCAATCGGGCGCAGCGACAGACCAGCTAGGCTGGGCGACCATCGCTTAGAGCGTAGCCTGGCCCAGGGATCCTGCCGCCAACTTCCCCGACCGACATCTACTTCCCGGTGGCGCACCCCCTGATGCCATTGGCGATCAGACTGGTATTGCTGCTCTCGAGGTAGATAAGATCCAAGAGTTGTCTGGTCGGGCCGCGGCCTCCCTCGGGGTGGGCCGGCGCGCCGATGCCCGGTTGCGAGTTGGGCCGGTGACCACGGCCAAGCCCGAGCAGTCGGTCGCCCGCTGCGGGCCAGCCCGGCTCGACGCTAACTCTCCGCGTTCTCGGCGCGCTCGTTGATGCCGGTCGCCAACAGCCCACCCTCGGCAAGATCGGTCAGCGATTGGTCTGCCTCGTGTTCTTCCTCGAGCAATACGGCCAGTGTGCTGGCGGCATCGTCGTAACCAAGGACTTCGGCATAGGCGAGCAGTCCGCCGCAAGTGGCAATCTCGTAGTGTTGTGCCTTCTGCACCGCCAGGATCACGGCGGCGTCAATCGTGCTTGAGGGCCCATCCAGCATGAGGACCTCAGAGCCTTCCTGGACCAAGCCCTGCATGCCGCGACATAGTTTGCTGCCTGCGTCGACACCTTGTTCACCCAACAGCGTGGCGAGCTTCTCCATGTGAGCGCTGGCCTCTTCGACTTCGTGTTCGAGCAGGCTGCGCAGTTGCGGGCTGGAGGCCGCTTCCGCGAACTCAGGCATTGCCCTGGCCAACTGTTGCTCTGCGCTGTACAAGTCGAGCAGTTGGTCGATATATAGGTCATGGAGCGAGTTGAGGGTCATGTCAACCTCCGATCTGTGTTGATGGTCACTCGTGTTTCGATGATGCCGCGCTGGCAGGACGGTGACCATGCCCGTCAGGGAGGGATGGCGATACAGACTTGGGCACAGGGGGGCGTATCAGTGGAGGCCGCCGGGGTGCCCGTACCAGACCGGCGCGCCGCCGATCCTGCGGTTGGCTTCGTCGGGGCGTGACGGCGCTGATCGAAGGGCACTGGGTGGCGCATTCACTTTGCCACACGCCAAGGCACGAAGCATGAGTCCGGCGACAGGCCCGATGATCCCCCAGACCGCCTCCAGGCTCCTGCCTCGGCTCCGGTCGGCGCCGGCGGGGGAACCGGTGCTAGCGCATTGGCTCTAGGGTCCGCTCACGGTCAACGTGTAGGGCGAGCTGGCACCAACCAAGGCGGCGGTGACGTCAATGTAGTAGGCGCCCGGCTCAGGGTTCTCAACCACAATCATCAGATCGTCGGCGCGGGTGCGGTCCGCCCAGTCCACCGGGGTGTGGCGACGGACAAAGAGCTCGAGGAATCCGGTCATGTCGGCCAACTCGACCGTGAAGCTGCTCGTGCCGGCAGGAACTTCAACGCAGTAGTACTCGTAGGCAAGCGGCCGCTCGTCATGCGCCGGAATCTCGCCGGTGGCAGACGCGCCGAGCGCCAGCACCTGCGCCGGTCCGCCACAGCTGTCGAGTCCGGGTAGTGAAACGCCGGTGATAGAAGAGGTCATTGGCGGGTCCGCCATCACAGTCAGGGTATACGGCGACGGGTCTTTCGGCCCGGCAATGCCGACACGCAGGAAGTAGGGACCGGCCTTGGGGTTCTGTAAGCTGATGCTCTCATCCGCCGTCTCGGCTTCCGTCGAATCCCAAAACTCCATGATGTGGTACTGAAGCGGCGCCAAGTAGCCATAGCCGGCGAACAAGCTGAGGTCGGCTTCCAAACCGGTCATGGAGAAGGTGATGCTCGTCAGCCCCGGCGGCACGTCGAGCCAATAGCAGTTGGTCCAATCCGGTTCGCCGATGCTCGAGGTGATCGTGGCTCCGAGCGCGACCTCTTGGGGTGGGGGGTCCTCACACACGCGCGAAGCAGTCGTTGCCGCCTCCTGAAGCTTGGTGGCGGTTGGTGGAACGGATCCGAGATCTCCGGCGCTGTCCGTCGGGCTCGAGGCGGGTTCGGCTCCGCCAAGAACGGCACACGAAATCAGACTCAAGGTCGTGGCCGCCAACGCGGTCCGAAAATGCCAGGTCTTGCCAAGGCTAATCATCATCACTTTCCTACTCCTGCAGGTTGGTACACACGGCACACCGCGCCGGAAGGCATTCCAGCCTACCGGCAAATGCAAGCCGGTGCAACCGGGTGCGACATTTCGGAATATCTGGCGGTGTACCCAAAAGTACGGCCCTGGCCAGGCGTGAGAACAATGGTACGGATGGATAGGGGCATCGCCCAGAATCGAGCCGGGCGCCCTGAGGCGCCCGGCGATCTTTCCTCGGAGTAGTGAATGTGTTGCCTTAGCGCATGGTCTCCAGCGAGTACTCGAGCAGCGCTCGGGTATAGGCCGGATTGTGAACGCCAAGACTGCGATCCTCGTGGGCAATCGCGATCCAGTTCCACAGTGCGTCCGCCTGAGCTTCGGGGACCGCAATGACTGCTGGGTGGCCCTCTTCATCCAACAGACCCTCGGCGATCAGCAGCGCCTCGAGCTCATCCAGCATCGCCTGGACCTCGGTCTGGGTCCCATTGATGTCGAAGCTCTCGGCATCGGCGTGGCAGGCCTGGCAGCGATCGACCGACGGTGCGAACGAGTGGTCCGCCCCCTCACCCATGTGGCAGCCAACGCAGGTGTTCTCGACAGCGCTGTAGTGAGCCGCCGGCGACCCTTCCACTCCCGAACCAGAGACTCCGAGCAGGAAGGACGATTGCGGCCCGTGGTGCGGCCCCCAGTGGGTGCTGGTGACCTGCACCTCGCCGTTTACGGCTTCGCCTCTGCCCCCGCGCGGTTGATGGCAGTTGGCGCACAGATTGCCACTGCCGCCGTCGAAGGTCACACCCTCGAAGGCATAGAACTCGACGGGGTCGGATGTCTCCAGGGCGAAATCAGCCGAAGTGTAGGTCTCGTGGATCTTGTGACAGGCACGGCAATCCTGGCGGGTCGGGTCCGGATCTCCCGATTCAACCTCGCCCGGATGCAAGCCGGCGCTAATGCGCTCGCTGAAGGCGCCACCGGAGTGGCAACCGGCGCAGCTGCTGCTTGTGCCGCGCGCGAAGCTTGTGCCCGAGCCGTGCTGGGACGTGCTCCAAGCCGCCTCTTTGCCGCTGATCAACGTCGTCGCGTTGTGGCATTCTCCACAGGAGAGGTCGGCGGTAGTTATCGACTCTCCCGCCGGGCCGGACGGACCTTGAGGGCCCTCCGGACCCGCCGGGCCTTCGGGCCCGACTTGGCCGGCGCAGGCGGCCAGGAGCAGGGCTGCTCCCAGCACTACCGCCGGTGCAAGCGACCGATGAACGCTCATAGTGCCTTCTCCTGTGTGATGTGTGGCCGTGGCGGCACAGTACGCCACCACATGCAGCGAGGCTCGTCGACCGCCGCAAGGGGAGCAGACGGTTCGTATTCATCCTACACCGACTGAAGTCCATATGCAACTAGCTGTATTTGTCCACGTCATGATGACCCTTCGCCCCCTTTGGCAGGGGCCGAGCATCGTCTCAGGTCTGAAGGAGGCAGATCTGGGCCGGCCCAGCTGTGGCCCATCAACGGGCAAGGGAAGTTAGGAGTCTTGGAGGATTCCCGGCCGCAGGAAGAGGACTACAATACTTGCTGGTCCACAACAACCTAACTTGTGGCAACCACACGGGAGGCCCTTCAATGAACCCCCACCGAATTTCCGTAACCGCCGCCAAGCCCCGAAAGACGGCAGTATTGACGGCATTGGCCAGCCTGGCGCTGGCGGGGCTGGCTTGCAGCGTCTTGTTTGGCCCCGATGAGACGACGCCAGAGTCGCCAAGCCTGCCGGTCGACCCGACCCAAACCGCGACGCTCGCGGGGGATGTGCCGCCTGGGCTGGCGACCGAGGCAGTCAGCGGCGTAGAGATTGAATGCGGCGGGGTCAGCCTCATACTCCCCCCGTCGCTGGCGGCGGGCGCGATTTGTGAAAGCATCACCGCCGTGCCCGAGTCTGACAGCGTCGCTCCCTGGGATGTTGGCCCCGAGCACGTCCGCCTCACGCTGGAAGGCTACCTGCTCCCGGAAACCTTCCACCTGCCACGGATTTACGTTTACCCCGCGGCCGAGTTCACCGCCATGAACGAAACCGCCGGTGGCGTCATCGACCGGCTGCGGTCATTCCTGGTGTCCCCGCCGGCAACCTTCGAGCGGGGGATTCCCTTTCTGCCACCCTTCAATGCCGCCCAAATGCTCCGTGCCCAGGTCAGGTTCGTCGATTTCCAGGAGGGCAGCGGCGTTCGGTTTCTGACGCTCTATGGTCAGGCGTACCGCATTGTCAACAATCACGAACTCTTCTACACGTTCCAAGGGTTGACCCACGATGACGCCTACTACGTCGCCGCGATCTTGCCCGTGTCGCATCCCAACCTGCCAGCCCAGGGGGATATCCCGCCGGATGAGTTCGAGGCCTTCGCCGAGGATTTCGATGGACACATCGCGGCGAGCGAGGCGGCGCTCAATGGCTATCCGGATGAATCGTTCATGCCTGACCTCTCGCTGCTCGACGCACTGCTCGGGGGTTTGCAGATCGAGTAAGCGCGCCGGGCGGAGCCGACCTCTTTGCTTCACATCAGCTTGCCTGCGCGGTCACGATCATCCCGCGCCCAGTCCACGCCCCCAGGCATGGGATAAATTCCTGATAGCCTCGGGGAGGCGGTTGATCCTCAGGCATGTGGTCGGTGGACAGCCAACCTCGGCTTTGGCTGTCTGGTATGTTCGCTCACCTGGAATCGTCGAGCGCCCGCAGCAGTAGACAGGTCAGATCATCGAACTGCGGCAGGCCTTCACAGAAATGGTCGACCGAGGCTTTGAGGCGCTCGAGTGCCTCCGTACTGGGTAGGCGCCGGGTGGCGATTAGCTCGGCGTGGAGACGGTCGATCCCGAACTGCTCACTCGACTGGTTGATGGCCTCGGTGATGCCGTCGGTATACAGAAGGAGCAGGTCGCCTGGTTGGAAGTCCAAGCTAGTAGACTCATACTCCGCATCGGCCACGACGCCGAGCGCCATCCCCGGCAGATGGAGCGTTGTGACGTGGTCTGCGTCAGTGCGCAGCAGCAATGGTCGGTTGTGACCGGCGTTCGCCAGGCGCAGCCGGCGGTTCGCCGGCTGATACTCGGCGTATACCGCCGTAACAAACATTCCCGAGTGTGACACGCGCACAATCTCGCGATTTACGGCGGCAAGCACCTCGGCTGGGTCGGCTGCCATACTTGCCTGCGCCCGGAACAGCGTACGGGCCATTGCCATGAATAAGGCGGCCGGTATGCCCTTGTCCGAGACATCAGCGATTACCAAACCCCAGCGGCCGGCATCGAGGGATATAACGTCGTAGAAGTCCCCACTAACCTGCTGCGCCGGACTCCAGAAGCCGGCCAGTTCGAAAGCCTCTTCCTGTGGCAGCCGGCTGGGTAGGAACCCGGTCTGCACCGCGCTCGCCATCCGGATCTGAAGTTCGAGCCGCTCTTGCTCCAGTTCTTGGGCATGGAGCCGGCTCAACTCCTCAACCTGCCGCGCGTTGGCAATGGCCACAGCGGCATGATTGGCGAATAAGCTGAGTCGTCGAACATCCGCCTCGTCAAACGGTGGCTTGCCGGCTCCTCGAAATAAGCTGAGCGAACCGAGTACTTGGCCGTGGTGCAGCAGTGGGATCCCAACCATCGGACCGGCCACCCCGCGTGGGATCGCAGGCAACCGGTCAGGGTAGGAATCGTAGTCGTCGATCCGAATCGGCTGTTGTTTGGCGATCACGACGCCGTCGAGGCCGCTTGGCGGCTCGCCCACAGAGTGGACGGCATGCGGGGAGACAATCGCTTCCAGGCCGAAGTTCAGGAATCCGCTGATCAGGCCAGTGTCCGAGTCGAGGACGATGACCTCGCCTTCCGAGGCTTCAACCAGGTCGGTTGTGCGTTTGATCACCGCTTCCAAGACCGTGGTCAGGTCGAGATTGCCGGTGATATCGATCGAGCTATCGAACACGTGCTGAAGCTCGCGCTCCCTTTGCTGCGATTGCTCGAACAACTGGGCGTTGGTGATGGCGACGGCAGCCTGGTTGGCAAACAGCGTGAGCAAGCGCAAATCGTGCTCGTCGAACGGGGGCTGATCGGCCAGCCGGTCGAGCGCGATCACGCCCTTCACTACCTCGCCTGACCGCAGGGGCGCCGCCATCGTCCGTGCAATGCTGCCCGCCGGATACTGGTTGGAACGTCCCGCCCAATTATCGTAGTCGTTGACCAGGACGGGTTCTCCTGTAACAAAGGCCTGCCCGGAAACCCCCTCACCCGGCGCCAACTCAATGTCCGAGATTTCCGCCGATTGGCGGAAAGGGATCAGAGGGACGAGCTTATCTTTGGCCCCCTCATACATGCGCACATTGGCAGAACGTGCGCCGAGCAGGGTAGTAACCTGTTCGAGAATTGCTTCCAGTGTCTGTGAGAGCTCCAGGTCGCGTGTCACGCTTAGGGACACTTCGTACAAACGTGAGAGCTCTTCCAACGAACGGCGGGCCTGCTCGTAACTATGGGCATTGGTGATGGCGACCGCAGCCTGGCCGGCAAAGAGCTCCAGTAGATCCGCTGACGCAGATGAGAATGCAGGTCCTGACGGATTCCGGTTGACGCTGACTACGCCGAGTAAGTTCTGGCCTGCCCGGATTTCAGCGGCCACCACCGAGCCGGTCACCCCGAAGGGCCATTTCTTCGAACGGCCCTCCCAACTGTCATAGTCGTCAACGAACAGAGTTCGACCGGTCTCCAGGACGGTGCCGACTGCACCTTCACCGCGATCGTGGTTTGAGAGGTCCGCCGAAATGGGGAGGCGATGGGGTATCCAAGGGATGAGCTGATCGAGTTCCGGGTCATAACGATAGAGGTGGGCGTGGTCGGCCTCGAGCAGTTCGACCGCACCAAGCAAGATCGACTCAAGCAGAGGCTCGAGCTCCAATCTGCCAAGGATGCTGATAGTAATGACCTGTAGCCGCCGAAGAGCGGCATAGCTGAGGCTGGGCGTTGGCTGGGGATTCTTATTGTCGACCATTGCGATCACTCGGGTGTCGCTGCTTGCGCGACACATCCTAGCACATGCCCCGGCTCGTCCAGTCAGCCTGAGCAGAGCCCTTCCTCTTCGTGGACCGAGTACTGTTGCCTACTCTATGGGCTCCGCTGAAGCTAATCTGCGGTCAGGAGCTCACTGCCACACACGATGATGACTTCATCTTGTGCCTGCGGCGCGCTGGCTTAGATCCCCCAACCCCCTTCGGCTGGGTTGCGGAGGGTCTCCAGCATGGTATTGAGACGGGACCGAACGAGGCTGAACCCTTGGTCTGGGATCCACTGGCCTGCCTCCCGGAGATCAAGCGGCGGCTGGTTGGACTCAATTCCTCGCCCTGGTTGATCTCCATGTCGCAATCCCAGCCCGCGTGAGACAAATGTTCAGTTGACGCCTCGCTCTGCCTGGTTTGTCTCAATGCATCCCACGGAGTAGGCCTGCGGCCCCAACCTATCGATTTGCGCCGATGGTGCTTCAATACGAGTAGCTGTCAACAAAGCATTGGGCAAGGCCAAGGACGGAAATTGGCAGACTTGACTTGGGGTGGAGCCATTGCCC
>DASWJQ010000082.1:0-4384 GCA_036397095.1 Anaerolineales bacterium
TACCCTTAACCCGAACAATGTTGGGCATACTTTCTTCGTCTACGGCACGCTGCCCATCTTCATCGTTCGCTACCTGGCCGACTGGCTTGGCCGGGCCGAGTACGGCCAGATCTACCTGGTCGGCCGGGCGGCATCGGCAACCTTCGACCTGGTTTCCATCCTGCTCGTGTACCTGATCGGCCGGCGCCTGTACGACCGGCGGGTCGGCCTGCTGGCCGCCGGGCTGACGGCCGTCTCGGTCCTACTCATCCAACACGCCCATTTCTTCGTCGTTGATCCATTCGCCAACACGTTCATACTGGCTGGCTTCTATTTCGCCGTTCGTGTGCTGGATAGCGGCCGGCGATGGGACTACGTGCTTTTTGGCCTGTTGTTTGGTCTGGCAATGGCCTCCAAGATCAGCGCCTTGCCGCTGGCAGGTATGGCCGCTCTGGCGGCCGGCATCCGTTGGTACCGGTCGCCAGCCGAAGAGCGCGGCGGTTTGCTGCGCGAAGGGGTGGTTGGCCTGGGCCTGGCGGCGCTGGTTTCGCTGGTCACCTTCCGGCTGTTCCAACCGTACGCCTTCAGCGGCCCGGGTTTATTCGGCCTGCGGCCCAACCCCCGCTGGCTGGCGACGATGGCCGAGATCCGGCTGCAAACCAGTGGGCAGGTCGACTTCCCACCGGCGCTTCAGTGGGCCGACCGCATCCCGATCTGGTTTTCGTGGAAGAACATGGTGCTGTGGGGCATGGGCCCGCTGCTGGGCCTGGCGGCCTGGGGCAGTTGGGCCTGGGCTGCCTGGGAAACCACTCGCGGGCGCGGTTGGCAGCGGCACCTGCTGCCGCTGGTGTGGACCGCCGGCTACTTCTTGTGGCAATCGAGCGCATTCACGCAAGCCATGCGCTACCAATTGCCGGTCTATCCAATTCTGGCCATTCTGGCCGCCTGGGGCTTATGGACGGCATGGGACCGGGCGCGCCAGGGGGTAGGGCGCTGGCGGCGAATCCCAGCTTGGCTTCCGGCTGTTGCCGGGCTGGCCGTGGTGGCAGGGACCGCAGGCTATGCGTTCGCCTTCCTGCGGATCTATACCGAACCTATGACACGCGTCGAAGCCTCCCGCTGGATCTATCGCCATGTGCCCGCGGCGGTCAATGTTGTCGTCGAGACCGAGCAAGGCGAATTGCTTGAGCCGCTGATCGTCCCGGAAGATCTGGTGCTGCAGGCCAGCCAGCCGCTGGTCGTTGGGTTCAATTCCCAATTCAATGGCACCGCCATTGCTGTCCTGACACCGTTCGTCGAATCGCTGTTGGGCCAGGCACAAGCCGAGCAGTTGGTCTTCGATTTGTACGAAGGCCCGCCCGACGGTTCACCACTGACCACGGCCCGCTATCAAGGCGGCATTCCGGCCGATAACGAAACCCGCGTCGAAGTTGCCTTCGAGCCGGCCGTCGAACTGCGCGCCGGTGCCAACTACAACCTGCGCTTGTCGGCGCTGGGGGCCGAGGCGATCGGGATGGACGGTGGGCCGGCGTTGGTGGTCGAGACCGAAACCGGGCAGGAACTGCAGCGGGTCGATATTGCCGAACAGGAGCTGCTGCTTGGCGCCGGCGATTCTGAGCTGCTGAGCTTTGACGGCCGGCTTACCGGCCAGGCAACCGGTGTGCGCCTGGGGCGGCTCGAGAGCCTGGGCCAGTTACCGGCCGAGCTGCGGGTTGAGCTGCGGTCGGGGCAGGACGGGGAAGTGCTGGCCGCAGGCAGCCGTTCGATCGACACGGATGATGATCTGTCGACGCCGGTCACGATCACATTCATCGGCCCGGCCGCTCTTGAACCGGGCAAGCCGTACCAGCTCGTCCTGTCCATATCGGACGGGACCGCCGTGGCCATACGTGGCTCGATCATCATCCACGAGACGGGCTGGGATGACCCGCTGCCCACCCGGATCGATAGTTACGATCCGGGCGGCCGCTATCCGTCACGAAATCTGGAAGCCTATTGGCCGGATGATGAAGACAAAGACGGCGATGGGCAGCCGGATCAGCTCGAGCGCATCCTCGACAGCTTCAGCGAAGGCGAGTATTTCTTCATCAGCTCCAATCGCCAATATGGCACCATCGCCCGTGTCCCCAGCCGCTATCCGCTGACGACCGCCTTCTACCGGGCCTTGCTCGATTGTCCGGCGCCCCAAGACGTGGCCGCCTGCGCCGACCGGGCCCAACCTGGCTCGACCGGTTCGCGCCTTGGCTTCCAGCTGATCAAGGTCTTTGAGACCAATCCTGCGTTGTTCGGAATCGAGATCAGCGACCAGTCGGCCGAGGAATCGTTCACCGTCTACGATCATCCGCAGGTGCTGGTCTTCGCCAAGGCGCCCGACTTCGATCCGGATTTGATCCGGCAGGAGTTAGGCGATGTCGACGTCAGCCGGATTGTTCATGCCGGTCCGGACCAGCTGACGACCGACGCCCAGGCGCACACACTGCTGCTGCCGCCCGAGCGCTGGCGGGTCGTCCAACAATTAGGTACTTGGCGAGACCTGTTCCCGCCAGACGGGCTGCTCAACAGCAGCCAGCCTTTGGCAGTGGTCGTTTGGTGGCTGATGCTGTCGGCGTTCGGCTGGTTGAGTTGGCCTATGGTCCGGCGTGTGTTCCCTGGCCTGGAAGACGGTGGCTATGCCGTCGCCCGGGTGTTTGGCCTGCTGCTGTTTGCCTGGATCGCCTGGCTGCTGGGCAGCGCCGGCGTGCTGGTCACACGGGGCACCCTGTGGCTGGTGGTGCTGGCGCTGGCATTGGCCGGCGGGTTGGCTGCATGGCGCGACCGACGGGAGTTGGCCACCCTGCTCGAGAACCAACGGCGCCGCATTGTCTTCGTCGAGCTGCTGGCGCTGGCCTTCTTCCTGCTCGACCTCTTGATCCGTTTTGGCAATCCGGATCTGTGGCACCCGGCCAAGGGAGGGGAGAAACCGATGGACCTGTCGTACCTGACGGCGGTCCTCAAGAGCCCCACGTTTCCGCCCTTTGATCCGTGGTTTGCTGGCGGCTACATCAACTACTACTACTTTGGGTTTGTCATCATTGGCCTGCCTATGAAACTGCTTGGGATTGAGCCCGGCTTGGCGTACAACCTGGCCATCCCAACGTTGTTCGCCTTGCTGGCCATCACGGCCTACACCACGGCTGGCCATCTCTACGTTCTTGGGGGCGGCAAAGACGCCCGCTTGCGTCGCTGGGCCGGCCTCGGGGCCGCCCTGGCGCTGGTTTTGTTGGGCAATCTGGGCACTGTGCGCATGTTGTATGAAGCGCTCGTGCAGCTTGGGGGTGGAGCCAGCAACCTGGCGGCGGGATTGATCGCCGCCGTGCGCGGGGCTTACGAAGTGGTGATCGGCGGGCGCGCTCTGCCGATCGCGCTGGATTGGTGGTACTGGAACCCGAGCCGGGCGATCCCACCCGGACCGGGCGAACCGGGTCCGATCACCGAGTTTCCATTCTTCACCTTTCTCTACGCCGATCTGCACGCCCACATGATCAGCCTGCCGCTCACAGTGGCTACGCTGGCCTGGGGTGTGTCGTGGCTGCGGGCAGCCGCCCTGCGGCTTCCCATGCGGTTGTGGCAAACTGGGGCGAGTCTGGCCGCCGGCGCCTTGCTCGTCGGTGCGCTCCGACCGACCAACACCTGGGACTTCCCGGTGTATCTGATTCTGGCGGGCCTGGCTGTCGTCCTGGCCCCCATCTTGCGACACGGTTGGAGTGTACGCCGGCTGGCCTCCGGTGTTGTCGCTGCGGCGATTCTGGCCGGCTTAACCTTCGTATTGTTCCTGCCATTCTCAGAATGGTATGTACAGGGCTACACCCAAGCCCAGTTGTGGCAGGGCGGCAAGACCACCATCGATGCCTACCTGACGGTCTACGGCCTGTTCCTGTTTGTGCTGGTCGTCTGGTTTGTATGGGAGACCCGTCAATGGATGGCGCAAACGCCGATTTCGGCCTTGTCGCGTATGAAACCGCTCTTCGGCTACTTGCTGACAGCGGTTGCGGTGTCCGCCATTCTGGTGCTGTTGCTGACCGGGCTGGGCTACCGCGTTATGCTGCCGGCCATTCCATTAATGGCTTGGGCGGGGCTGTTGCTTCTCAGGCCTGAGCTCGCGGTCGGTAAACGGGTTGTTCTGTTCCTGGCTGGCACGGCGTTGGCATTGACGCTGGTTGTGGAAGTCGTCGTGCTGCAAGGCGACATCGGCCGCATGAACACGGTCTTCAAGTTCTATCTGCAAGTGTGGACGCTGCTCAGTCTGGCGGGCGGTGCCGCCCTCGGCTGGATCCTGTCGGATCAATGGCGTTGGTCGCCGGGTTGGCGCGGTTTGTGGCAGTTGGGGTTGGCGGCGTTGGTGTTCGGCGCGGCGCTCTATCCCTTG
>DASWJQ010000083.1:0-13066 GCA_036397095.1 Anaerolineales bacterium
GTCAGCAATAAGCGGTTGACATACTGCAGTTGTTCCTTGTATCCGACCAGATACTCTTCGTGGGTGCCCTGGTAAGCGTCACCGTCAACCAGGTTGAACGGCCGATCCGGATTGCGCGCCTCCCCGTTTGCCCCGAAGACAAATGGCGGATGCGGGGCGACGACATGAGCGAAGACAAACTTCGGGCCTTCGAGTGCTGCTATCTCCTGAATCCGATCAAAGGTGAAGGTGATGCGGGCCCTGTGCTGCCCGTAGGCGCCGGCAAACGGGCCCTGCTCGGCTGAGGCCGCCAGCGGGTCGACCAACTCATACCATATGCGCAGCGCGGTCGATTCGAACAGCAACGCCTCGAAGGTAGAAAGACGGCGCCAATTGTCATCGGGGGCAGTGTAGCGTGGGTCGTCCTGGTAGCTCAAATAGACATCGGCGTTGTCAAGTTCGGTCTCGGGCAGGCCCGTCTCGAACGCGTAGACCTGATAGCCAGCCGACTCCAAGAGCTCCCTCACCCAGCTGTCGCGGATCGCCGAGGCGAAGGGAAAACTGGCCGGCCCCGAACCAGCCCTTTCCAGCAATGCCGGCAGGTAGTCCATATTGAGACTTGACACGAGGGACTGACGAGTCTGCATGTAGTTCGAAGTGGCCGCCTCCGCCACGTTGAAGCCTCTCGCCTCGAGGGCGACAATAAAGGAACTGTTGTCGAATTCGTAGTAGTCGCGCAAAACGTCGGTGCGGCCGTAGCCATCTAGAACAAGGTAGTAGATATCGGGTGGCTGCTCCGGGACGGACCACGACAGCTGCGGCGTCGCCAAGCGGGCTTCATGGTCGGACGACGCCTGGTTCCTTGCCCAGCCGCCGCCGGTAAGCCACGACAGGAGGGGAAGCACGAGTGCGGCCGCGCCGACCACAGTCAGGGCTTTGCCAAAATCAGTCCAGAGGTGGTGGCGCCGGGGTATCACGGCGAGGTTCACCAGGGTCAACAGTCCCACCAGGATGGCGGCCTGATACCGATGCCGACCGATGGTCCAACCGAAGACGGATGCGCCTTCAAATAGACCGTAGAACTGACCGTATGTGAGCAGGCTGAGCATGATGAGGCCGGCCAGCAGACTGCGTTGGACGCTGCCGAAGCCCAGAAAGGCGTAGGCCCCGCACAGCACAGCGGCCATGGCCAGGGAAATGACCAGCGGCCGTACCAGTTCGTTGATCGAGATATACGCGGCGTTGACAGTGTACAGCGAGATCAATGCCCCGGCAGTCAGACCAATGGGGAAAAGCAGGCCGGACTCGGCCAGGGACTGGGCCTTGGCAATCATGCACGCCTCGGGTCAGACCAAGCTCGGGCCGCCTGGCGTCCTTCATGGCCGAACCTGGCCGGCACACTGGCGGTACCGTACGAGCCAGTTTGCCTCATGGGAAGACCCTGGTCGTGTGCAATGCCAAGTGCAGCCAAGGTGCCCGGGCTAGCAATCATCGGCTGGCATTCAATCGCCGCTGGGGGCAACGCAATCGGCGAATGACACCTTGGGGAACACAGTCAGTTTGCCGCCGACGGTGGCATCCAGCACCTGGCGTCCATCAGCTTCAAATGCTTGCCTGGCCATCTGGTAGGCGCGTTCCGACGCCGCCAGGTCCGGCAATTGCCAGCGGAATCCTTGGCCGAAGTAGCCGGTGGCGAAATGATCCCGATCATCCCCTTGCGAGGTAATCGTGACATTGGGTGGCCCAGTTGTCCGAAAAATGTGGTCAACGCCAATGAGGATTACCTGGCGGAAGCCCAAATGGTAGGCGAGCTGCAGGGCGACATAGGTAACGGTCGAGCCCTCAAATACACGCCCACTGACGTCCCTGGAGAAAGTTGGCGGATCGGTATAGTCCGTGTCCAGGAAAACGACGGTTGGATCCTCCAGCATCCATCGGCGGGCGCGCCAGGTGACGAATTTGGGCATGGTCAACGCCTTAATCTCGTCCGCACACTGCTCAATGACCAATGAGTTGACGGCAACGTAATATGAGGGCCGCCAGCTCAGCTCGGGGAAAAGCAGGTAGATCCGGTTCATACCAAATGTGACTTCGTTGGCCAACATGCTCAGGTCCATCTTCGCCAAGCTGGGCCCATTGCCCATTATGAAGCAACGCTCCCCGGCGTGGGCACCCTTGAGCTCTCGCAGTTCCCGAATGCTGCGCCGCCTTGCAGGGTGAACCACGCCAGCTACCTGGTGACGAGCCCGGTTGTACCACCACCAGTACGGCGCCGTGATCAATTGCCACAGTGAACGTGGGATACGCGGCTTGATCCGGTAAATCAAGCGGGCCGCCAGGCTATCTGGGTTTTTGGTCGGCAAGCTGCTTGGTTGGTCCATGCCTCACCCTTAGCCTGAACTTGGCTGATGCGAGTCTCGGGAGATATAGATCGTCCCATCATTCGCCTCCATCAGCGGTACCAAACCCATCGTCAGCGTCTCGATTGGTGGCATTTCCACCCGCAATTCGTTGGGATGAATGAGAACCAAGACACCTTCCGTCTGGGCCAGCCGCACATGCATCTCGGCAACGGCTTGTTCCCAGTCGGGTCGCTCACTGCTTAGCACAGGATCCAGACGTTCCGGTACCGAGAACACTGGTCGGCCCGTGTGGAAGGATACTGGAAAGGACTCGTTAGAGTAGATCAGAATGTCGGACGGAAGTTCTCGGACCGCCGCCACGGTTGGAGACCGACGCCAAGCCCGGCTGTTGAAACCCAAGCCATCGGCCCGAGCGTCGGCCGCCAGAACATAGGTAGCGTTGGCGAACACGAAGAACACCAACAACCCAGCGCCAGCCAGCGCCAGTCGCAGCCTACGGCTGGCGGCCGCCACGAGCGTCGGCAATGTGAACAACGCGGACACGACCAGTGCCAGGTAGATCGGCGAAAGAATCCGACTGTCGAGCGGCGTCGAGGCGTCGAAAAGTGTCAGCGACAGCAACAGCATAGCCAGGTAGGCGCCCGCAAACGCCAGCGGGATGATGGCCGGCCATCCGAACACAGCCCGATGTTCACCCCTCGACTCGTCGCGCCAGGCCAGAAGCGGGATTGTTGAGAGCCCTCCGCCGACGATCAGCACGGCCCCAAGCCGCAACCACAGGGGGAGTTGGCTGACAGGCAACCAGCTGGCCAGCGCACGTCCTGCTTCCTTGAATTGGTCTAGTGTCGGCGGATGAAATACCAAAGACCGGTTGGTCAGGGCCTGATCGAGCAACTGATTGCGCACTACCCACGGCAGGACCGCCAGACTGCATGCCAGCGCAAACGCGGCCAGGGTGATCCACCTGGATCGCCCCTGATTGTGGGGCAAGAGCAACCAGACTAAGGCCCACATGCCAACTATGCTGACGCCCGCGTAGCGCGTCAGGTAACCCAGCCCGGCCAATACGCCCCCCACCCCGGCAAGCCGGATTGAGGGCCGCCGGGTGAAGGCTGCCAGGGCCAACCAGTTGGCCACGAGTACCAGGTAGAAGACCGATTCGCTCATGGCCCACAAATGGCGGGCGAACAGCACCGGGCTGGCGGCAACATACACCGCACCGGCTAATCCGACCCATCTTCCATGGCTCCGCGCTGCCACCAAGCCAACTGAAACTGGAAGCAGCCCAGCCAGCAAGGCTTGCAACCAGCGAGCCGCATCTGCCGACGGGCTGCCGGAAAGCTGCGTGACGAGCGTGATCGATGTCGGATACAGCGGTGGGAAGTGGGTGAGAGGGATGAACGCACCTGAAGCGTGAATGCGGCCCAGACCAATTCCATCCGACAGGGTTTGGGCTGCGCTCAGGTAGAAATACGAGTCGTAGCCAACACCGATACCCCACGGGCTGGCGAAAAGAACAAGCGCCGAAGTTAGGCCGGCAACCAGCCCCATCAGCGCAATAACAATCCAGTCTCGGTTGAGGGAGGCCGGCGGTAACTCATCCGTGACCGCTTTCTCGGCTCTTGCCATTTAGGAGTCCATCCAGGTCGCCATAGCTTGTGGACCTAACGCGATCCGAACCAACCGCTGGTACATTCGCACCAGCCAGTGGGCCAGGCCTCGCTTCACCCTGAGTGAGAAGGCTCCAGGCGGACTGACCAACTCAATGTCACCAGTCTCGATCTGGGCAAGTACCAACAGGTAGAAAGGTATCCGCCGGGAGTAAGGGTTCCCATGGCGTACCGTACGAGTTGGTCTAAGACCTGCCTGGGCCAACGCGTTCGTAAGCGAGTCCAGGGTGAACGCATGTACGTGCGATAGCTCATACGAGGCATGCCAGATCAGATCAGGGACCTCGAGCAACAGCCTTCCGCCATCGGAGAGCCATCGCTCACGGATGGTGCGCAGCGTTTGAACCGGGTCTGTCAGGTGCTCAAGCACGTGGCTCATCGTGACCAGATCAAACCGCTTGGACCAATCCGACGGCACCTCGGCGAGGGAGGCATAGACCTCAAACCCAAGCTCGGCGGCCAGCCTACGCTGATACTTGGAAGGCTCGATCCCCACGACGGTAGATCCGAATCCCTGCCTGACCTGGTCCATCAACCTGCCCATGGAGAAGCCGACATCCAGGCAAGTCGCGGGTCGGATGTGGTTCCGCCGGAGAAAGTCAAAAAAGTAGGATGCTCGCCGTTGCTGCTCCCAAACGTTGCGTGCGACTTCCGCCTGCCCGGGATTCAACAGCCGATCGTATTCGCGGCGGTAGAACGCAGCCAGACTGTCGTTGTCCGGCCGTGGCGATTGGAAAACTAATCCGCAACGACGACAATACTGGTAATGCAAGGGCACGATGCCGCGGTCGTGCTGGAACGATTGTAGGTCGTTCCCGGTGGATTCACATACGGGGCATGACGTCACGTCGACCCAGATCAGGTTGGCGCTTACTTTGGGTGAATCGCTCTGATTGGACATCGGCGTCGACATCACGATGGGAATTTCACTCTGGATTGATCCAGCGAAAAAGGCGGCTATAAAGCCCGAGCAAAAGGGTTCGGATCGGAGACCAAAGCAAGAATCGGCGCCACAGACCGCCCGGCTTTTCTGTCCCGCCACCCACCCGCACGCCAGGAGTGGGATCAAACCGGAAGCGTTCGGCAAGGCTTGGATCTAACCGATTGCCCAGATGACGCGTAGTCCGCTGGCGGGTTGCCAGGCGCAAGTACCCCAGTTGGTTGACGGCCTGATCCATTTCGATCATGCCACCCATTAGCCGCCCGCTCCATTCCGGCGGCAGCGCTTCGAGAATCGCCTGTTTCGGTGCCAGGAACTGGTCATGGTTAGCAGCCGCAAACGCCTGCCGCCCTTGATATTCAAGGACGACTTCAACCGACTGCCCTATCTCCTGCACGGCCTGCTCTGGGGTGCGCCCAGTGCTTACCGCCCAATCCTGCAAGTGTTGGTCGGAGGTAAACCGGCCTTGTATGATGGAAACTTCCTCACGTTCAGCAAAAGCAAGCGTCGCGCTGATGCGTGCGGGATCGAAGAAGGATGGGATGACGTAGCCGCTGATCATCCCGGCATTGGGAAAGGCATCGAATAGCGCAACCTGCTCGGTTAGCCAACCGGGTTCGAAATAAAAGTCGTCGTCAGCGTAGGCCACCAGCTCGCCGGGTGCTACCCGAAAAATCAGCCGCAGGGCGGCCTGCTTGCCGAGATTGACTCGCGATCGAAGCAAGAACTCAATCCAGCCGTCCGCCTGCCGCTGAGCGAGATAGTCACCTATCTCCGGGCAGGAGGAATTGTCGAACACCAGCAGGTCGTACTCCATGGTCGTATTGAGGCGCAGGCTTTCAAGACATGCGTTCAAGACCTGCCAGCGGCCGGTGAAGTAGCCCGTCAGATGCGGGATATGGACCAAAATGGCAACCGTCACCCTGGTCGGATGATATGTGCTGCGTTTGAGTTTCGAAGGATTCATCCCGATTCGGGCCAAAGTTCGATTCGCCTCTCGCCTGTTCGACCCGCCGGCTCCCGAATGCTTCTTGGCCGTGAACGCGCTCCTTGCCAGCGAGGGCCTACCAACTAAGCCGGAGGGATTGTACTCCGGCGGAGGCCGACGCCAGTTTCAATCGCCAGTAAAAGGAGCAGCAGGATGCCGAGCCTGAGCTGGAAAGCCGCTTGAAAGGCATGCCGTTCAATTTCAATGCTGTCCGCATGCCATACGATCAACATCAATGCAGGTGCGCTGACGACCAGGAATGCTGCAACCAGCCAGACGGGGGTCAGTCTTCCGTTGCGCCACACCCACAATGTTGCCATCAAGGTGGTCAACGTGGCCACCACGAGCACCGGAGTCGACCGGGGGAAGAGCAGGTTTGAGAAGGCCAGGTACCAGACAGGCAGTCTGACCTCGTCGCCGGCGAATTCGGAAGAAAGCGGATTGAGAAGCTGTCGGTGGGCATGCACTGGTTCTAGGAGTAGCTTTCCGGGGTTGGCAATTAGGTAGGACAAGTAGACCGGCCGACCGTCTTCGGCCAGCCAGGCTTCGATTGCACGAAACCTGGCGTTGTGCAGGAGTGAATCGACAAAGCCACTCCGGTTCAGGCTCCTCAAAACCTCAAGCCGCTCCCCGGCGGGCATGCCTCGTTCGGTGAAGAAGGCCGTTGCTTGGGCCTCGGCAAGCACTCGGTCCCGGAGGACATGATAAAACGGCACTTTCCACCGGCCGCTCCCGGCGACCAGCGCCAACTGCATAACAACCACTGCTAGCAGTACTCCGCCATAACCAATCAGCAACCAACCGCCGCGTTGGGGCCGCCTACGCATTGTGAGCAGTAAGCCGAGCGCCAGGAGGATAACCGCTGTCATCAGCACTAGGGGGATGTTCCCATCACGCACCATGCTGAAGAGGGCGCCAAGCAAGGTCAAGCTGCCGATGATCGCACTTCCCACGAGCATGCTCAATCGTCCCCAGTCGATGTCGGCAGCCGAGACGGATAGCAAGGCGGCGATGCTCAACGTGAACAGCGATGTGGCAACCGACTCGGATAACCACAGCGGGTCCCACATGCTGACGTGGAAGCCGAGGCCAAAGGCTAGGATCAGCCAAAATCCCAGAAGCCTCAGCCATGGACGTTGGAGATGGGCCGTGAATGTCCAGGCAATCGCCAGCCAACCTATCGTTGAGAGCAGGCCTTGAAGAATCCCGATCGGCGCCTGCGTAGGGAACATTGCTAGACTGCCGGCGTCGAGGCCAATCAACTTGTAGAGCAGCGGCAGCGTGACCGGGCGCGGCCCGAGCCAAAACGCAGCCGAAGTCATTGGCTCCGCCGCCACCTGAACATACGACAACGTGTCAGGGAAGATCCTGGCAGGAACCGCGTTCACCAATGCCAGTTTGCTAGCTCCGAATAGGAACGAACTCGCCAGCCGAGCCCAATCCACCCATGGCATTCTCGCTATCCGACGCCCCATTTGCCAAATGTGGGCAGTCATTGGGAGCCCGCTTCGTTCCGTGGATTCAGGTTCGATACGCCCCACAGAACGGTCATCGTGAGCGCCAGCCGAAGCCGAAGCGCCAGTTCAAAGGCGTGTCGTTCGACCTCGATTGTGTCGGCATACCAGATCACGTACATCATCGGTGCGGTCATGGCGATCAGACCGGCAACAACCCACCAGTGCCTGCCAAGCCCGGCCCTGCGCCACGCGGCGATTGAAACTGCGGCGGCGCAGAGTACCAGAACTGCCAGCACCAGGGGGTCGGTCGGGAAGGTCAACAGGGTGACCAGGCGGAGCCAGCCTGGCGTCGCGGCGCCCTCCGATCGATACTCCGTAGAGACCGGATTGACCAGCTGGCCGACATGTTCAACGGGCTCCAGCAACGTCTGTCCGGGCTCGGCCAGCAGGTAGCGTGCATAGGCGCCGCGCGATTCACGCTTCATCCATTCCATGAAGGGCCTGGCATCGTCGCGCTGCAACAGGGCACGGTAATACTCAGTTCGCAACATGCCAACGTCCAAGTCCCTATGCCAATCTCCAAGCGGCATCCCTTCCGTTCTCACCATGAAGGTATGAGCCGCCGGTTGAGCAAGGACCCGCTGCTGAAACATCCCGACCCACGGCGCCAGCCAGCGGCCGCTTGCATTCATCCCTGCCTGCTGGAGTAAGAAGAACGCCAATAGCAGGACAGCCGCCAGCCCCAGATTGCGGGCTTGGCGCCTGCGTGCCAGGCGCACCAGGGCAACTATCGCCAGCCCGGCTCCCAGGATGCCGACGAAGACTCCATTGGTCTCTCGCACGAAGCAGTACAGGAACGTGGTGACCGCCAGCAAACCGAGGAGTGCCCGACTGGTCCATGGGCTTGTGGGCTCTGTCCGCTCCCGCGCTCGCAACCAGAGCAGCACCAAACCAATGCCTAGGACAATAAGGCTTGCCGAGAGGGATTCGGAAAGCAGCAGGGAGTCCCACTGGCTCACATGCAGGGCTAAGCCCACCAGCATCACTAGTAGGAAACCGAGTTGCTTGAGCATCGACTGTCGAATGTTCAGGGCCACGCCGGCCGCCAGCACACTCCAAGCCACGATCCCGATCCATGATTGCGTCCGGCCGAAAGCGCTTAAAACGTTCGTGTCCTTGTAGTTCGTCAGATTGATGCCCAGAATCTTGAGCAAGAGCGGTAAGGTGAACGGCCTCTCACCCCATAGGAAGCCAGCCGATAGCAAAGGCTGCTCTGCCACGCGCACATAGCCGATTGTGTCGGGAAAGATGTTGCCCGGGTCGTAGCCTGCGACCAACTGCCGCCCGGCTGCCGCCGCCAGAACGATCACGACGTAGGTCATCAGATGGACGCCGCGCTCGATCCTCAATGCTGTCGGCCCGAGGGGAGCCAAGACGCCACGGCCAGCAAGTCTGGAGACCCGCCAGCGAGCGACGGCCGGCAGCTCCGCCAGGTAGCTGACGAACAGCAGGACAGCCGACACCCCCAGCCAGGGTGCTGCCGCCTCCAACCGTGAACTGGCCGGGTCCACATTGAAGAGCGCCTGCACGGCGACCACAGCGACGATGAGCAAGCCGACAATCCGCAGGCTCAGCTTGACCGCCCAGGATGGGTTGGGGCTTGGGCTCGGTGGTTCCATGCCTCGTCCGTTTGGCAGATCCCGCGTACCGGCAGCCATAGTAACATGGGGAGCCGGCCAGCCGCTTCAGTGTGGGGCGTTGAGCTGGGAGGGCGCTGGCCCATGGGGCCCAGAGCACGGCGCCTGCCCAATCGGATGAGGATATAGACCCTTGGTGACTGAAGGCAAAGCACCCGGCTGGATCGCTGCTACCCTGCCCGCCGGGCTTGGTGTGCTCGGAGCCATCATGGTCACGTACACAACCGCCTGGGGTCCTTGGGCCTACAGCGACGGAGTCGGCTACCTGGTCAGCGCCCGCAATCTGATCGAGGGCGTTGGGCTGGGGCTGATCAAGCCTTCCGGCGAGTTCGAGCCGCTCATCAGCCACCCGCCACTCTACCCGCTGACGCTGGCCGGCCTGATGAAGTTGGGGTTGACAGAGCTGGCGGCCGCCCGGCTCATCGACGCCGCCGCGTTCGCCGGGCTGGTAGCTGGCGCCGGCTGGCTGGTCGGCCGGCTGACGGGACGCTTGCGTTGGGGGCTTGCCGCCAGTGGTCTGCTGTTGGTCATGCCGGCCATCTTCCTGCTGTACGTGGCGGCCATGGCGGAGGCGCTCTTCCTGACGGCCGGGACGCTATCCCTGCTGGCGCTGGCGCTGGCGATTGACCGCGGCAGCTTGCCGTGGCTCATCGCTTCGGCGGCGCTCGCCAGCCTCGCCGTCCTGGCTCGCTATCCCGGCGCGGTCTATGGCCTGCTGGGCGTGGCCGGCGCCGCGGCATGCTGGCGCGGGGCACGCAGCCGCCGGCTGGCAACGCTATCGTACGCCGCCATTGCATTCCTGCCGTTGGTGGCCTTCCTCGTCCTGTCGGCCACGCTACGCGGCGCCGGCTCACCGCGCCAATTGATCATCGGGCGACAGACGGAAGCCAGCCTGGCAGCCTTAACGCGGCAGCTCGTCGGTCAGCTCTGGACCTGGAAGCCGCTGCCCGACAGCGGCGCCGTCCGCGTCGTGCTCGGCGTAGCCGAGCCCATGCCAATGTTGTTATTCATTGCCGGCGTTCTCTTGCTAGGCCTTGGCTTGCTGGCACTAGGATTGGCCCAACGCACGTTGCGCCGCCTGCCGTTGGCCCAGCCGGCGGCAGGGACGCGTTGGCTGGGAGTGGTGTCCGCCGCATTCTGTCTGTTGTACCTGGCGTTCGTCGCCGGCTCGTACTTTCTGACCTACCCCACACTGGACATCAACTCGCGCACGCTGCTGCCGCTGGCGCCGGCGTTCATCATGCTGGGGTTGGCGCTGCTGGCCAGTTGGACGGCAGGCCCGCCGCTGGGCACCCGCTGGCTGCAGTTGGGGGCCAGCCTCGTGCTGGCAGCCTCGCTCGCCGCTTACCTGGTTCCGACACTCGACATGGTCCGTGGGCTGAACCGGACCGGCTCCGGCTACACGGCCCGGGCCTGGCAGCAGTCGCCCACAATCCGAGCGCTGCAGGCCTCGCAGCCAGCGGGCCCGTTGATATCGAACGAACCCGAAGCCATCTTGCTCTACCTCAACCGCTACCCCCATGACCTGAACCAATGGCTACTCGATCGGGCAGCCCAGGGAGAATCGTTGTTGTTTGGCTGCGGCGACTCGGACCTTGAGCAGTTGTTCCGCCAGCCTGCAACCCGTCTCATTCTGGTCTCCCCAGGAGGCTGGACCGGCCTGGATGAAGAACGCCTTGCGCGGGCGACGTTGACCCGTGATACCCTGTGCGCGGCGATCGAGCTGGCCAGCTTCGACGATGGCTCGCTACACGCCAGCTCGGCCCCGGCCGCGCCCTGACCTGGATGCCGAGCCAGATACTGGTCAACCCGGCAAGACGCGGCGCCCGACAGGTCAACCCTGAGCGGGCGACCCGGGTGACGGACGACGTTTCTCCATGAACAGAGGCTCCGCAATCATGAGCAGCGCCAGCGCTCGCCTCCGGTCGGTGGAGGCCGGCTTGCCGTCGTGGACCCCGACCGCCGCCGCGCTGATCCTGCTGGCCGCTTTGCTTGTGCCGATCGCCCGCCCCTATCTTCAGGCCGGCTACCAGCTCGGCCACGACCGGCACGTACCCTTTCTCCGCGTGCTGGCGCTGGAGGAGGCGCTAGCGGCGGGCCAGATCCCGCCGCGCTGGTTCCCCGACTTCGACGGCGGCTACGGCAGCCCCTACCCAAGCTTCTACGCCATGCTTTTCTACTATGTGGCTGCCGGCTTCCACATCCTGGGGCTGTCCTTGGGAGCTTCCGTCGAGTTGACAGCCTTCCTGACGATGGCCGCGTCGGGGCTGACGATGTTTCTCCTGGTCCGGCATCTGTGGGGCCCGGCCGCCGGATTGCTCAGCGCCGGCCTGTACGTCTACGCCCCGTACCATCTTGTGGACGCGTTCGTCAGGGGCGCCTATAGCGAGCTGACCTCATTCATATGGTTCCCACTGATCCTGTTGGCAATGCTCAAGTTGGCCGATCGCTGGAGCTTTCGCTGGCTGGTCATTGGCAGCTTGAGTATCGCCGCGTTGATCCTTACCCATAACATCATGCCGATGATCTTCTTGCCGGGGCTCGTCGCGATCGGGCTCGCATTGCTCTACTTCGGACCCCAGGGGCGAAAACGGTGGGCTGTATTGTGGTCGTGGGCCAGGTTGGCGGTGTTGGGGGCATTGCTCTCTGCCTTCTTCTGGATGCCCATTGTCTTCGATCGCGATCTGATCCAGACAGATTACTTCCTACGTGTGACATTCCATGACGAGTTTGCCGGGCTGGGGGAACTGCTGGGAACAACGCTCACGTATGGGCTCACCAATGAGATAGGTGTTCCGCTGCTTGTAGCAGCAGTAGCTGGTCTCACCACATCATTTCAGGCGATGAACACTGACCGGCAGCGCGCACTGCTCGTCAGCCTGGCAACGCTCGCTGCTTTATGGCTATTCTTCGTCAACCACCGCTCTGCCTGGTTCTGGATGAACCTGCCCTTACTTCCTTTTGTTCAGCTGCCATGGCGGTTCCTCGCCCCCGTAACTTTCGTTCTTGCTGTGCTCAGTGGGCGATTGCTCGGCTCGAAGAGATCCGTGACTTCCCGCTGGGCCATAGCTTTCCTCATCCCACTTGTGGCGATCCAGGTTCACGAAGTCCTGATCGAACTTCCGAACCGGATGGAGGCCGAGCAGCTCAACCAATCTCAACAGTGTGCCGACGTGTGGGGGACACAGGACTACCGGCCTCGGTGGTCTGAAGCTGCCTCTTGGTGGAGTACGGTGGCTCCGGTTCCAGAGGATGGTTCCCCTGTATTGGAGCCGTGTCCATCTGATTTGGTGGACGGCCATTCGTCTTCTATTCGCCTTGTAAGCGAGCATCGCGGCCAGTCCCAATGGATGCTATCCGTCGCCGCGGAAGCGCCTGGGATAGTTACACTCTCCCAGTTCTACTATCCCAGTTGGATCGTTCAGATGGATGGTGAACCGATTGAATCTTCGCCTTCTCCAAAGACCGGGCTTCTCCAGCTAGCGGTGCCTTCGGGGAGATACTTGCTCAGCGGCCAGCTTGGCCGCACACCCGCCCAGACGGCGGGTCTGGTTGTCTCGATCAGCACGTTGGCTGCCAGTATCTTCTGGATTGTCTCGTGGCGACTGCGGACTGCGCGGCAGATCTCAGGTTCCTGACTCTACTTCAGTCTTCATCCGCCAGAATCCAAACACTCCAATAGTCGATCTCGAGGTAGGTCACAAGCCGGCTGTTGCCGATCCGCTGTCGGAGATCGTCACGCGCAGCGGCTTCGCCACTCCATCCGTGTTCGGTAGCCAGCAGCTCGGTCAGACTCTGCCGAGCGTTCGAGCGAGCAGGCACCACTTCGAGCGGTGCGATGACGAAGTAGTCTGTCGATTGCGCCACTTGTCTCATGATGCTTGGTATGCGGTTGAGGCCGTTGTATGGTGCGACCTGCAACCGTTCAGCAGTGAGATAGTCGAGTGTGTACGCTCCCCAGTAGTCAGCATA
>DASWJQ010000084.1:0-24033 GCA_036397095.1 Anaerolineales bacterium
CTTCTGATTTTCCCTCGGCTAAAGTGAGACACTACTGGCTAACCGCTGAATAACAACGCCAGCCACACTTCCCAGTTGGTCGGCGGCTCGACCGGCTCGGCCGTGTCGACCGGCACGCGCCCAGCCACCGGCTCGGCCGGCACCGGCATAATTAGCCGCTCACCCGGCAGCACCATGCGCCCCTCGGAGCGGGCCCAGTCCTCGACCGCCGGGTCGCTGGTGGCCATCGCCACCCGCGTTTGCAGCGCCGCATAGGTCCGCTCCAGCTCGACGACCTGGGTTGCCAGCTGGATCGAGTCGCGCTCCAGCCGCCGGGCGTCGGTCATGCGCCGGTTGAGGTCGCCCAGAATCAGGATGGCCAGGGCGGCCGCCAACAGCAGCCAGCCCCGCTGGTCCGGTCGTCGTGTCTTGCGCGGTTCCGCCATCAATCGTCCATCTTACCCAAGTGACTGCCGTGCAACAAGCGTGCCCCAAGCATTGAGAATAGAGAACGGCCCCCGCTGTGGGGGCCGCTGTCGATGCCGAAGGTGGGAGTCGAACCCACATGAGCGGTTGCTCACTACGCCCTGAACGTAGCGCGTCTGCCAATTCCGCCACTTCGGCTTGGGCGGTTCATTGTACCCGATGGCCTTCGGGAGTCAACACCCGCCGTCAGTCGATCAAACCGACATTGCGGCCGACCTTCTCGAAGGTGGCCAGCACTTCCTCCAACTGCTCGTCGGTGTGCGTCGACATGTAGCTGGTGCGCAGCATTTCACGCCCTTCGGGCACGGCCGGTGACAGCACCGGGTTGACGAACACGCCGTTATCAAACAGGCCCTTCCAGAAGGCGATTGTGCGCATCGTGTCGCCGACCAGGATCGGAATGACCGGCGTCACCGAGTTGCCGGTGTCGAAGCCGAGCGCCTTGTAGCGCTGCCGCATCATGTCCCCAATCTGGTTGACCCGCTCGATGCGCGCCGGCTCCTCCGCCATCACTTCAAGCGCCGCCAGCGCCGCCGCCGTGTTGGACGGTGGCATACTGGCGCTGAAGATCAAGGCCCGGGCGTGATGCTTAATGTAGTGGATGACGTCCTCATCGCCGGCAATGAACCCGCCCAGCGAGGCAAACGATTTGGAAAAGGTCGACATGATCAGATCAACATCATCGGTCATTCCAAAGTGAGCCGCCGTGCCGCGGCCGCCGCCCAACACCCCCATGGCGTGGGCGTCGTCCACCATCAGCCGGGCGCCGTACTTCTTGCACAACGGCACCATCTCGGGCAGCGGCGCCAGGTCGCCCTCCATGCTGTACAGCCCGTCGACCACCACCATTGACCCCTTGTCGTCGGGCAGTTTCGACAATACACGCTCCAGGTCGTCCATATCGTTGTGGCGGAAGCGCTTGATCTCGCCCCAACTCAACATGGCGCCATCGACGATGCTGGCGTGGTCATCCTTGTCCAGCACCACATGGTCGCCCCGGCCGACTATGGCGCTGATCGTCCCCAGATTGACCTGCATGCCGGTCGAGAAGACCAGCGTCGCCTCCTTGCCGACCCACTCGGCCAGTTTGCGCTCGAGCTCCTCGTGCATTTCGAGGGTCCCGTTGAGGAAGCGGGAGCCGGTACAACTGGTGCCAAATCGCTCGATGGCCTCCAGCGCCGCCTTGCGCACCTTGGGGTGGGTTGTCAGGCCCAGGTAGTTGTTCGAGCCACACATGATCAGGCGGTGACCCTGGTAGGTGGCCTCGGAACCTTCGCTTTCGGTTAGCGGGATGAAGTACGGATAATAGCCGCCCTCTTGGGCTTCCCTGGCCGCCGTGAACTCCTTCGTCTTGGCGAAAATATCCATCAACTTACTCCCTTCGTGCTGCCGCGCTCGGGTTGACCGCCGGATCCGGCAGCACGCCGCCGCGCCCAGCGCACGGCGAAGTCCATCAGCGGGTAGACGGCCGTGCCCAGCCACCCACTCAACCAGTACAACAGCTTGCCCTCAATCCCCGGAATGATGATGTAGGAACCGCCGGCCACGCCATTCAGAATGGCCCGCGCGGCCTGTTCGGGGCTGAGTACACCGCCGCCGCCGGCCAGCAGCTTGGTCTCCGGGGGCTTGAATTGGTTCTCATAGGCCAGCTGTGGTGTGTCTACATCCGGCGGAAAGACCAACGACACCCGCACCCCATGCGGCTTGAGCTCGGCCCGCAGGACATCGCTGTAGCCGCGCACGGCAAACTTGGAGGCGCCATACGCCGTGTAGCCATAGACGCCCAACAAGCCAGCCAGCGAGGCGATGTTGACAATGTGACCCGAGCCGCGCGCCAGCAAGGCCGGCAGCAGGCTCTGGGTGGCATACACGGTACCGAAGTAATTGACGCTCATCATCCAGTGAAAGACGTCGAGCTCCAACTCCTGAGCGTAGCCCGGCTTGGCCACGCCGGCGCAGTTGATCAACAGGTCGGGAATCCTGGGCAGACCGGCTATGGCTCGCTCGACATCGCGTGGCTCGGTCACATCCGCCGAGATCATCCCGATTGTGGCCTCGGGCCGACTGCGGGCCGCCTGGATTTCTTCGGCGGCTGCCTTGAGCTGCTGCTGCCGGCGGGCCAGAATGCTGACATCGGCGCCTTCGGCCGCCAATTGTCTGGCCAGGGCCAGCCCGATGCCGCTCGAACCTCCGGTGACAAGCGCCAGCTGTCCTCCAAACCGGCCGCTCACGCCGCCACCTGGCTTGCCGCCTCTTCCAAATCGAGGCTGATGATCTGGCTGGTCGAGTCAGCATTCATCGTGACGCCGTAGACCGCCTCGGCCACCTCGACCGTCTGCCGGTTGTGTGTGATGACGATGAACTGCGTCTGCTCACTGAGTTCGCGCAACAGTTCGCAGAAACGGCCGACGTTGGCCTCATCCAGCATGGCATCGACCTCGTCGAGCACGCAGAACGGTGTCGGCGACACCTTGAGCAGTGCAAACACCAGTGCTGAGGCCGTCAGGCTGCGTTCGCCGCCCGACAGCACGGCCAATCCCTGCTCGCGCTTGCCGGGCAAGCGGGCCTCAATCTCAATGCCGCTCTCGTTGGGGTCATCCGGATTGGACAATTCGAGCCGGGCCGAACCGCCGCCGAACAGCTGCTGGAAGGTTTCTCGGAAAGCGACCGCCACCGCGTCGAAGGTTTTGCGAAATTCCCGCGCCATGATTACATCGAGTTCAGCAATCACCTCCTGGATCTGTGACTCGGCCCGCCGCAAGTCGTCGACCTGGGTCGTCATGAACTCGACGCGCTCACGTACGTGGTGATATTCCTGGCGGGCCTCGGGGTTGATCGAGCCCATCCGCCGCAGCTGGGCCCGCAGCCGCTTGACCTGGGCCTCCAGGCCTTCCGGCAGGCTGGCAACCGCCGGCAGCTTCTCAACCAACCCTTCCAGCGGCAGCGGGTCCTGGCCGGTGGTTTCCTCGTCATACTCGTAGGCTACCAACCCGAAGTCGTCCTCGATCCGCCGCTGCAGCCCGTGCAGCTCCTCTTCGCGCCGGGCCAGTTCGACCTGCGCCTGCGAATGCTGGTTCTCGACACGCTGAGCTTCGTAACGCAGCTGGTTCTCGCCTACTTCCAAGTCCGAGCGCTGCTTCTCGGCCAAACGCAGCTCTTCTTCGGCCGGCTCAACCTGCTCGCGATGCTCCTGCAGGGCGGCCTCGATCTTTTTGGCCTCCGATTCGGCCCGGCTCAACTCGGCCCGCTTGGTCTCAAGCGCCGCCAAGTTTTCATCCTGCCGGCGGCGCCATTGGGTCACGTCGGCGGTTATGGCCGCCAGCCGGCCCTGCCGCTCCGCCAGCCGGGCGCGTACCGTTTCCTCGGCCTTCTTGGCCGTCTGCCAACGGACTTCCAGGCCCGAGTCGACAACCCCACTGCCCGCCAGTTGGCGCTGGATCTCACGCAGGGCCCGCTCTAGGCGGGCATGCTCTTCGTCGAAGGCCTCGGCCTCGGACAGATGCTGGCGGCGGCTCTCGCTCAGACGGGACCGGTCCGCCGCCAATTCCTTCTCCTGCAGCTCCAGCAGCTCCAACTGCTGCTGGCGCCGGTCGGCTTCCAGCTGCACCTGTCGTAATTCAGTGGCGGCCGCTTCCTGTTGCTGGCGGGCTTCCCGGAGCGCCGTTTCGGCCTGGCGCCGCCGCTGACGCAGCCCCTCCTGGTGGTCGACCAACCCCTGGCGTGCCGCCCGCACATCGGCTTGTTCGGACTCCAACCCGGCGATCGAGGCTTCGAGCTTCGTCTCCTCCTCAAGACCGGACGACTCATCGGCCGCACCAACCACCACGGTACCGTCGGCCGAAAATAGCTCACCCTGTTGGGTAACCAGCCGGCCACCCAGCGCCAACTCGGGCAACAAGCGCAGCGCCGTCTGGCGATCCTTGACAATCCAGGTCGAGCCCAGGATCCGGCGTACCGCCGCTTCCACATGGCCCTTCGCACCCAGCACGTCGGCTACGCTGGCCAACACGCCCTCACCTTTGGGCGGCGCGGGTGTCGGCTGATCGCCGGACTGCTCGAGGGCCAGCAGCACCGTCCGGCCCGGCGATCCCTGGCGCTCCAGGTAGGCCAACGCCTGCCGCAGCCCTTGCTGGCTTTGCACCACTACTGCGCTGAGCAACTCTCCCAGCGCAGTCGACACGGCTTGCCGGAAATCGGCCGGGATTTGCAGGCCATCCATCAGCCGGCCCAAATCAGTCGGCAGTTCGCCGCGGCGGGCGGCCTCCACCAACTGTTCGAGACCGGCCTGACCGCTGCGGGCCCCCCGGCTGGCCTGCAACTGCGCCTGGCTCCGGGCCAACGCCATGTCAACCTTGGCCTGTCGCTCAGCGGCCGTTTCCAAATCGGCGGCCAGGCTGCGCGCTTCGGCCTCCAACGCCGCCAACGTCTGGCGGGCTGCTTCCAACTGCGCCTCGGCCCGGCCATAGGCCGCTTTCGCCTCGGCCAGCCGGCCGGCGGCAGTGTCGGCTTCGGTCTGCGTCTGTTGGCGGGCGGCCTGCGTTTGGTCCCAGCGGGTCTGGCCTTCGTCCAATTGGGTATCCCACGATGCCTGGCGCGTTTCCCAGGCAGCCCGCCGTGCCGCCAGCGCCTCGAGCTGGCGCCGGTGCACTTCGGCGGTCTGCTCCAGTTGGCTGCGGTCACGCAAAGCGGGCGAACCGCCTCCGGCGGCCGCTTCCAGTTCCTCGACTTGTCCGTGCTGCGCCGCCAGCTCGGCCCGGGCAACTTCGGCCGCCTTGGCGGCGCGGTCTTGCTCGATCTCGAGGGCCTCCAGGCCGCTGGCAAGCTCTTCGGCCTGCTCCTCTAGCCAGCCGATTCGCTCCTGCAGCACGGCGACCTGACGGCCGAGTGCCTCACGCTGCCGGTACAACTCCGACACCTCCCCCGACCAGCCGCTCAATTGCTGGCGCAATTCGCCGATGCGTTGGCGCACTTCGGCCAGCTGTTGGTCGCTCTTGGATTGCTGGGCCCGCAAGCGTCCTCGGCTGTCTGCTTGCTCAGACGCCGCCCGCCGGCTGACCGCCACCGCCCCTTGCATCTGGCTCCAGTGAAAGCCGTACCAGATTCGCAGCGCAGACTGCAGGTCTTCTTTGACCTGCTCGTAGTCCTTGGCCCGCTGCGCCTGCCGCTCCAGGCTGCGCAGCCGCGGACGCAACTCGGCCAGAATATCCTGGACCCGCTCCAAATTGCGCCGGGTGGCGACGAGGCGGCGGATCGCCTCGTCGCGGCGGCTCCGGTACAGCCCGATCCCAGCCGCCTCTTCGAACAGCTGGCGCCGTTCCTCAGCCCGTAGCGCCAGGGCGGCGTCGACCAGGCCCTGGCCAATAATCGTGTACGTGCGCTGGGCTAAGCCGGACTCGGCCAGCAGTTCACCTACGTCACGCAGCCGGACACGCTGATCGTTGATCAGGTACTCGTTCTGACCATCACGGTAAGCGCGCCTTCCCACCGTTACTTGGCTAAAGTCGATTGGCAGCCATTCTTCGCTGTTGTCGAACTCGATAATGGCGCTGGCCATGCTGGCGCGCGGCCGGCTTTCCGAGCCTGTGAAGATCATGTCTTCCGTCTTCTTGCCGCGCAGCAGACTGTAGGACTGTTCGCCCAGCACCCAGCGAATGGCGTCAGCAATGTTGGACTTGCCTGAGCCGTTGGGGCCGACGACCGCCGTGATTGTCGGCGCAAAGGAAAATTCCGTCTTGCTGGCGAAGGTCTTGTAGCCCTGGAGTTCGAGCGATTTGAGCCGGGAGGACTTGCGTGGCTGCGGGCTCACCGACGCCTCTTCTTAGCCGGCAGACGGATCGGGCCAACCAACTTGGTCGAGCGCCTCGCCGGCCGCCTGTTGGGCGGCCTCTTGCTTGCTGTTGCCGGTGCCTTCTGCCCGGACCCGATCGCCGACAATGACTTCGACCACGAATTGGCGTGCGTGGTCGGGTCCGGAGGACTGCAAAGTCCGGTAAGACGGCGTCTCGCCGACTTCCGACTGGGCCCAGATTTGCAGCAGACTGCGAGCATCGAATAGGTTCTCATCCTCCAGAATCCGCGCAACCGCCGCCATCAAACGAGGCTGCATGTAGGCCTCCACGGCCGGCATGCCGCCGTCGAGGTAGATCGCACCAACCAGCGCCTCGAAGGTCGCGCACAGCAGGGCCGGCCGCTGGCGACCGCCTGTCAGGTCCTCGCCCCGACCTAACAACATGACTTCGCCCAATTCGATGTCCTGGGCGAAGGCGGCCAACTGCTCGGTGCGGACCAGGGCCGAGCGCAGCCGTGTCAGTTGCCCCTCATCCATTTCGGGGAAACGGCGATAGAGCCAAGCCGCCGTCAGGAAGTCGAGGGCGGCATCGCCCAGAAACTCCAAGCGCTCATTGTCCTCGAGCGCGTCTGGATTTTCGTTGAGATAGGATCGGTGCGTCAGGGCTCGCTGGATCAACCGCCGGTCAGAAATCTGAATGCTGGCCCGGTGGACCCAAGACTCCAACGAGTCCATCGCCTCTCCGCGTTGTCGAATCGCTCTCCCCCCCGCCAACCGGTGGATTCTAACGCGAGAAGGCTTGAAACGCCAAGACGGCGTTGTGGCCGCCGAAGCCGAACGCATTGCTGATCGCCACTCTGACGGGCATCTGGCGCGCCTGGTTGGGCACGTAGTCCAGGTCGCATTCGGGATCGGGGTCATGCAGATTGATCGTGGGCGGCACGACGCCCGACCGAATCGTCTTGACGCAGAAGATGGCTTCCAGCGCCCCGGTCGCCCCCATCATATGACCGGTCATCGACTTAGTCGATGAAATAGCGACTCGGTAGGCGTGGTCACCCAACGCCGACTTGATGGCCCGCGTCTCGGAAACGTCATTGAGGTCGGTGCCGGTGCCGTGGGCGTTGATGTAGTCAACCTGTTCCGGCTTGAGCCCGGCGATCGCCAGCGCGTTGACGATGGCGGCCGACCCGCCTTCGCCCTGCTCGGCCGGCGCCGTAATATGGAACGCATCGGCCGTCGCGCTGTAGCCAACCATTTCGGCCAGAATGGTGGCCCCGCGCGCCTCGGCATGGTCCAGTGTCTCGAGGATTAGGATGCCGCAGCCCTCTCCCATCACCAGGCCGTCACGGGACTTGTCAAAGGGCGCTGGCGTCTTGGTGTAGTTGTCGTTTTGCCGCGAGAGGGCACCGAGCCGGTCGAACGCGCCGATACCCATCTCGCAAATGGTGGCCTCCGAGCCGCCGGTGATGGCCGCATCAATCACGCCTGCCCGCAGCAGAGTCCACGCCTGGCCGACGCCATCGGCTCCCGAGGCACAGGCCGACGCCACCGAAAACGAAGGCCCCTTCGCCCCAGTATCGATGGCTACCATGCCCGAAGCGCCGTTCGACATGTACATCGGGATGACAAAGGGAGAGAGCCGCCGCGGCCCCTCCTTGAAAATCGTCAGCATGGCCTCTTCGAACGAATTGATTCCGCCGGTGGCCGACGAGATGATTACGCCGACGCGTCCGGCATTCTCCGGCGTGATCTGCAGGCCGGATTGGGCCATGGCTTCCTGGGTAGCCGCCGCCGCAAACTGCTCAAAGCGGTCGCGCCGGCGGGCATCGCGCATATCGAGGTAGTTGGTCGGTTCGAAGCCGCGCACCTCACAGGCGATCTTGACCAACAGGTTCTCGGGGTCGAATTGGGTGATGGGTCCGACTCCGGAGGTGCCGGCCGTCAACGCCCGCCAGGTGTCTTCGGCGGTCAAACCCAGCGGGCTGATCACGCCAACCCCAGTAATCACAACGCGCTTGGTCATCTTGCCTCTCCCTCCGGCGCCAACCCCGGCTTGGTGCTACCAGGCCAAAGCCTCAGCCCGCATCTTCTTGACGCATGTCCTTGTAGCCGGCGCCGGTCAGCACGACCACAATCGGGTCGGGCAGTTCCGCCATCTCGCTGACGAGCGCCGGCCAGACGACGGCCGATGTCGGCTCTACCAAGAACCCCCGGCGGGCCAGTTCGGCGCGCCCTTGCCGGATTTCTTCTTCCTCCACGGCGGCGGCTCGCCCCCCGCTGGCGCCAATGGCGCGCAGGATAGCATCCCCCCGGTGCGGCCGCAAAATACGAATTCCTTCGGCGACGGTCTCGCGTTCCTTGGTCCACAACAGGCCGGCCGCCCCACCGTGCAGCACGCCCCACAGCGGGGCACAGGCCAGCGCCTGCACGGCGACCCACTGCGGCAGGGCCTCAATCCGGCCGGCGGACCGCAGCGCTTCGAATCCCAGATGGGCTCCCAGCATCAATGTGCCCTGGCCGACGGGCAGGATGACGGCCCCAGGCGCCATACCCAGTTGTTCGTAGAGCTCAAAGGCGAGCGTCGCCATCCCAGCCAGGCCGTGCGGCAGGTGAGCATGACTGGCGTAGACCGCCCCCTGCTCGACCTGGTTGAGCACCGCCTCGGCCGCCGCCGAGCGCGGGCCCAGGATGCGAACGACTTCGGCGCCGTAGGCTTCGATTTGGGCGCGCTTCGGCCCGGCGGCGTAGTCGGGGATAAAGATTCGGGCGGCGATGCCGGCCCGGGCGGCGTAGCCAGCCAATGAGGCGCCGGCATTGCCCGACGAATCCTCAACAACTTCCGTCACGCCTTCAGCCTGCAGCCAGCTCAGCAGGACCGCGCTGCCCCGGTCTTTGAAGGAGCCTGTCGGGTTGAGGTAGTCACATTTCAGGTGGACGCTTCGGCCCGCCAGCTCGACAAAGATCAACGGCGTATTGCCTTCGCCCAGTGAGACCAGGGGCGCGCCGTCCGGCAGCGGGAAGGTCTGGCGATAGCGTTCGATGCCAGACGCATCGATCGGCCGGTAGATCAGCGGAGCGGCAAACTCATAGACCCCGCCGCACTGCGGGCAGATATGCGGCAGGCCGGTTGGGGGATAGGGCCGACGGCAGTTGGCGCATTGAAACGGTCGGCTCCCCCCGTCGGCGGCCGCCGTCACGAGTCGGCCGCCTCCCGGTCTTCCGGACCCGGGTGGTAGCTCCCCTCGACCCAGACTTCGCCGTCCGGACCAACCTCCTTCTTCCAAATCGGCACGATTTCCTTCAGACGATCGATGCCGTAGCGCGCCGCCTCGAAAACCCCCTGGTCGCGGTGGGCGGCGGTGCAGGCAATCAGAACGGTCGGCGTGCCGGGTTCCAGCCGCCCGATCCGCTGCACGATGGCGATGCCTTCAACAGCCGGCCAGCGCTGGCGGATCTCGCCCGCCACCTGCCGCATTTTGGCCTCGGCCATCGGGCGGTAGGCCTCATACTCCAGATGCTCGGTCTTGTGCTGCTGGTTGCGATTGGTCTCGGCCCGCACTACACCGCTAAAGACGCAGGCAGCGCCCGTCGTTGGCAGGACCAGCGGTTCCAGGATGGCGTTCAGATCGAGCGGGTCTTCGGTGATGGCGAAATGGGTGGGGCCGTCCGGTGCGCCGCCGCTGACGGGTGGGAAGAAGGCGACCTCGTCGCCGACGTGCAAGGCTTGATCTCGTTCGGCGAACTCGTGATTGACCGAGGCCAACGCCGTCCCCATGTACTCGACCACCGATGGGTGCCGCCGCCCGACCTCGTCGATCAAGTCACCCACAGTGGCCGGCTCGTCCAGTTCCACGGGCTCATGGCGCACACCCGCCCGGTCGCGCAACATGGCGAAGTACAGCACTTTTACCTGCACCGCTAGGACTCCAGCACCAGATCGCCGCTGCGCCCGCCACCTTTGCGCACCAGACGGATGTCGGTCAGACGGGCCGACTTCTCGACTGCCTTGATCATGTCGTACACCGTCAAGGCGGCGACGGCGACGGCTGTCAGCGCCTCCATTTCTACGCCCGTGTTGGCATGCGTACTGGCGCTGGCTTCGATCACAATGCCTGGCAGGTCGTCAGAAAATGTCAGCTCCACCGAGACATGGTCAAGCGGCAGGGGGTGACAGTGCGGAATCAGGTCCGACGTGCGTTTGGCGGCCATGATCCCAGCCGTCTCGGCCACCGTCGCCAGGCTGCCCTGTGCCAGATCGCCGGCCCGGGCTAGCGCCAGCGTCTCGGGGCTCATCAGCACGTGCCCGCGGGCGACCGCCCGACGATCGGTTTCCTGTTTGTCGCCCACATCGACCATGCGGGCGCGGCCCTGTTCGTCCAAATGGGTCAAAGCGCCGGAATCAGTCATGGCAACATTATACAGAGCTAGGTCCTACACCGGCTGGCTCACAAACACCGCAACGGGCACTTCTGCTATAATGCCATCCGCCTGCCTTCGGGCAGGCGCTCTTATGCACGATTGAGGAGGGTACGATGGCGCCGCTTCCAAAACGCAAGATATCTAAGGGACGCCGTGACCGCCGCCGGGCGCACGACGCCTTGCAGGCTACTTCACTGATCACCTGCACCAACTGCGGTGAGAAGCACCTGCCGCACCGCGTGTGCTCCAGCTGTGGTCACTATGATGGACGCGAGGTCATCGAAGTCGACCGCAGCTCCTGACGGTCCCGCCCCCACGAGCGATCCGATGACGATCGACCCAACCCACACCGCCTTTCTCTTCCCCGGCCAAGGTTCGCAAGCGGTCGGCATGGGCGCCGAACTGGCCGCCGCCTCCCCTGAAGCGGCGGCTGTCTTTCGTCAGGCCGACGAGCTGCTTGGCTTCCCCTTGTCCCAGCTTATGTGGGACGGGTCCGCCGCAGATCTGAACGAAACCGACAACACCCAGCCGGCGCTCTTGGTCCATTCGGTGGCGGTGCTGCGCGCCCTGCAGCAGCGGTTGCCCGGCTTCCAGCCGCGCTTCGCCGCCGGCCACTCGCTCGGTGAATTCAGCGCATTGGTGGCCGCCGAGGCGCTCAACTTCTCGGATGCCGTCTCGCTGGTCCGGGCCCGCGGCAAGGCCATGAAAGCCGCTGGCCAGGCTCAACCGGGCGGCATGGCGGCCGTGCTCGGCCTGGAATTGCACCAGGTCGTAGCCGCCTGCCGGCAAGCCAGCGCCGCCGCCGAGGGCGGCGTATGGCTGGCCAACGACAATTGCCCGGGACAGGTCGTGATATCGGGCAGCAACGAAGCCCTGACCCGCGCCACCGAGCTGCTGCAGACGGCCGGGGCCCGCAAGGTCGTGCGGCTGGCGGTTAGCATCGCCGCCCATTCCCCCTTCATGCAAGCCGCGCAGGCGGACTTTCAGGGTGCCCTGGATGCGGTCGAATTGCGCGACCCGGCCATCGAGGTCATTGGCAATGTCAACGCCGCCCCCTTGACGACCGCCGAGGCGGTCCGGGCCGACCTGTCGGCCCAGTTGACGGCCAATGTCCGCTGGACGGAAAGCATCAGGGCAATGCTGGCGGCTGGCGTGACCGACTTCGTCGAGCTCGGATCGGGCGAGGTGCTCACCGGCCTGGTCAAACGCATCGACCGAGCGGCCGGGCGACACAACCTCGACAGCCCGGACTCGCTGGCCGCGCTGCTCGACTAGCCCGGCGACGCCGGACATCCCATGCGCAAATTCCTGCTGGCGCTGGCCCTACTCTTCGGTATTGCCTTCTTCTTCACCCAGTTTGCGGAAATCCAGGAAGTTCTGGCGACCGTCCGCCGTGCCAACCCCCGCTGGTTGGCGCTTGCTGTCGGCGTCCAAATCGTATGGCTCTTGAATGTGGCCGCCTCCTTCCGGTCCCTATACCGCCTGGTAGGTGTCCGCGAGCGGATCGAACACCTTTTCCAGGTTGCGGCGGCCGCCAATTTCGTCAGCGTGGTCATGCCCAGCCTGGGGGTCGGCGGGATGGCCATCTTCTTGGTGGATGGCCGGCGACGGGGCCACCCGACGAGCCGGGTCGGCACCGCCTGCGCCCTGTGGGTGGTCTATGACTATTTGGGTTTCCTGATCGTCCTCACCATTGGGCTCATCATCCTGATCCAGCGCAACCAGCTACGACTGGCCGAACTTGGTGCTGCCGCCATCTTCATCGGTGCGGCGGCCGTGCTGGGCAGCCTGGTGGTGGCCGGCATGCGCTCAGCCGAGCGGCTGGAAAAATTGTTGGTGCAGATGGGCGCCTACGTCAACCGCCTGCTCCGGCCCTTGCTCAAGCGCGAGTACCTAGATCTGGAGCGGGCCCATACCTTTGCCAACGATGTCGGCGAAGGACTGCAGATCGCCCGGCAGGCCCGCGGTGGCCTGTTGTTGCCGGCCGCCCTGGCGCTGAGCAATAAGGCCCTGCTCATCACAATCCTGTTCCTGGTCTTCCTTGCCTATGGTCAGCCGTTCAGCGTGCCGACGCTGGTGGCTGCCTTCAGCGTCGGCTACCTGTTCATGATCGTGTCGCCGACTCCATCCGGCGTTGGCTTCGTCGAGGGCGCCCTGACCGTCTCCATGAGCTCGATGGGCGTTCCCCTGGCCGCCGCCGGCGTGATCGCCCTCACCTACCGCGGCATCACCTTCTGGCTGCCCCTGGTGTACGGCCTGGTCGCCTTCCGCGCCGTCGGACGGGCGGAACCACAAAGTCTCTAAGTCCACTAAGGTCTGATTAGGGGCACAAAGAAGAGAACGCACCGGGCGCCAAGCACCAAACAATTAGCATCTAGCTACAAGCTTCTAGCTATTAGCGGCAAACCCCGAGCCAAGCGCTGCGAGCTAGAGATCCTTGATAACTGCTCGTAGCTAGTTGCTCGCCTTGCCCTTTGTGCCCCTCAAGCCCCCTTGGTGGCCTTGGCGCCTTGGTGGTTCAAGGGCGCACCTACCCGCATGCTATAATCGCCGACCGAACTCGGGGACAACGGGCATTCATGACACTTGGCCAATTGGCCGCCGTCCTGGCCACCACTCCTGGCAGCCTCGCCTACCATTTGATCCTGATCGTCTGCCTGGCTTTGCTCTACGCGATGAGCCAGGTCCAGCATCGGGCCACCCACTTGCCCCGGGCGGCCCGTTGGCGGCTGGCCTCCGGCTGGCTGTTCTCCCTGCGGCTGGTCATGATGGCGGTCTTGCTGCTAAGCCTGATGCTGAGCGGCAGCGCCGATGTCCTGCCCGCCCTCAACCATTTCATCGACCTGGCCGCCTTGCTCGTGTTCGCCTGGGCCTTCCTCGTGCCCCAATCGGACCGCCGGTCCGATCGCCTGCTGATGACCGCCGTCGTCTTTAACGTCGTCATGCTGGCGGCGGGGCTGGTCGGGCCACAGCTCGAACCGATGGGCATTGTCTTGGCCGAAGCCGGCGTCCTGCTTGCCTGGCGGGGCCTCGGCCTGACCATCGCCCTTGGCGTGCTGGCACTGCTCCTGGTGCGCCGCCCGCCGGAGCGCTACGTCGCCGGCCTGGCTGTGCTCGGCTTGGCCGGCGGCTACGGCGCACAGTTGCTCCTGACCGGCGGCGCCGATCCACTCTCCAGCTACGTCCGGCTGCTCAACCTTCTTGCCTATCCGATCCTGGCCGTAGCCGCCACCCGGGCGATGGTGCTGACCCAGGCAGAAGAGCTGGGTCCGACCAAAGAAGAATTGGACCTGGCCCGCTTGAGTTACACCGAAACCGCCGAGAGCCAAATGGTGGTGGCAATGGCCAGCCTGGCATCGGCCCGCGACTCGGAGACGCTGGCCCGCCGCGCCGCTCGGGCCGTCGCCGAGACGATGCGGGCCGAATACTGCTTGCTGGTGTCGGCGCCGGACCCACTGGGCAGCTTCTCGATCGCCACCGGCTACGACTTGATCCGCGAACAACCGCTGCCCGGCGCCCCGCTGGACGACAAACGCACCCCCGTCTTGGCCAGCGCCCTGCGACAGAACAAGGTGCTCAGCCTATCCAGCCGCAGTCGGTCCCCGGACCTGTACGCCTTGCAGAGCATCTTGGGACTGGAGTCAACCGGCCCGACGCTGCTCGTCCCGATCGCCAACGACCGGGAGGTCCATGGCGGGCTACTCCTGTTGTCACCCTACGCCCGGCGCAGTTGGTCGGACGAGCAGCAGGCTATGCTGCAGTCGGTAGCCGCCCACCTGGCCGACCGCTTCAGCAGCCTCAAACGCAGCGCACCGGTCGCCAGCGAGGCCTACGAAACCATGCTCGAGGCCCAGGAGCGGATCCGGCAGCTCGAGCGCGACAACATGCGGCTGTTCGAAGCCGTCCATGGCGAGGGCCCGGTCGATCTATCGGATGTCGAGGTCACTCCAGAAAAGCGCTACGACATGGTCGAGGCCGAGGAGACGATCGCCATCCTTGAGGCCGAGATCGACCGGCTCAAATCAGCCACCATCCGTACGCCCGAACTGCCGACCTCCGAAGAGCTGGACACGCTGAAGGAAGAGCTCCAGGAGACTCTGCAGGAGTTGGTTGAGGCGCGCACTCGCAACGATGTGCTCGAAGAGCAGTTGTCCAAGACCGATGGCCAAGCCGGTCTGCGGCCATCCGAACTGCAGGCCATCGCCTCCCTGGCTCAGGAATTGCGCCAGCCAATGTCGTCTGTGATGGGCTACACCGACCTGCTGCTTGGCGAATCGGTCGGGTTGCTGGGCGCCATGCAGCGCAAGTTCTTGGACCGGGTGCGGGCCGCCATTGAGCGAATGGGTGCGCTGCTCAATGACCTGGTCCAGATGACGGCGCTTGAGACCGGCACCTTCCTGATTCGCCCGGCCCCGGTCGACTTGTTGTCCTGTGTCGAGAAGGCGGTCGAAGAATGCGGGCCGGCCCTGCGCGAGAAGGGACTGCGCCTTGAGATGGAGTTCCCGGATGAAGTGCCGGCTGTCATGGGTGAGCTGGAAGCCGTCTCCCAAATCTTGACTCACCTGCTCAAGAACGCCATCGCCGCTAGCCAAGAGGAAGCTTCCGTCCGGCTGTCGGCCCAGGTCGAAGGCGGCGCCGACGACGGTTTCCTCATGCTGTCGGTGCGGGACAGCGGCGAAGGCATTCCACCGGAGGATTTGGGCCGGGTCTTTCAGCGGCTGTACCACGCCGACCGTACCATTATCCCCGGCTTGGGCGACGGCGCGGTTGGCCTGTCACTGGTCAAAGCGTTAAGTGAGGCACTTGGCGGACGGATTTGGGTTGAAAGCGAGGTCGGGAAGGGCAGCACGTTCACCGTGCTGCTGCCACTGGCCGACGCTGCGGCCAGGCCGGCGCCCCCCGAGGCGGCCCAGCCGCCGCCGGATCCGCCGGCCACCGTCGACTGAACTCTCCCCACACTACATAAAGGCACCGGAGTAGAATCATGGAGACCCGCCCGGCCGGCCAAGAATTTGGGCTTGCCCGGCCGGATTCTTGCAACATGAGCCTTAGTGACGGAACTTCACTAGGCCAAGGAACGTCGTAGGGACATGACCACACTTACGCAAAGAGCACTTACGGGCCGGCTGGCCTGGCTGCTGGTTGCCGCCTTGCTGGTAACGGCTTGCGCCTGGTTGCCCGCACGCGTCGCCGATCTGGTGCCACAGGTCGGACCCATGGCGGGCTCCTTGCAGGGAACGGCCACGCCGACCCCCTTCTCGCCGGCCACCCCGACGGTCAGCCCGCCGGAGCCGGCATTGCTGCCGCCAACACCGATTTCCACGGTCGACCCCAGTCGACCGTGGGGCGCCTTCGCCGCACCCAGTGAGCCGTCGGCCATTGAGATACCGCCGCCTGCCGAGCCGGTCGCATTCGGAGCCAACGTAGTCAACATCTTGCTGCTTGGCTCGGACGCCCGTCCCTACGAAGGCGGTTACCGAACGGATGTCATGATGGTGGTGTCGCTCGATCCGGGGGCGGGCACGGCCACGGTGTTCTCCATCCCACGCGATCTGTATGTCTACATTCCGGGCTACCGGATGGAGCGGGTCAATGTCGCCGATCCGCGCGGCGGACCGGAGCTGGCCGCCGAAACCATCCTGTACAACTTTGGCATACCGATTCATCACTACGCCCGCATGAGCTTCGCCGGCTTTACCAACCTAGTTGACTCGTTGGGCGGGATTACCGTCGAAGCTACCGGTTACCTGTATGATGAGTGCGGCGGCGTCTGGCGGGAGTATGGGCCTGGCTCGTACACCATGAATGGGTTTGATGCCCTGTGCTACGTCCGCATGCGTAAGAATTCCAGCGATTTCGACCGGTTGCGGCGCCAGCAAGAGGTGCTGCAGGCCATCTTCCGCAAGGTGCTGAGCCTGGACGGCCTGCGCCGGGTGCCGGAGCTATACCAGCAGTTCGTCAACCTGGTCGATACCGACATGGGGCTCGACCAGGCCTTGCAGTTGCTGCCGTTGGCAGTCCACCTGTCGTCTTCGAGCGAGGACATTCAGCGGTTGACCGTCGACCCCAGCATGGCAACCTCCTGGCGCGTGCCCATCAGCGGCGCAGCCGTACTATTGCCCGACCGTCCTATGATTGAGGCCATGATTCACGCATCCATGGGTTCATGAGACGAGGCTGGCTGGCCGCACTAGCCATCGCCATTTGCCTGACGGCCTGCCTGCCGGCGCCCAGCTACCAGACCAACGCACTGCCGCCCAAAGCTGGCTCCCAGTCCGCAGCCGGCACACCGCCGGTTGGTTTCACGCCGCTGCCCACCGCCACCATTGGCCCGCCGGCCGGGGCCAACCAGCTGATCCCGCGCACGTTCCCGCCACCGTTCAGCTACGGCCCGCGCTACGATCCGCCGACACCGATCCCACCACCGACTACGCCGCAGTACTTCCCGCCGGATGCGATCAACGTGCTGCTGCTTGGCTCGGATCGGCGCAGCGGGCGCTCTTTCCGCACCGACACCATCATTGTCGTTTCGCTCCAGCCATCGGCCCACGCCGCCGCCATGATCTCGATCCCTCGGGATCTGTACGTCTACCTGCCCGGGTTCAACATGCAGCGGGTCAACGCCGCGCTGACGTTGGGTGAGGAATTCGGCTACCCGGGCGGCGGCCGGGCGATGCTGGCCGACACCCTGCTCTACAACCTGGGCATCCCCATCCATTACTATGCCCAAGTCGAAATGAGCGGTTTTCAAGCGATTGTTGACCAGGTTGACGGCGTCGATGTAAACGTCGCCTGCTCCTACACCGATTGGCGACTCGAGCATCCCAGCCTCAATCCGGAAGTCGAGGACAACTGGGAGCTGTTCACCGTGCCATCCGGCGTTGTGCACATGGATGGCGACTACGCCCTGTGGTACGCCCGGTCGCGGGCCCGTTCGTCGGACTTCGACCGGGCCCGCCGCCAACAGGAGGTGCTGCGTGCCCTGCACCGTCAGGCGCTGCGGCTCGATCTGATTCCCCAGATCCCCAGTTTGTACAACGAGTTGATCCAGTCGATCAGCACCGATTTGAGCCTGGCCGACCTGGTGCGGCTGGCGCCGCTGGCCGTGCGCATCGACCCCTCCCGGGTGCGCAGCCGCTTCATCGGCCGCGACCAGGTCACCAGCTGGCGCACGCCCACCGGCGGCGCAGTGCTGTTGCCCAAGCCGGAGGCAATCGCCCATCTGCTGCAAGAAACGCTCGATTTCGAATCCGCCGACCCGCTGGTGCCCGAACCCAGCCTGCTGGTCGAGGTGGTCAATGGCTCTTCCCGCGACGACTTGGCCACGCTGGCGGCGGAACGCTTGACCTACGCCGGTTTCGAGACCCGCCTGCTGCGCACTGGCGCGGCCGGCTCGCTGACCCGGGTAATCGACTACGGACTGGCCGACCCAAGCCAGCGCACCAACCTGCTGTCGGCGCTGGGCCTGCCGGCCTCGGCTGTCGAGAATGGAACCAGCGACGGTCAGGCCGCTTTCCGCCTGATCGTGGGCGACAATTTCGATCCCTGCTTCGATCCAACCCGCAATCAGTAATCGCGATTGACATTTGCGGCCGATGCGCCTAGCATGGGCCTTGTATGACTATGCGCAGGAAATCGCAATGACCGAGCGACTAGAAGATCTGCCCCTTTTCTCCTCTTCGCGCCGGGAAGAGCCAACGCCGCCGGCCGGCGAGGGCCCGCGTCCATTGGGCCCCTCCACCAGCCTGAGCGCCGCCGTGCGCGCCTGGGGCGAAGTGCTGGATGACGAAGGCAAATCGATCAATACGGTCAAGGCCTTCAGCGGGGACCTGCGTATCCTCGGCCGCTACCTGGGCAGCGGCATGGCGATCAACGCCATCGGTACCCACGATCTAAAGAACTTTCTTGACTGGATGGTCAACCAACGCAAGGCGCCGTGCAGCCCCAAAACCTACGCACGCCGGGTGACGTCGATCAAGGCCTTCTTCCGCTGGCTGAACGACGCCGGCGTGCTCACCGAGGATCCCGCCGAAGCCGTGCCGCAGCAGACCGTCATCAGTCCGCTGCCGACCGTGCTGACCCCCGACGAGCGCCGGGCGGTCCTTGAAGCAGCCGAGCGCTATCAGCAAGCGGACGAACCCGATGCCCGGCCGCTGGCGCTGGTTCGGCTGCTGCTGGAAACCGGGATCAAGAAGGGGGAATGCCTCAAAGTTCACCTCAATCATGTCGATGTCGATCACGCCGACGGTCCCACCCTGTTTGTTCGCTACGGCGACGTGCGTAAGCGCTACAAGGAGCGCAAACTAAGGTTGAGCGAGGCCTGGGTGGAGGTCTTCCATCGATATGCGGCGCAGTACGAACCGGAGGCTGAGCTGTTCCCCTGGTCGCCGCGCCGGCTCGAGTACCTGCTAGAAGAGATCGGCGAAGCGGCCGGCCTGAACAAGCACCTATCCTTTGATATGTGCCGCTGGACGTCGGCCCTGACCGACTACCGCGCCGGGCTGGACAAGGACAAGATCCGCCAGAGGCTGGGCATCTCCAAGATCCAATGGCGCGAGGTCGGCAAGAAGCTTGCCCGGCTGGCCGAGCAGCAGGCGAAGCAGGAGCGGACAGCGGGTTAACCACAAAGTCGCTAAGGGCACAAAGGGGGCCTGAGGGGGCACAAAGCGGAGGGAGCTACGAGCAACTAGCTTCGGGCAGCTAGCTCCTTACGGAGCCAATGTCTTTGCTAGTAGCTAGCTGCAAGTTGCTTGGCGCCCGGTGCCTGGCGCTCTCATTCTTTGTGTTCCCTTATCTGAACCTTTGTATTCTTGGCGCCTTCGTGGTTATCGCACTACATCTTCTTGACCACAATATCGCCGATTACATTGGCGGCTTCGTCGCCGCGGTCGGCGGCGTTCGACAGATGCCGGTAGACCTCCCGCAGCTTGAGCATGTTGACGATATCGTCTACATCCTTGGCCGTACGAAACAATTCGGCCAGCGCCTCGCGATAGACGGTCTCCATCCGATTCTCAAGCGCCTTGGCCCGCACGGCGTGATCGACGGCCACGTTAGGGTGCTCTTCGAGCTGGAGCACGCCCTGGTGAATCTCATAGGCCGCGTCGTGCAGCAGGGACACCATGCGCGTGATGTAGGCGTTGGGACGTATCTCGAGCAAGGCCATCTCTTCAATCGTGCTGTCGGCGTAGTCAAGCACGTCGTCGACTGCCCGCGACAGGGCAAAAATGTCTTCGCGGTCGATGGGGGTGACGAATGTCTGGTTGAGTTCGTCAATCAGGACCCGCCGCACTTCGTCGGCTTCTTTCTCCATCCGGTTGACCTCGTGCGCCAGCCCGGCGTCCGGCTGATTGACATACTTGCGCAAGGCATCCAACCCCTCAACGGCAAACTCCGACTGCCGGATGAGCAGTTCGATGAAACGATTCTTGTCGCGGCGTTTGAATATGCTCACGCGGCTGCTCCTCCTGGGTGCCGGCATGCAAGCCGTGGTTAGCTGCCAGCCATTATAGTCTGGTCATCGTTCTTGACAGGCGCGCGCCCGACCTTGACAATAGGGCCATGTCTCAGCCTCCCGACCTGCCGCCTGGCCACCGCTCGGGCTTTGTCGCCGTTGCCGGCCGGCCCAATGTCGGCAAGTCAACGTTGGTCAATGCACTCCTGGGCCAACCGATCGCAGCCGTTTCACCCCGGCCACAGACCACGCAATTCGAGCAGGCGGCCATCCTAACGCTTCCTTCGGCGCAAATCATTCTGGCTGACACACCGGGCATCCACCAGCCCCAGCACAAGCTGGGCGAGATCCTCGACCAGGGCACAGCCCGTCCGATCCGCCAGGCCGACGCGGTATTGGCGCTGTTTGACATGAGCCAACCGCCGACCGATGACGATCAACGCGTCGCCGATCGGCTGGCGCAGCTGGCATCAATGCCAAGTCTGATCGTGGGCTTGAACAAGGTTGATCTGGTGCCGGTTAACCAGGTGGACAAGCGGCGCCAGCTATTCGCCGGGTTGCTGCCGGAGGCAGCCCAGCGGCTGGTCCTGTCGGCGACCCGCGGCGATGGGCTTGAGGAACTGCTGACCACCCTGGTCGCCCTGCTGCCGGAGGGGCCGCGCTGGTATCCGGAGGCCGAAGTCACCGACCGCTACGAGCGCGAGCTGGCCGCCGACCTGATCCGGGCGGCTGCCCTGGACCTGCTGCAGGACGAGGTGCCGCACAGCGTTGCCGTGCGCATCGACGAGTACAAGGAACGCGGCGAAACCGGCGCTTATATCCAGGCGACACTATACGTCGAACGCGAGTCGCAGAAGGGCATCCTAATCGGCAAAGGCGGCAGCATGATCCGCAGCTTGGGCACGGCCGCCCGCCAGCGGATTGAGGCCATGTCGGGCCGCAAGGTTTTTCTCGAACTGCGGGTCAAGGTCGAACCAGGCTGGCGCAACGATGAGGCCGCCTTGCGCCGCCTAGGCTACCTGCCCAGGGATAAGCGCTAGCCGATGGCCGGCAAGGGCGGCAACTCGAAACGGCGCGGCACGGAAACCAGCGCCTTCGGCTCCCGCGGCCGCATCAGCCACGACGCCTCCCGCTTCTATGACAGCCGCCTGTACGAGGGGCAACCCGAGCCGGAGCTCGACAACCCAATCGGAGCCCAGCTTCCCTCGGCTCTGCACAATCAACTGCTGTGCAAGTCGTCGGAGGACATGAGCGAGCTGCCGGATGGCAGCGTCCACTTGATGATTACGTCACCGCCCTACAACGCCCAGAAGGAATACGACGAGGATTTGACTCTCGGCGAGTATCTGGACCTGCTGCGCCGGGTCTTTGCGGAGACCCACCGCGTGCTGGCCACGGGCGGCCGGGCTTGCATCAATGTGGCCAACCTTGGCCGCAAGCCGTACCTGCCCCTGAATGCCTTCCTCTCTCACATCATGATGGATATCGGCTTCCTGATGCGAGGCGAAATCATCTGGGACAAGGCAAGCAGCGCCGGCTCATCAACAGCTTGGGGGACGTGGCAATCGGCTGTCAATCCTGTGCTGCGCGACGTACACGAGTACATTTTGGTTTTTAGCAAGCAACGCTATTCTCGCGGCCGGGCCGAGGCGCCAAGCACGATCGGCCGCGATGACTTCCTCGAATGGACCAAGAGCGTGTGGACCTTCCCTTCCGTTTCCGCCCGCAAAGTTGGCCATCCGGCGCCCTTCCCCGAGGAATTGCCTCGTCGTCTGATCGAACTCTACAGCCTGGCGGGCGACGTCGTGCTCGACCCATTCTGCGGTTCCGGCACGACCTGCCTGGCCGCCGCCCGCACTGGCCGCGTGTACGTCGGCTACGACACGGTCCCCGAGTACCTCGAGCTGGCCCGCGCCCGCTTGGCCGAAGTGGAGAACCAGCAGGGCACAAAGGAATGAGATAGGTGCACAAAGTGGGTCGCGCCGTGCGCCGGGCTCAAAGCAGCAGGCTAGCAGAGAGGCTGCAAGTGAGCTTCGATCTCGCATCGTGTCACGCGCCGTCTCAAAGGACGCGTCCAATTGCATTGGCCGTCGATCGAATTCCCATGCCCTTTGCTTGGTGCTCAGTGCTTGGCGCTTCTTCCTCTCTTCGTGCCCCCATTTTCCCTCTTCGTGCCCTTCGCGCCTTGGTGGTTGACGCCCCATGAGGCCGCGCGCGTGGGCCTTCCTGGCGTTGGCTTTTGTCCTGGGAGCCGCCTGCGTCCGGCTTGGGATCTGGCAGCTGTCACGGCTCGAAGAACGACGGCAGCGCAACGCCCAGATCGAGGCCGGACTGGCGCTGCCGGCGCTGGACCTAAATGCGGCGGCCGGTGGCGTGGTTGACCCTTACCGCCGGGCCGTCGCCCGTGGGACCTTTGACAGCGGCGGCCAGTTCCTTTTGTCGGCCCGCTCCTACCATGACCAGCCCGGCTACCACCTGGTTGCACCGCTGCACCTGGCGGATCGCTCGCTGACCGTCATTGTTGACCGCGGCTGGATTCCCTACCAACAACGCGACCTGCTGGCGCAATTCCAGGTCGACGGCCTGGTCGAGGTGCAGGGCGTGACCAAGCCCTCGGTTCCCAGCCCCTCGTTTCTCGCCGTCTCGGACAGCGGCACGGATCGCCAGCCGGAGGAGCGCCGGACGATCGCGATCCCAGACCTAGAGACTGATCTGGGCACACCGCTGCTTGCGGTCTACCTGGCGCTCGAGGCGCCAGCCGGCGAAACCGAGCCGGCCCCGATCCCACAACCCGAGATCGACTTAAGCGAAGGATCCCACCTGGGCTATGCCATCCAGTGGTTTGGCTTTGCCGCCGTCGCCTTTGGTGGTGGTCTGTATTGGATCTGGCGGCAGTATGGGCGGGGGGAAAACCACGAGAACGCCAAGGCCACGAAGGGGACTTAAGGCGCACAAAGTTCAAGGAGAGCTACTGGCTACGAGCAGTTATCAAAGATCTCTAGCTCGCAGAGCTTGGCTCGGGGTTTGCCGCTAGTAGCTCGTAGCTAGTAGCTAGATGCTAATTGTTTGGTGCTTGGCGCTAGGCGCCATTCCCGCGACCTCAGCCTGGCACTATCGGCCTTCGCCTTTCGGCGGCCAAGGGATGAAAGCGCTCGTTCGCCGGACGTAGTCCTCATAACCGGGCTTGCTCTTCGTCAGCCCGCGCTCGAGCAGTGCCACACCCGATACCCTGAGCAGCAGGAACGTCATCAACACCGGACTGAGCAGGGTCCACCAGGCACCGGCCGCCCAAGCCATCAGGCCAAGGCCCCACCATTGGGCTGCATCGCCGAAGTAGTTCGGGTGGCGGCTGTAACGCCAGACTCCATCCGTCAGCAGGCGGCCGCGGTTGGCCGGATCGGCCCGAAAACGAGAAAGTTGGGCATCACCGACGGCTTCAAAAAGGAAGCCAACGGCCCAAATGGCCAGGCCCAAGCCATCCAACAGGGTGGGTGCCGTTGGGCCGCCCCCCAGTGCACCCAACAGCGGCAAGCTGATAATCCACATCAGCAAGCCCTGGAGCAGAAACACATGCAAATAGGAGCGCCACCACCAGCTTGCCCCATGCTGCTGGCGCCACGCCTGGTAGCGGTAGTCTTCCCCTTTGCCCCAATTGCGCCGCCCAATATGTAGGCTGAGACGCAATCCCCACAAGCTGACCGTGGTCACCAACAGAGCTTGCCGCAAGGGATCACTACCGGGGGTGCTGGCGGCGTAGAACCAGGCCAGCAGCACAAAACCCAATCCCCAATTTATGTCGACGATGCTGGCGTCCCGCAATCGCAGGCTGAGCAACCATGAGGCGGTCATCGTGAGCAGTACCAACATGCCGCCTGCCAGAAATATGTCTAAGTCGAACATGGCG
>DASWJQ010000085.1:0-95083 GCA_036397095.1 Anaerolineales bacterium
CTCTCCGTCAGGCTCCAATATGGGTCAACGCCCCCTGTTCAACCGACGGGCTGCAATCGCCAATCCGCCTGTGAAGCCCAGTCCCACAGACACGGACAAGCTGGCAACCAAGGTTATCAAGATGGGTGCCACGATGAAAAAGGTCAACCAGGACTCCGAACCGATCGGCTCAAACGGCGCCGGTGCAATCAGCCCGGCCATCATGCCCAAGGGTGCGAACAAGAAGTAGCCGAGCAAGACCAATACGCGTCCGGTCGAGTGGGCCATGTTGTCGAGGGCCGTCAGCAGCAGCGCCCCGCTGATAGCCCCCGCCAGGAACAAGCCCAGCACTTCGGCCAGCAGCCCCCAACCATCCGGTAGATAGCGAATGACAATCGCCTGGTAGCCCAAGCCAAACAATGGCCAGGCCAGTCCTATCAGGCTGATCGGGAGCAGATTCTTGGGCTTCTTCATCGGTTTCTGGTCCTCCTGGTTTGCCTCTAACGAGGCTCGATTGCAGCCTCATCTTGCCACGCCCGAAGGAGCTTGTGGGGCATCTGCAAGGAGCCTGTAAGCCCGCATGCTATAATCGCCGGCGACCCCCTTATGCCCATATTCGGAGGAGCGCATGTACGACAAGGACCGGCTGGAGGCGCTGCGCCAGGCGCATGAAAGGTGGGAGGAAACCAGCCTCCACCAGTCACTTGCCAAGCGTCCTGAAGCCCGCTCCGCGTTCGTCACCACCTCGTCCGAACCCATAGACCGGCTGTATACGCCGCTCGACGTCGCCGAGCTCGACTACCTCGATGACTTGGGGCTGCCCGGCGAGTACCCGTACACACGCGGTATACACCCAACGATGTACCGCGCCCGCGGCTGGACCCAACGCATGTTCGCCGGTTTTGGGACGGCCGAAGAGACCAACCTGCGTTTCAAGTACTTATTGGACAAGGGACAAACAGGTCTGTCGGTCGCCTTCGACCTGCCCACCTTGATGGGTTATGACTCCGATGACCCCGAAGCACTGGGTGAGTTTGGCAAGTGCGGCGTGGCCGTCGCCTCGCTCAAGGACATGGAGATCCTGTTCGGCCAAATCCCATTGGACAAGGTCTCAACCAGCATGACGATCAACGCCCCGGCTGCGGCCATCTGGGCGATGTACATTGTCGCCGCCGAAAAACAGGGCATTGCTCCCGACCAACTGCGGGGCACGATCCAAAACGACATCCTCAAGGAATACATCGCCCAGAAGGAGTTCATCTTCCCGCCCGAGCCGTCCATGCGCCTGGTGACGGACACCATTGAATTCGGGGCCGACCAGCTGCCCCAGTGGAACCCGATATCGATCTCCGGCTATCACATTCGGGAAGCCGGCTCGACGGCAGCCCAAGAGTTGGCCTTCACCCTGGCCGATGGCCTGGAATACGTGCGCTGGGGACTGGAGCGCGGCCTGGACATCGATCAGTTTGCCCCGCGGCTGTCATTCTTCTTCAACGCCCACAACGATTTCTTTGAAGAGATCGCCAAGTACCGGGCCGCCCGCCGGATTTGGGCCCGCGAAATGAGAGAGACATACGGTGCCAGCCAGCCGCAGGCCTGGTTGCTGCGGTTTCACGCCCAAACGGCCGGCGTCAGCCTGACCGCCCAACAACCGGAGAACAACATTGTCCGAGTGGCGGTCCAGGCGTTGGCCGCCGTGCTCGGCGGTACACAATCGCTGCACACCAATTCGATGGACGAGGCGCTGGCCCTGCCCTCTGAACACGCCGTCAAGATCGCACTGCGAACCCAGCAAATCCTGTCGGAGGAATCCGGCGTCGTCAACACAGTCGATCCGTTGGGCGGATCGTTCTTCCTCGAGGCATTGACGGACCGCATGGAACAACTGGCCCGTCAGTATTTCGACGAGATCAGCGATCTGGGCGGCGTGTTGCCGGCGATTGAGGCTGGCTTTTTCCAGCGGGAAATCCAGGAAGCCGCCTACCGCTACCAGCGCGAAATCGACCAGGACGACCGCTACATCGTTGGGGTCAATGCCTACCAGGAAGACGAACCCTACAAGATCCCGATGCTGGAGATGGATCCACAGGGAAGGCAGCGTCAAATCCAGCGCCTGCAGAACTTGCGCGCCGAGCGGGACAGCGCCGCTGCCGGCCACGCCCTCGACGAACTGCGCCTGGCCTGTCAGGGCTCGGACAACGTGATGCCCGCCCTGCTGAACTCCGTGCGCCACTATGCTACGCTGGGTGAAATCACCCGTGTGATGAAGGAAGTCTTTGGCACCTACCAGGAGCCAGCCTGGCTCTGAGCATGGACTCGACCCGCAGCGTCACATTTCGGCAGCCACCTGCGTTGTAAGGGCAGGATGGAGGTATCCATGATCAAGCCACGGTTGTTTTCGCTAGTGCTCATCACCACCTGGCTGCTGGCCGCCTGCAATTTGCCGGCGGCCGAACCAACCGCGACGCCAACCCCCGCAGTCAGTCCAACGCCCGAGGCTTCCCCCACGACGGTAACCATCGCCCAGCCGACGGAACCGCTGGATCTAACAGCCGGCAAGGGCTTGGTCAGCGGCATTGTCTGCTACCCGTCGGAGTTCATTCCGCCAATGACGCTCTACTTCCTGGAGGTCAACAGCCAGGCCCTGTCGAGCTTCGATCATGATGACGGGGTGCAGCCGTACAGCGTTGAATTAGATCCGGGCACCTACGTCGCCTACGCTTACCGCAAAGGAACCACGCTGGCCGGCTCCTATTCGGCTGCGGTTCCCTGCGGTCTCACGGTTGCCTGCACCGATCACACGCTGCTCGAAATCCAGGTGACCGCCGGCGGCCAGGTTAACGACATCGATATTTGCGATTGGGTGGCTGAGCCCGGCACCGTACCCACCGAGGTCGGCGGCATGGGGCTTCAGGCCCAGCCCACTGCGACCGCGGTCCCGCCCCAGGGCGGCATCAGCCTCAATTGTGACGGAACCTATCAGCGTGTTCGTTTCGTCGACCAGGGCGCTGCGGGCAAGACGGTGGCCGTCGACAATTGGAACGGGGGCGCCTGGGTCAATGTGTGGAATTTGGCTAGCGGTGACCCCATGCTCAAGCAACTGACCGACGATGCCGGCCATTACCCCTTCGGCGCATGCGGCCGGATGGTGATCGTACCGTTCCGACACTCCAACCCACAGTTGTGGATGGAGTTGGGCGTCTACCGCTGGAACGGCGCCACCATGACCGAGGTCTACTTCAATGAGGGCTATTACGGCGAGTGGAGCAAGACCGCTGACGTCGTGACCTTCAAGGAGGCCACAACGCTGGGCAACGTCTTCGATGGCCCGCTGGGGCCATGCTCGTGGTTGACCCTGGAGCATGAATGGGACGGCGCCGCGTTCCAGCAGGTAGGCTCGGTCGTCGAACCGGTGCCCAACTGCACGCAAACGGTGCCCTAGGCCGCCTGCCCACCGGAATGACCAATCACCGTCTTCCACGTCCACTATTCGTTTTGACGTCGCTGTTGGTGCTCGGGCTGGCCTGCAGCGTAGGCGTCGACCTTGGCGGGGACACCACCCTGGCGACGACTGTCGCCCAAACCTTGACTGCGGTTGCTGGCGAAGCCAGCGCCACGCCGACAATCGAGTTGGGCCCCACCGAGCCGGTGCCCAGCGCCACCCCGCTGCCGACGGAGACAACACCGCCTTCGGCCACGCCGGCCCCACCTGCGGGCGGGGTCAGCCTGAACTGCGACGACACCTACCAGCGCTTCCGCCTGGTCGATGGCGGCGCTGCCGGCAAGACGGTCTACCTGGACAGCTGGAACGGGGCCAGCTGGGTCGAGCTGTGGAGCTTTGCCGGTGGCGATCCGATGATCCGCCAGATCCAACCCGGGGCAGGCTTGTATTCGTTCGGCGACTGCCCGCAGCTCATCGTCGTGCCGCTGGTGTATTCGGGATCGGGTGCCATCCTGGAGCTGACCGCTTATCAGTGGACCGGGGGCGCCGTGATCGAGGTCTATCAGCAGGACGGTGCCCATGGCAGTTGGGAGAAGCAACCCGAAGCCCTTTACTTCGAGGAATCGGTCTACCTGTTTGGCGAGCCCAACTGCTGCCCCTGCAACCGCCAGGCCCAGACCCACACCTGGAATGGGACTGCCTTCGTCGCCACCAGCAGCAGCATTTCGCCAACCTACAGCGGGACGCCGCCGCCGATCTGCGTGCCTTGAGGCACCCAGTTGCGTCCCGCCCGCGAACGATGTAAGCTTCGGGTGCTGGCCGCTGTCGGCCACGCGGGGCCGCACCCACGCCAACCAGCATTGACGACATAAGCCAACGCATATTCGATGTTCAACTGAGGAGGAGATTGGAATGGATTTCGGCGCCGCATTCAGCTTTGTTACGGCTGATCCAGATTGGGTCAAGAAACTCGGCATTGCCTCGGTCGTTGCCCTGGCTGGGGTACTAACCCTCGGCCTAGCACTGATCCCGCTGGTCGGCTACGCCGTTGCTATCAGCCGCCGCGTAAGCGAAGGCACACAACCAGTGCTGCCCGAGTGGGAGGACTTTGGCCAGTTGTTCATGGACGGGCTCAAGATCGTCGGCATTGGCTTCGTTTGGGCATTGCCCATCATCCTGATCAGTGCCTGCGTAGGCCTTGTTGGCGCACTGCTCACCGGTCAGACGGATGACGCCACCGCCTCGTCCCTGCTTTCGATCCTTGTCAGCTGTGTCTCGGTTCCCTACGCAATCCTTTTGGCGCTGATACAACCTGCCGCCATCGGGCACCTGGCGCACACCGGCAACTTCGGCCAGGCGATCAATCCGCTCAACGCCTTCAAGATCCTGCGAGCCAATGTGGGCGGGTTCGTCATTACGGCGCTGGTGTGGATCTTCCTGTTTCCGATCCTGCAATCGATCGGATTGTTGATTTGCATCATCGGCGTGTTCCCGGCCATTGCCTACGGGACAGCCGTCCTGGGTCATCTGGTTGGACAGGCGTACAAGGGCGCACAGGCGACCGGTTTCGAACTGGCGGGCGCCTAGCCAGCCGAAAGTGCCTCCTTCGACCGGCGGAACGCAATGCGGGGCGCAGCCAACTGCGCCCCGCTCCTTTGTTGGATTAGCCCGCGGTCGCTAGCTGGCCGCCTGGCCAAAGTGATGCAGCGCGTCTTCCAGCACCATCTGCAGATTGTCGACATAGACTCCACGCATCGACGGATGAAGCTCCCCCAAGAAGTCGGCCAGGTCGGCAGACAGATCCTTGAGCCTGCGATCGGCACAACGTTCCAACCAGTGGATCGTGTTTTGGCGATAAGGCTCCTGCAGGCGGGCAATGTTGGCCGCCATGCGGTCGGCCATCTGGCTGCACTCGACCCACTGCTCGAGCACTTGGTTGTTTGACATGAACCGAGCCTTCCTTCCGGAAGGCTCGTTGCAAGCTTGGGGCCACGGATAGTCCGGCGGTACTAGTACAGGAACATAGGTTTGCTGGCGACGTCCCACACCGTCGGCTGGTAGCGGTCGGCATCGTATAACGCCTCGACATCGACTCGCTTGACCCCCTGGCCGGTGACCTCCAACGGCACGTTGGTGTAAATCCCATCACGCAAGGCGACCATCCGGCCGAACTGACCGTCGAGGATCAAGTCGGCCGCCATGACCGCATAGTTGATGGCGACCATCAAATCGAGGGAATCCGGGCTGCCGGACCGCATCAGATAGCCAAGCTGCTGGTACAGGATATTGGACCGGGTGTACTCCTTGATCAGATCCCCGGTGATGGCGCCGATGCCGCCCAGCTTCTTGTGGCCGTAGGCGTCTTCCTTGCCCCGCATAACCACCTGCCCACCGATCACCTGAGCTCCCTCGGAGATGGTTACCATGGCGTAGTTCGACGGATTGGCGCGCTTGTCCTCCAAAAGCAGGCGGGACAGCTTCTCCGGATCGAAAGGCACTTCGGAAATGATGGCTCGATCGACCCCGGCCAGATAGGCAGCGATCAGCGAGGTTTCCCCACTGTAGCGACCAAACAGCTCAATCACGGCAATCCGCTCGTGGGATCCGGCGCTGGTGCGCAAGTTGTGAATGAAATCGACACTGCGCGTGACGGCCGTCGAGAAACCGATGCAGTAGTCGGTGCCATGCACATCGTTGTCCATCGTTTTCGGAATGCCAACGACCGGGAAGCCCTCCTGGTGCAGCCGGACCGCATACGACAGGGTGTCGTCGCCGCCGATGGGCACGATGGCTTCAATGCCCAGCGACTCGAGCACCTCCAGCGCATGCAGCGTCAGGTCCTGGTTGCCCTCGGCCCCGTACTGGTCGCGCAAGAAATCGGGCACATCGTCGGCACGCACGCGCGAAGGATTGGTGCGTGATGTGTGCAGGAACGTACCCCCGCTGCGGTCGATGGTGCGCACCGCTTTGGGATCCAGTCTGACCGTTTGGCGAGCGACCGATTGCGGATCATCCGGCTGGATATCAACCAGTGGCGCCCAGCCGCGCCGCAGACCCACCACCTCATGGCCGGCGCTGGTTACCCGGTTGACGAACGCTTTGATCGAGGCGTTAAGCCCTGGCACATCTCCGCCGCCCGTCAGGATGGCGACTTTCATGGTTCCTCCCCGGCCGGCATGGACGCTAGCGGGCCAACATGCGGGCCATCTCGAAGTATTCGAGACTGGCCTCCCGCTTGCTGCCGATCACTTCCTCAAGCGGTGTCGTCGACATGCTGCGTCCATCCAGCCCGACCATCACGCCGTGCTCGCCGTCGACGAGGGCTTCGACCGCGCACACACCCATGCGGGTTGCCAGCAACCGGTCGAAACCCGACGGACTGCCGCCGCGCTGAACATGGCCCAGGATCGTGACCCGCGTTCGAAAGCCGACTTCCATCTCATCGAGGTAGGCAGCCACATCGTGAGTGTCGTGCGCCGAGCCCTCCGCCGACAGGATGATGCAGTGAGTCTTGCCGCGGGCGTAGGCCGACTCGACCGCCTTGCCCACCTCCTCCAGGGCAGTCTCCTGTTCGGGGATCAAGATGACTTCGGCGCCGCAGATGATGCCGGCCATCAATGCCAGGTAGCCGCAGTTGCGGCCCATCGTCTCCACCAAGAAAGCCCGCTGGTGCGACGAGGCCGTGTCGCGCAGTTTGTCGACCGCTTCCATGATGGTGTTGAGGGCGGTGTCGACCCCGAGCGACATGTTGGTGCCCCACAGGTCATTGTCGATCGAAGCCGGCACGCCTACCACGGGGAACCCCAGCTTGTCCAACTCGTTCGCACCACGCATCGAGCCATCCCCGCCAATCACAACCAGGCCTTCGATACCGGCCTCATTCAGCTGGCGCAGACCCTTGAGGCGGCCCTTGCGTTCGTAGAACTCGGCCGAGCGTGCCGTCTGTAGCACCGTTCCACCCTGGCCAATAATTCCGCCCACATCGCGGGCCGCCAGCGGCGACATCTCGCCGCGCAGCAACCCGTCGAAGCCTTCGCGGATGCCGACCACCTCGACACCCTTGGAGGTCGCCGTTCGGACGACCGCCCGAACGCACGGGTTCATCCCGGGGGCATCGCCGCCGGAAGTCAGTACACCAAGCTTTTTCATCATCAATCCATCATGGCTGGTCCGGCCCGGACCGCATTGTCTCCCAAGAGGCGCTGCAATTGGGCGACCAACTCCGAGCAGTAGCCGGTAGTTGAGTTGGGGAACTCAAGGCGATATTGACGGGAGGACTCGAAGATATGGAAGGTGAATCGGTCATGGCCGGGATACGAAGTCAGCAGCCCGTGGACACGCCGCAGGCGCAGCGCGTCCCGCTGCTTGTCTCCCGTTGAATGTAGCTCGATCGTGAGCCGCTGCTCGCTGCCATCGAGCGCCGTGCCGGGATGGCGGCCAGGCGGGTCGGGCTGGTTATTCCGTCCATCCGTCGGCTCGCCGCCATTACTTGATGGGTTTGGCGGCCCCTCATCGGATGAACCAGCCTCGGTCGAACCATCGTGGGTGGCGCCAGGCTTGGTCGGCTCAGCGTCGGCTGGCAGGTTGGCGCCGGTGGCCGGCTCGGGCGGTGCGGGGTTGCCCCTCTCCGGGTCCAGCGGCGGCAAGTCCCTGGCAGTACCAGACGACCCGCCGCTGGAGGGCCGCAGGCTGGTCTCCTCGTGCATCTCGTCCACCAGAATCTTTGGGTCGCCACGGCCGGCATCGACCCGGCCATTGACCACCACCACCATATCCGGCTTGAGCCAGCCGACGATGTCCATCCAACCGCGGCTGAAGACGACCAGCTCGAGGCTCCCCTGCAAATCCTCCAGCGTGACGAAACCCATCGGCTTGCCGCTGCGCGTCTGATAGGGCCGGATATGGGTCACCAGCCCAGCCACCGTGACCGACTGGCCGTCGAGCGGCTCGTCGATCTCGGCGCTGAAGTGCGACACGACCTCCGTTAACCGGTCCATATGCGGATTCAGTGGGTGGTCGGAAACATACAGCCCGAGCAGTTCCTTCTCCCAGGCCAATTGCTGTCGGCGAGGGATATCGTAACTGGCGGGCGGCAGGTTCAACCGCTCCTGGACCCCGGTCGCTTCGCCAAACATGGATAACTGACCGACCTCACGGGCACGAAACAGCGAGGCCGAATAGCTCATGATGCGGTCCATCGACTCCAGCAACGCCACCCGCTTGCCCAGAGAGTCAAACGCCCCGACTCGAATCAGGCTTTCCATTGCCCGCTTGCCGACCTGGCGCAAATCGACACGGCTGGCAAACTGGCGAATCGTCTCAAAGGGCCCGCTGGCGGCCCGCACCTGCAAGATGCATTCCACGGCCCCTTCGCCGACGTTTTTGATCGCCGCCAGGCCGTAACGGATGGCGGCCGTTCCATCCGCCCGGTCTTCAACCTCAAAATCGCTGCCGCTGGCGTTGACCTCCGGCGGCTCGACGTCGATGCCCATCCGCCGGCAATCAGCGATGTACAGCGCCACTTTGCCCGTGTCGCCGCGAAAGACCGACATCAAAGCAGTCATGTACTCGACCGGATAATGGGCCTTCAAGTAGGCGGTCTGCACGGCGATGACGCCGTAGTCGGCCGCGTGCGCCTTGTTGAAGCCGTAGCGGGCGAAGTTCTCCCAGTCATCGAAAATATCAGCCGCCGTGGTCCGATCGATCCCTCGCTCGACCGCCCCTTCGATGAACATCTTGCGGTGCTTCTTGAGCTCCTTGGCCTTCTTCTTGGCGATAGCCTTACGCAGCCCATCGGCCTCGGCCGCCGTGTACCCTGCCAGGCGCATGGCGGCGAACATGATTTGTTCCTGGTAGACCGGAATGCCATAGGTCTCTTCGAAGATCGGCGCCAACGCCTCGTGACGATAGCTAACCTGCTCCTGACCATGCATGCGCCGGATGTAGGTCGGAATAAACTCAAGCGGCCCCGGCCGATACAACGCCACCATGGCGATGACGTTCGCCAACTCCTTGGGCTTCATGTCCACCAGATAGCGGCGCATGCCAGCCCCTTCCACCTGGAAGACGCCCAGTACATCACCGCGGCCTAACAGCTCGAAGGTCGCCGGGTCATCCACTGGAATCGACTGGATGTCGAGATCGACGCCGTGGCGGCGGCCGATCAGCTCACAGGCGCGCGCCATCACCGTTAGAGTCGACAGGCCCAAGAAGTCAATCTTGAGCAGCCCCAATGAGTCCAAAATCTGCATTTCGAACTGGGTGATGGCCCCGACCGGTGTGCCCTCCTGACCGCCCTTGGTCGGCCGGTGCAGCGGGATGTATTCGATCAAGGGCCTGTCGGTGATGATGACCCCCGCCGCGTGCGTGCCGGCGTTGCGCACCGTGCCCTCCAGCTTGGCGGCCGTGTCAATCAGTTCCCGCAGGTAGGGCGTCTCGTCGTAAGCCTGCTTCAATGGTGGAACGGTTTCCAGTGCCTGCGCAATATGGACCGGGTTGCCCGGGATATTGGGGATCAGCTTGGCCACCCGATCGACCTCGGGCAGAGGGATATCCATCACACGGCCTACATCGCGGATTGCCGCCCGGGCGCCAAGTGTGCCGAAGGTGATGATCTGGGCGACATTGTCGTGACCATACTTGCGCGCCGTGTACTCGAGCAGCTCATGCCGCCGGTCATCCTGAAAATCGAGGTCGATGTCGGGCATCGAAACGCGGGAGGGATTCAGGAATCGTTCGAAGATCAGGCCGTGTTCAATCGGATCGACCAACGTGATCTTGAGCGCGTAGGCGACGATCGACCCGGCGGCCGAGCCCCGGGCGTTGTACCAGATGCCGTGCTCCTGGGCATAGCGCACCAGATCCCACACGATCAGGAAATACGTGTCGAAGCCCATTTCGTGGATGATTCGCAGTTCGTCTTCCAGCCGCTGCTGGATCTCGGGATCCTGGGCTGCCGGGCCATAACGCCGCGTCAGCCCGGCCAAACAAAGCTCCCGCAGGTAGCCGTCGGCCGTCTTGCCCGGCGGCACCTCAAAGGCCGGCAGCCGGTAGCCTTTGAACCCCAGGTCCACCTGGCAGCGTTCGGCGATCATCAGCGTGTTGCTCAGGGCCCCGTCGACGTGCCCGAACAGCTCGGCCATCTCGGCGGCCGGTCGTAGGTAAAAGCTGCTGTCGGCCATCCGCATCCGTCCGGGGTCCGACCGCAGCGCGCCGGTCTGAATGCAAAGCATAATGTCCTGCAGATCAGCATCTCCCGGCAGGACGTAGTGAACATCGTTGGTGGCCACATAACGCGCCTGGTAGCGCTTGCCCAACTCCAGCAGCTTACGATTGACCAAGTCGAGCTCCGGAATATCGTGGGACTGCAATTCGAAGAAGAAGCGGTCGGGGCCGAACACGTCGTAGTACCAATCGAGGCGGTCGGTGGCGCCCTGCTCATCACCGCGCTGCAGGGCGCGCGGCACGTCGGCCGATAGGCACCCGGTAGTGCAGATCAGTCCCTCATTGTGCTCGGCCAGGAAGTCCCGATCGATCCGGGGCCGATAGTAGAACCCTTCGAGTTGCGCGGCCGAAGCGATGCGCAACAGGTTGCGGTAGCCGGTGTCATTCTCGGCCAACAGCAATAGATGGTAGGACCTGGCATCTTTCTGCGGATCGCGATCCTGCATCGATCGCCGCGCCAGGTAGGCTTCCATCCCGATAATCGGTTTGACGTCTTGGGCAATTGCCTCGCGGTAGAACTCAATGGCGCCGAACATCGTGCCGTGGTCGGTCAGCGCCAGCGCCGGCATTCCGAGTTCCTTGGCTCTCCCGACCAGCTTGGGCAGGTGGCTCAAGCCATCGAGTAGGGAGTACTCAGAATGCACATGCAGATGGACGAAAGACATGCCGTCGCTTTCGAAGCAAACCAGTCCTGGTTGAGGCGAGCGTCTCGGATTATATTCAAGGCCTCCAGCTTCCGCCAGCAAATGGCAGCCTGGAGGCCATCTTTTAAGGTTTGCCGCGGCCTATTCCATGATTGAGGCACTCATGCGCTTGCTTGAAACCTTTCGCAACCTACGCTGGCTCGGGCTGCGCTCCGCCTGGCTCGCCCTGAAGTACGCCGTTCTGCGTGACCGGCTGGATCATCGCCACCAACGACGTGCCGAACCGGCGCCGGTCGACCCCGGCCGGCTCGTGCAGGCGGAGCCAGGCACCGCGGGCGCTGTCTTTACCTTCGAGCGAGCCGAACTCGGGTTGACCTTCATCCGGAGTGACGTGGTGCGGGTCGGTTGGCTGCCCGGCCAACCACCGCCGCCCATCGCCCAGGCCGGCGGTCCGGCCGAGCCCGTCGAATGTGAACTGACCCAGACCAACGATGGCTGGCGGCTGGCCAGCGACGAACTTGCCGTTTGGGTCGACGGGGCCGGCGCCCTTGCCTTTGCCCGAGCTGACGGTACGGTCCTGCGGCGGGAACGACCACCAACTCGCCAAGGTGATCGTTGGTCATCATCAGCCATCTTGCGCCCCGAGGAGTCGATCTATGGGCTTGGTGAGCGCGTCGGCCAGTTCGACTTGCGGCCCGGCAACTACCGCTTGTGGAACAGCGAGCCCGGCGGCAGCTACGACCGAACCTATGACCCACTCTATCTGACGGCGCCGATCTACCACGGGATCCATCCCTCGGGAAGTTATCTGCTCTTCTATGAAAACCCGCATGATGGGCAGTTGGATGCGGCTGATTCGGTCCAGCTGACCTTCGAAGGCGGTCAGCTGCGCTACCTGTTTTTCGCCGGCGAACCCCGTCACACCCTTAAGCGGCTCGCCCAGCTGCTCGGACAACCGGCCATGGCCCCTCGCTGGTCGCTTGGCTATCACCAATCGCGCTGGGGCTACCTGACACAGGACCAGGTGCGTGAGGTCCTTAATGGCTTCGCCGACCACGATCTACCGCTGGCGGCGCTGCACCTCGACATTGACTACATGCGCGGCTACCGGGTGTTCACGGTCGATCAGCATGCCTTCCCGGACTTGTCCGGGCTGGCCAGGCGCCTGGAAAACGATCATGACGCCCGTCTGGTGTTGATCCTCGATCCGGGGGTCAAGGTCGATCCTGACTATGATTTCTACCGGCAGGGTGTCGAACGCGACGCCTTTGTACGGCTGCCCGGCGGACGGCGGCTTGAGGCCGTTGTCTGGCCCGGCCTGGTCTCGTTCCCTGATTTCAGTCATCCGGATGTGCGCCACTGGTGGGGCCAGGCCTATGCATTTCTGCTCGGACAAGGTGTCGCCGGGTTCTGGCACGACATGAATGAGCCCAGCACCTTCGCCGCCTGGGGCGACCGCACCTTCCCGCGTCAGGCCCAGCACCACCTCGATGGGCTGGGCGGGGACCACCGCACCGGTCACAATCTGTATGGACTGCAAATGAACCAGGCGGCCTACGAGGCCCTGCGCCAGCTGCAGCCCGACCGCCGCCCCTGGCTTCTTACCCGCTCGGGTTGGGCCGGCGTCGCCCGCTACGCCTGGACCTGGACCGGCGACACCGAGACCAGCTGGCAGGCGCTGGAACACACACTGGGAACCGTGCTGGGGATGGGATTGAGCGGCATTCCCTACTGCGGACCCGACATCGGCGGCTTTAGCGGCGCGCCCTCGGCCGAACTCTACCTGCGCTGGTTCCAACTGGCGGCCTTCCTTCCCTTCTTCCGCACCCACAGCTCAAAGACCAGCCCGCCGCGCGAGCCTTGGCAGTTTGGACCCGAAGTGCTTGCCGCCACACGCAGCCTGCTCCATTTGCGGCGCAGTCTGATGCCCTACCTGTACAGCCTGGCGGCCGAAGCCCATGAAGCGGGTTGGCCGTTGGCCCGGCCGCTGTTCTGGGCCGGCGAGCAGCAAGCCCCGGCGACCAGGTTGGGCGACTCATTCCTGCTTGGCGACCAGTTGCTGGTTGCCCCCGTTGTGACAGCCCACACCCGCAGCCGCCCCGTCTACTTTCCGGCGGGCAGCTGGTATGACTTCTGGAACGGCCAGCAGTACACGGGGCCTTCGGAGCGCGTGGTGGCCGCCGAACTCGACCGGGTCCCGCTGTTTGTCCGGGCCGGGGCGGTGCTCCCGCTCGAGGTCGAAGGTCGGCTCACCCTGCACCTGTATCCACCGGATAAAGGTGGGAACGTCAGCCAGCTCTACAGTGATGCCGGCGACGGGTATGGCCCGTCGCGCTGGGACCGCTTTGCGATGGCGTCCAGCGACCAGGGCTACCGCTTGACATGGCAGGCCGACGGTGAATTTGCTTTCCCCCACAAAACGGTCAACCTGATCCTCCATGGCCGACAGCCGGCGGCCTTGATGATCGATGGTGAGTCGAAAACGCTTGTCACTGAGGTGTCGGTGACGGCGCCCTTTGGCCAGGCGGACATCACGCTCTCATCGGATCCGTAGTCGTCGCATAGCGGGTGCCACCACCTCTTGTAGGGACGTTGTATACAACGTCCCCACAACGTCCCTGGCTCCCCAGACACGAAGGGGCGGGTCTTATGACCCGCCCCTTCGCCTATGGATGCGCCTGTCGCCGGTGCTGGGACGATGCAAGCAGTGTCCCTACTCGTCCGACTTGGCGCGCTTGATGCTCGAGCCTGACGCGGCGGGCTCGAGCATCACATACTCACGGCTGCCAAAGCGCGTCAGGATCACACCGCCCAGGCCGATCGAGGCCACCAGGAAGGGTGCAATCCAGCCCACGCACGGGATCAGGCCGATGCCGCCGATAACGAAGGTCAAGAGCAGTGTGCCCAACCCGGCGGCCGCCGCCGCATGCAGCTCCCAGTTGAGAGCTGTCGCCATGCGCCGGCCGACTTCCAGGCCGACTGCGATCCAGCCGAAGACGGCTGCCACGATCAGGACAACAAACCCAATCAGGCTGACCGGCGACAGCAGGATCGTGATCAGCAGCAGCCCCAGCAGCAAGGGTGCCACCAGGAAAGTCAGCAAACCGAGGCCACCGGTCGCCAGTGGATTGGCTACGATCGCATCGGCCGTGCGCTCGGTCGGCGTTGGCCAGAACATCACGATCAGGACAGCCAGCGCAGCCAGCATCAGTGTGCGGAAGATGAACCACAGAATCGATAGGATCGGCGACCAACTCATCTCCCAGCGGGGGACCACGCGGTCGACCCGCGGCAGGAAGCGGAAGTCGAAGCCGTCCTCATCCACGATATCACCCTGCACTTGCGCTCCCGGCGACTGAACGACGTTGCCGCCGAAGGAGATGATGTCGCCTTGTACAACGGCCGCGCCGAGCAGGTTGATATTGCCGCCAAACACTGTGACGCCGCCGGTAATGGTCGCCGCAGATACGGCATTGCCACCCATCACCAGCATCGAACCATCGACCGACGAGCCCTCTTCCAGGGTGACATTGCCACCGAGCACGACCAGATCGCCTTCCATCGTCTGGCCGGCTTCCAACGTGTAGGAGCCGCCCAATACGACCCGGCCGTCCTCCGTGCCCCCCTGCGCCAATGCCCCCAACGGCAGGGCCAGTGCAAGCACGGCGACCAGCGCCAGACTCATCAAAATGCGTTTCATTGTGTATCTCCCATCCTCGATTGCCTAGATGCGAACCGATAGACCGCAGCCGCCCACAGGCCACCCAGGCCGAGGTAGGTTGCCACACCAAGTCCGGTCAGCGCCACCAACAGCGAGTAGCGCCACAGGGTTACGCCGCCCGGCGGCAGCACCCGCACACCATGCCCGATCACGTCGACCACGGAGGCCAGCGCTGCCCGCAGGACGACCAGCTGTTTGACCAGCTGGCCGGCGCCTTCGGCCAAGCCGGCCGCTCCGGCATACAGCAGGGCAATGGCCAGTGCCACCGACCCAGCCAGGATGGCGCCGAAGGTCACCCAGATCTGGCGCTGATGGCGCACCCGCCGCCTGGCAGCCAGCCGCCCCACAAACCGGGCCGAGAATCCTGCCGGGGCCACGGCCGCCGTCGAGCGGGTCAACAAGAGTTGAACCTCGGCCCAGGCCTGCTGCTGCCGCCCGCACTGCGGACAGCCGGCCAGATGGTGGGCCAGTTCGGTGGCTTGGGCCTCGGTCAGCGGCTCGTCGGAGACGATCCACTCACTGAAGGGTAGGTGCTTCATCGGTTCTCCCTTCCGCCCACGGGGCCTCTTGCTGCCGCGCCTGCCAGGCATCAGCCAGCTCATTGCGCGCCCGGTGCAGTCGGCTCTTGACAGCACTTTGCGACAACGATAAGGTCTCGGCGATGTCGGCATAGGACAGGTCATTCCAATAGCACAGAATGACTGCCGCCCGATCGGTCGGGCTCAAGTCGTCCAGCAGCCGCCTGACCGCCTGATCGGATTCCGCCTGGCTTAACCGGCCTTCCAGCGGCTCGGCGGGATCGGCGATGCGCTCACGGTTCGCCATCGTGTTCAGCGAAACCCAACGCAGCCGCCGGCGCCGCAGCCGGTCGACACAGTGGTTGGAGGTGATCGACAGCAGCCAGGTGACGAACCTGCGCTCGGGGTCGTAGCGGCTCAGGTTGCGGTAGGCCTTGAGAAAGGCCTCCTGGGCCGCGTCCTCGGCTTCGGCCGGGTCGTCCAGCATGCGGTAGCATAGGTTGAACACCGGTCCCTGGAACGCCTCCACCAATCGCCCAAAAGCTTCGTCGTCACCGCCGATGGCTGCTGCCAGCCACTGCGCCTCTTCCGCTGTACGTACGGTTGCTGTCAAGGATGCACCTGTGGTTCGGCGCTGCGGTCTCTATGCTTCTTTACGCAGCAGCGCCAGCAAAGTTGCACAAAGCCTTGGTTGCGGGGAAAACACCACCTACGGTCGACTGGTGGGAATCGTCAGGCCAAGGTGGATTGTGGATGGAACTGCGTTTGGTGCAGGTTGGCATACAAGCCCCCTAGGGCCAACAGGTCCTCGTGCCGGCCCTGCTCGACAAGCCGGCCGCCGTCCATGACAAGGATCTTGTCGGCACCCATCACGGTGCTCAGGCGATGGGCGATCACCAGCGAGGTCCGACCCCGCATCACGCCCTGCATCGCCTCCTGGATCAGGGCCTCGGATTGCGAATCGAGGTGGGAGGTGGCTTCGTCCAGAATGAGAACCTGCGGATCCTTCAAGATGACCCGCGCAATCGCCACACGCTGCTTCTCACCACCGGACAAGCGGTAGCCTCGCTCCCCCACGACCGTGTCATAGCCATCGGGGAGATCGGCGATGAAGTCGTGGATGTTGGCTGCCCGACAGGCCGCCTCCAATTCCGCCTGGCTGGCCTCGGGCCGGGCGTAGAGCAAATTGCTGCGCAGAGTGTCGTGGAACAGGTACGTCTCCTGCGTGACCATGCCGACGTGATCGGACAGTACATCGACCGAAAACCGGCGGAGATCGTGCCCGTCGAGCAAGACCCGGCCATCGGTTGGGTCGTACAGCCGTGGCACCAGGTAGGTGATCGTGGTCTTGCCGGCGCCACTCGGTCCCACCAGGGCCGCCACCTGGCCCGGCGCGATCTCAAATGATACGTCGCGCAGCGCCCAGCGGATCTCCCGCTCGGCTTCGTCGTCCAGCTTGGGCCGCTCGCCCTCCAGGGGCGGCAGCGCCCCCGACCCCGACCAGCTGAAGCGGCGAATCTCCTCGAGGCCGATGGCCTGTTCTTCACCCGTCCGGTAGCTGAAGGAGACCGACTCAAAACGGACGTGACCCTCAATCCGCTCGACACGGACCGGCTGGGCCGGCTCCTGGATTTCCTGCGGCAAGTCCAGCACCTCAAAGACGCGCTCGAAGCTGACCATCGAAGTGGCGAAGTCGACCCGGATGTTGGTCAACGCCATCAGCGGCCCGTACAGCTCCCGCAGGTAGGCCGTGAAAGCGACAATCGTGCCTATGGTGAAAGTGCCGCGCAAGACAAAATGGCCCCCGGCCCAGAAGACCAGCGCGGTGCCAATGGCGCTGACCAGGCTCAGGCCAAGCATGAACCAGCGGCCAACGACGGCCTGGCGCACGCCAATGTCGCGCACTTCGCCGGCCCGCTCGGAAAAGCGCCGCACTTCATCGCCATAACGGCCAAAGATCTTGACAAGCAGCGCCCCGCTGATGTTGAGCGTCTCGTTCATAACAGCGTTCATGCGGGCGTTGAAATCCATCGACTGGCGAGTGATGCGACGCAATGTTCTTCCGACGCGACGGGCCGGCAGGACGAAAAGGGGCAAGATGGCGATGCCGAGCAGCGTCAACCGCCACTCCAGGCCAAGCATGATGATCAGTGTCGCCACCAGCGAAACTAGGTTGCTGGCCAGTGCAATCATTGTGCCTGTGACGGCGCTCTGGGCACCGACGACATCATTGTTCAGGCGGGACATCAGCTCACCGGCCCGCGTATTGGTGAAGAAGCGCAGGCTCATCCGCTGCAAATGCGCGTATAGGTCCCGCCGCAGGTCGAAGATGATGCCTTCGCCGATGCGGGCGCTCAGGTAGCGTTGGGCGACGCCCAGAAGGCCGTTGACGACAGGCACGGTGATCATGCCCAGCGCCAGCCAGTTCAGGCGGCCGATATCGCCGGCTGGCAGAGCCCGGTCGATCAAATCGCGAATCAGCAATGGGGGTACGAGCGACAGCAGCGAGATACCGAAAATGGTGATCAGGATGACCCCAACGCCCCCCGTATAGGCGCGGGCATAGCCCCAGACGCGGCGTAGCAATTCCCGACTGACCTCGGGCCGGTCCTGCTCCTCGTCATACCGAATGAATGACCACCAGCCGCCGCTATGCCAACCCATCAACCGCCTCATCACTACCCAAACGATCCACCAGCGCATTATAAGCGTCGGCCAGTTTCAGGTATGCTCAAGCCTGGAGTGAACCAGGGAGGTGTGCATGACGAAGGCGCCCCAGATTCCACTGCCACAACGGCCGCAGTGGTCAGCCGAGGAAATGCTGGCGCGGGCGGACGAATTCCTGGCACGGATGCGCACCCGCCGCACCGTGCGCGATTTTTCCGACCGGCCCGTCCCGTACGCGCTGATTGAACGCTGCCTGCAGGCGGCCGGCACCGCCCCTTCCGGCGCCAACATGCAGCCGTGGCACTTTGTGGTCGTTGAGGACCCGGCCACCAAACACCGCATCCGCCTTGCGGCTGAAGAGGAAGAACGCGGCTTCTATGAGGAGCGAGCGCCTGAAGAGTGGCTCGAAGCATTGGCGCCGCTGGGCACCGATTGGCGCAAACCGTTTCTCGAGACAGCGCCCTTCTTGATCGCCATCTTCGTCCAGAGCTACGGCCTGCTGCCCGATGGGCGCCGCGTCAAGCACTACTACGCCACCGAATCGGTTGGTATCGCCACCGGCATGCTGATTACCGCGCTGCACCTGGCTGGCCTGGCCACCTTGACACACACCCCGAGCCCGATGGGCTTCCTCAATGAGATTCTGGAGCGGCCAATCAATGAGCGGCCCTTTCTGCTCCTGGTCACCGGGTTCCCAGCCGACGATGCCCGCGTGCCCAGCCTGGAGAAGAAGCCCGTCGGGAGTTATGTCACCCGTCGTTGATACCAATGGGCCGATTGCCGCTCAGGCGGCCGAAGTCGAGGTCGACCGCAAAACCGGCGAGGTGCGCGTCCTTACGCAGATCGCTGTCAACCATGTCGGCAAGGTCATCAATCCGCTGGGGTTGCTGGGCCAGGTCTATGGCGGCGTCATGATGGGGTTGGGTAACGCACTGACGGAGCACTTCATCGTTGAAGAGGGGGTGGTCTTCAGCGACCGGCTGGCCCTCTACCGGATGCCGTCGATCGAACACACGCCCGAAATCGTGTCGATCGCCCTCGAGCACCCGACCGACGATGGGCCATTCGGCGCCAAAGGCATCGGTGAGATTGCCAGCATACCCACCACGCCGGCCATCACCAACGCCATCTACCGTGCCGTGGGCGTGCGGATCACCAGTCTGCCGGTCGATCAGGACCAACTGGCATTGGCCCTGGCCGCCGGCTAGCGCCCCTAGCCCGCCAGCACCTGCTCCAAAGGCCGGTCGGCGCTCGTCGCCAGCCCTTCCAGGTATTCGACAACCGGCCGGCGCCAGTCAATTCCCGTGTCCCGGGCGTGCGGGTCTATGGCCTGCAGGTTGTAGCGGTTGGCCCCGTAGTAGATGACATCCGGCACAACCACCGTGTAGACCGTCTCGGCCTCAACCCCGGCTCCCCCCACCAGTCTGACAACGTCTCCGACGACCTCCGCGCCGCCAAGCACCGGCCGGCGCGAGCGGATCGTGTCCACTAACTGGGCCCCGGTCAATTGCACGATCATCAACACATTGGCCACCGGCAGCAGCCCAACGACCGAAGCCGGCGTCACCGATCCCGCTGGCAGCGACTGCTGCACGTAGCGGCGGCTGGCCAGCGCAATCTGGGCCTCGGGCACCGCCTGCAGCCAGGCGTCGGTCAGCAACCGGTCCATCCACGGCGAACTCCGGTCAATGCCCTTGGCCGTAAAGCCAACGGGCCGGAACAGCTGTGGATCCAACTGCTGCCGCCAGAACTCAATGCGCTCGGCCAAGGCGTGGTCAGCTGCGCCGGGCGGATTGGGCAGCACGCTGGCCTCGAACGACACCGGCTGTTTGTCGTCGAGATCGACCAGCATGTCAACGGAGACGTAACCGCGCAAGAAGTAACCACTTTCGATCAGATGCACGCCGGCCACCTGTTCGTTGTGCTCTTCATGGCAATGCCCACCGGTCAGCAGGCCGGCGCCGTAGTCAGCCGCCAGCGGCGCCAACTGTTCGAGCTCGCGGTTGCACACATGGCCGACGATGATGACCAGGTCGGCGCCCTCCGCCCACACCTGCTCAAGCACCGGCGGCAGCGCCTGATCGTAGCGCCAGAAGTCGTAGCCTTCGGCGTACGACGGCCGCGTGTCGATCGGCGTCTCGATCGTCGTCAAGCCCACCAGGCCCAGGCGGATGCCGTTCACCGTGTGCAGGCTGTAGGCTTGGGCGAAGTCCGGCGGCAGGTCGGTGCCGCGCTGCTTGACATTGGCCGTCAGAAACGGAAAGCTCGATTGGGCGGCGCGGGCCCGCAGCACGTCGGGGCCGAAGTCGAAGTCGTGGTTGCCGATGGCGGCGGCTGCATAGCCCATCCGGTTCATGATGTCGGCCATCGACTGGCCGTCAAGGCTGGTTGAGATCGCTGGGCCGGTCCACATGTCCCCGCCGCTCAGCAGCAGATGGTGGCTGCCGTCAAACAAGCCGTGGCGTTGGCGCCAGCGGTGGAGAAGGGAGGCGGCACCCCCATGGGTGGCCGTCGGCTGCATCCATCCGTGTTCGTCGTTGGTATAGAGCAGATGGAGCCGCCGCTGGCGGGCGGTCTCCCGCCAACGCCCCAGCCCGCCCGGCCATGGACTGCAGCCAGCAAGCAACAACGGCGGCAACAGCCGAAGGAAGCCGCGCCGGCTCATGCCCGACCCAACGCCGTCATTGCTGGCCATAACGGCGCCGTTTGGCCGGGTGCTATACTCGGGGGAGGTTCCCCGCAAAGAACGGAGCCCTATGGGCGCCACCCTATCGATCGACCTGGCCAGCCGCCGCTACGCACAATTTGGCATACTCTTCCTGGCGGATGATTCGCGGGCGCCCCGAGAGATCGAACCCAATGAGTTGGGCTTGAAGGACCCTCCGGAAGCTGCCTCGCTGGCGGCGGCCATCGATCAGTTTGCCCGGGCGGCGGACATTGACGTGCTGCTGCTCGACGGGCCGCAAGCCTGGCGCTACCCAGCGTCCCCGATCGAACACATGCGCCTGTGCGAGCGGGTGCTTAATACGCCGGGCAAGACGGGAGTCCCTGGCGAAGCCAAGCCGAAGACATATCTCACGTACATCCGGTTCTCGATTGACTTGTTCGAGCAATTGCGGACGGGCTTCGGTTGGAGCTTGCTCACCTCGGATTGGCCCAAGCACCCGGGGCGACGGTGGGCGGTCGAAGTCTTCCCCTCGGCCGCCTGGTCCCTGCTGGGGATCGACCGGCTGCCGGGAAAGATCCGAGGCGCCTCGCTCGAAAGCTGGCGCCGGGCGCTGGCCCGGACAACCGGCTATGCGCTGCCGAGCAAGCTCAACCATGATCAAATGCAGGCCGCCGTCGTGTTGCCATTAGGGCAGGCCATCCATCACCGTGCCCAAGACCGGTTGATCCTGTCCGGCCTGGACCCTGTCTTCGAAGACGGGATCGTGTACGAGGGCCTGATCGCCAACCCCAGGCTGGCCGCCAGCTAACGGATCCCAAGGGGTTTGACCATATAGGTCTCGCCCGTCTGGTAGCCAAAGCGGGCGTAGTAATCGCGCGTTCCCAAGGCGGCAATGACCGCCATCCGCCGAAAGCCCTGGTCGCTGGCAATCTGCTCGGCCCGTTCGATCAGGGCCGCGCCCAACCCTTGATGCTGGGCGGCGGCCGGCCCCTCCCCCCCGATTTCCAGCGACTGGCCATAGACATGCACTTCGCGGATCAAGGCAGACCCTTGCAGGTCGTCCAGGCCCAGGTCCGGGGACCCTTCACCCGCCAGTGACAAGCGCAGGAATCCGGCCAACCGGCCGTCCGGGGTCTCGAAGGACAGGAAGTGCTCTTCGGCCGCACCGGCCGGGTAGATCAGGTCGGATATGGCGAGCGCTTCGGCTTCGACTGGCTGGCCGCGCACTTCACGGCAGCGCACGCACACGCAGCGCTGGCCGCGCTGCCGCAGCGCCTGCTGCGCATCCTGGCGCAGGCTGGTGCGCCGGTTGCCGGCCACCACATTTGTCGAAGGGAAATCGCGGATGATGCGGTTGACACGGCAATAGCGCGGGATGGTCGGTTTGATGTCGGCCAACAGCTCGATCAACTGCTCCGTTGTGTACGGTTCGAATTCGCCTCGTTGCCAATGTTCGTAGAGCTCGGCCTGCTCCAGCAGCTGGTTGGGGTAGATCTTGAGCTCGTCGGGGCGCAGCTCGGGATCCGACCACAATCGGGCGAAGTCGTGGCGGTCGGATTCGAGGGTGGCGCCGAGCAGATTGGGCATCCAGTGCAGCACGATCTTGAAACCGCCTGCCCGCAGCAGCCCCACTGCCTGCCGGGTCTCGGCGACATGATGGCCGCGCTGGTTGAGGTCGAGGATGTGATCGTCCAGGCTTTGCGCGCCAAGCTGCACCTTGGTCACGCCCAGCCGTCGCAGCCAGGCGATCTCGGCGACGTCGACATGGTCGGGCCGGGTTTCGATCACCAGACCCACATTGCGATGCGGGGCCCGCCGGTTGACCTGCTGCGCCTCGGTCAGATCAATCGAAGCAAATTGGTTCATGGCATCGAGACAGCGCTGGACGAACCACTCCTGGTAAGACCGCCGGTACGAACTCCAGGTGCCACCCAGAATCAGCAGTTCAATCTTGTCGGTCGGGTGACCGATCTTTTCCAACGCCCGCATGCGGAAGTGGGTTTGCTCAAAGGGATCAAACTCGTGCTGCAAGGCCCGCATGGCGCCCGGCTCATCCGGCAGGTATGACTTGGGCATGCGCACGTCCGTCGGGCAGAAGACACATTTGCCCGGACAGGGATAGGGCTTAGTCAGCACGGTGACAGTGGTCACGCCCGACAACGTGCGTGATGGCTTCTTGCGTATCCGGCGCCGAATAGCGGGGTCATCGACCCACTCGCCGGCCCCCACCAAAGCCTCGTAAGCCTGCACCAGTGCGTTCTTGCCGACGAAGCCGCCTGCGGCCAGCGGGAAACGGCGGATTGCCTTGGGCACGGCTACCCCGTCGCGCACAGCCTCCAGAATCGACCGAGCCAGGGTTAGCTGCTCGTCGGTCGGCTGGCGGTACGTATGTGGGCCCAGGCGTTGAGTCATGGCACCTTATAATCGGCGGGTGGAATCCAGGATCGAACGGCTCCTACTGGAGCTCAATCGCGAATTCTACCAAAGCCTGGCGGAACCCTTCGCCGACAGCCGGCCGAAGCCGCAGCCGGGGGTCGACAAGGAGCTGATCCGGGTTCAGCCCGAACAATCGGTGCTCGACCTGGGTTGCGGCCACGGCGCGCTGGCCCAGGTGCTGCACGGGCAAGGTCACCGAGGACCGTACCTCGGGCTGGATTCGACCCCCGCCCTGCTGGCGCAGGCCCAGGCCAGCGTTGAGCACCAGGCAGCCCGCTTCGAGCAGGTCGATCTGGCCGAACCCGGTTGGAGCGAGGCAGTCGAGAAAGTCGACTGGGTCTTCTGCCTGGCCACACTGCACCACCTGCCGGGCACCCGGCGTAGGGCGTGGGCAGGCGAGCTCCCGGTCTGCCTTCGCCCCGAGACCCAGGTGGTTGTCAGCGTTTGGAACTTCGTGGCTGAAGAGAGATGGCGCCAGCGGGTCCAGGCCTGGTCGGAGGTTGGACTCGAGGATGGCCAAGTGGACGTAGGGGACTATCTGCTCGACTGGCGCCGTGGCGGCCGCGGGCTGCGTTACGTCCACCACTTCAACGAGGATGAATTGGCCGAGCTGGCGACGGCCGCCGGTTGCCAGGTCACGGCCACCCATTACGCTGGAGGGCGCTCGGGCCGGCTGAACCTCATTCAGCGCTGGCAGACGGCCGTTCTTTGACACTCTTCGCCGCCGCATGGTAGAATCGCTCGGCTCAGGCAGGGAGCCCGCCGGACCCGGAGGGATGGCCGAGCGGACGAAGGCGGCTGTCTTGAAAACAGCTGTGGGGCAACCCACCGGGGGTTCGAATCCCTCTCCCTCCGCCAGGAACTGAATAACAGCACCTCGGGGAGGTGCCGGAGCGGTTGAACGGGGGCGCCTGCTAAGCGCTTGTAGGGGCATATACCTCTACCGAGGGTTCGAATCCCTCCCTCCCCGCCATCGATCTTCCGTTACAATAGATAGCAAGCCCTCGTAGCTCAGTGGATGAGAGCACTTGCTTGCGGAGTAAGGGGTCGCAGGTTCGAGTCCTGCCGAGGGCGCTCAGGAGCCCGTTTTGGGCTCCTTTTCTCTTTCCCGATTGCCCGTAACGCGGGCCTGCCGGGGGTGTTAACTTAGGTGAACCTTATTCGAGGCAGCCCCCCATGCCTCGATGCCACGCCAAACGGGCCGCGTAATGCGGCCCGTTTGTTATGGCCGAGCTTCGCCCTTGTCAGGACCAGCCTAAACGTAGGGACGTTGTATACAACGTCCCTACACAAACGGTTGGTGCGCCCGGCCCACATCCAAGAGAACGGGATTGCTGCCTTGTGCCGGCTTCGATCAACGCTAGGGGCGCATGGCGATGCGCCCCTACGGGCTGGATTGCAATTCGTCGCCCATGTGCACAGCGTACGCCTATCGGGAACGAAATTTCGGGATCTGTGGCCATGCCATTCTGGCGTTGTAGGGACGTTGTATTTATCGTCCCAACATATGCGGGGCATGCGATTGGGCCCGGGTCCGCTGGCCCGGACCGGCACGCGCCCCTACGGCCTTGTCCACGTACAAGCCTGCCTCGTGCCGGGTGGTTGGTGCTTGGTGCCTCTGGGCATTCCAACGCAAAGGCCGGCCCTGGGGCCGGCCAATGAAATCACGCGCAATAATAGGTCACTTCGAAGCCCGGCGGTAGCACTCCTGCTTGGCGGTCTCATCATCGACGCAAGCCGCCATCCAAATCCAGGCCAGGCCGTTCTTGGGATCCCGTTGCAGCACCCAACCCAGAGCCTGCTTGGCTTTGCTCGACTGGCCGCTCTCGATGGCCCCAATGGCAAAGTCGAGGGCTTCGTTGACGGTTGACGGGCCACGGCCGTTCATGTCCAAGGCGCCTCCTTCCTGTGTCGTCCCCTCGTTTCTACAACGATAACGCCGAATCGGCCGAGCTGTTGCGGAGTGGGGCTTACAGGCTGCTTACAGCGTGGGGAAAGAAAAACGGGAGGCCGAAAGCCTCCCGTTTCGTATTCGCAACTGTGCTGCCGGATTACGGCAAGAAGTTGAGCGGGTTGACCTTGCCGTAGATATCGCTTTGCATTTCGAAGTGCAGGTGGGTGCCGGTGCAGTTGCCGGTGCAGCCCATCCCGCCGATTGTGCTCGACTGAAAGACCGACTGGCCGCAACCGACACCGACGGTGTTGAGGTGGGCGTAGAGCGACTGCCAGCCGTTGCCGTGATCAAGGATGACCAGGTTGCCGTAGCCATAGTCGTTCCAGCCGGCGTAGACCACCACCCCGCTATCCGAGGCATAGATGCCGTTGCCCGTCGAGCCGCCGATGTCGATCGCCGGGTGGTAGCTGCTGTAGCCGTAGCCCGAGATCGACTGACCCGGCGTCGGCCAAACGAAGGCACCGGTGCCGATGGCCCCGTCGACGACGGTGCCGCAGTAGCCCGGCCCCAGCACACGGGCGGCCGCCGGGTTGCTGCGGGTGACGCGCGGCGCCTGCCAGCTGACAAACTCGCGCTTGCCCCCCGGGATCACCAAATAAGTCCCAGGTTCGATGTCCGGGTTCTCGTAGTCCATGCTCGGGTCGAGTTCATTGCCCGGCCAGTCGATGATGTCCTGGGGCTCGACGCTGAAGAAGGTGGCCACACCATTTAGCGTGTCGCCCTCATGCCACTGGTAGTAGGTGCCATCCACCGGCAGGATGCTAAGTTCCTGGTCCGGCGCCAGCGCATGGGGATTGTCCTGTAAGACATCATAGTTTCCCCACAGGATCGTCTCCGGCTGCAAACCGTATTGGTCGGCAATGCCAAAGAGCGAATCACCTTGTTTGACGGTGTAGGTGAGGATTTCCAGGCGTGGCCGGCTGGGGATGACGGTGTGGATGTCGAGCCGGCGGAAGACACCGCCAAACGACACCGGTTCGGCGCCGTTGTAGGCCGGCAGATCGGCCAAGGTCAACTGCGCAAAGCCGCTGTTGGTGGGGGTGGATTGCAGGCTCTCGGGCGTGTCGGCCGCCGGTGCAGCCGTAAGCTGCAGCCGGTCAAACCCAACCCGCACGGCGACCAACCCGATGACAATCACTGCCAGGATCAACAGATGGCGCCCGTAGCGCTCCAGCAGCGCGGACGTGTTCAAGCTGGTGAGGCGATCGCGCCAGCTTGTCTGGCCCTTCGTTGCATCTTCCTGGCGCTCGCCAGTCGGCTGCTTGTCTTTGGTCATGCCATCCCTGCTCGGCTTGCGGAAGTGGGCTTGCCCCTGGCCGGCTGCCGGGCGGCTGCATCATACCCACCCCTCTTCCCTGCCGTCAAGGGAGGCACGCTGACGCCTGAATCCGGCCTATCGTCAGGCTAGTAACTCTCGTCGGTCAGCGTCTCGAGGAACTCCATATTGTCTTTGGTCCGGCTCATCCGCTGGATCAGGGCTTCAGTGGCATTGCTCTGGTCCATGCCGGCGCCCGCCGGCGGCGAGGCGATCATCTGGTTGTACATACGGCGCATCAGCCAGACGCGCTGGGTGATGTCCGGCCCAAGCAGCAGTTCCTCACGCCGGGTTGAAGAGCGGTCGATATCGAAGGCCGGGAAGATGCGGCGCTCCTGCAGGCGCCTCGACAGGTGGAGCTCCAGGTTGCCGGTGCCTTTGAACTCTTCATAAACCACATCGTCCATGCGCGAGCCCGTGTCGACCAGGCAGGTGGCGATAATGGTCAGCGAACCACCCTCCTCAATGTTGCGGGCGGCACCAAAGAAGCGTTTGGGCGGGTACAGCGCTGCCGGGTCGAGACCGCCGGACAGCGTCCGGCCGGAGGGCGTCACCATCAGGTTGTAAGCACGCGAAAGTCGCGTGATCGAGTCCAGCATGATGACCACATCCCGGCCGAGTTCAGTCAGGCGTTTGGCCCGCTCGAGCACCATCTCAGCTACCCGTGCGTGAGAAGTGACCGGGTCATCGAAAGTCGAAGAGACGACCTCGGCGTCGACCGTGCGGTCCATGTCGGTCACCTCTTCGGGGCGTTCGCCGATCAGCGCCACCATCAAGTGCACCGCCGGATAGTTCTTGGAGATGGCATTGGCGATCTGTTTGAGCACCGTCGTCTTACCGGCTTTGGGCGGGGACACGATCAAACCGCGCTGGCCCTTGCCGATCGGCGCGATCAGGTTCATCATGCGGGTCGCCATCGTGTGCTGATCGGTCTCCAAATCGAAGCGCTCTTCGGGAAAGATCGGCGTCAGGTCTTCGAACTTGGCCCGGTCACGCATTTCGTCGGGGTTCAAACCATTGATCGCTTCGACCCGCAGCAGACCGTAGTACTTTTCGTTGTCCTTAGGGGGCCGGATCTGGCCGATGACCATGTCGCCGGTACGCAAATTGAAGCGCCGGATCTGCGACTGGGAGACGTAGATATCATTCGGCCCGGGCAGATAATGTTCGGCCCTCAGGAAGCCCATCCCCTCATTCATGATGTCGAGTACGCCGCCGCGCAGCTCGAGGCCCTTGCGCTCGGCCTCAGCTTGCATCAACTTGAGGACCAGGTCCTCCTTTTTCATGCGGGTGGCGCCGGCGAGTTCGTAGTCTTTGGACAGCTCGCGCAGGTCATCCAAAGTCTTGGTTTCGAGTTCAGCAATATTCATACAATCTGGCTCCTGTCGAGGGCCTGACAATAGACAGGTCTCGCCGCAAACATGCGAGGCAAGGGGTCAATTGGCAAAGGTGGACTCACTTACGGATTGAGGACAGTCTTTTCGCTTGGTCGGATTGGTACCGCTTCGTGGGGGGAGCAAGGGCCGGCTTCTCTACCACCGGCTGGCGGCATTATAGCACGCCGCCCCACCCCGCGCAACGCAGCCTGAAAGGTTCAAGATCAGTCCGGCGGCAGCCGGCCCATTGACAGGCCCTTGCCAACCTCGATCAACGCCAGTTGAACAAGGGCCGACCACGCGCCAACCAACAGGCCAGCTACCCCGATCACGGGCCCCAGCCAGAGACTGCGGCCGGCCCAGACATCCAGCGACTCCGCCAGCTGATCCAGCACATCGCTGTAGGTTTCCAGGCCATCGGCCGTGGTCTCAAGATCCTGCGCCAGCTCGTCCAGGTCGGTCACCAGCAACGCGATATCAGCCGTGAGCAGCTGAACATCGGCCTGGCTGCGTCTCAGGTCCCCCTCGACCAACGCAAGGGCCTGCGGCAGCGGCGACAGCGACTCGGCGGTTTGCGCCAGGCTCTCATCAAGCGGTTGGCTCGGGTTGTACTCCAGCCCAAAGAAAGCCAGTCCGCGCAAAACACGGTCCATGGCGGCCGCACCTTGTTCGGCCGCGGTCAGCGCCGACTGGGTCGTGCGGATCGTGCCCGGCAGCTCATCGCCGAGCAAGGTGCCCACCGATTCCAGCAGCGGTTCCAAATTGATAGCCGAGAGTTCTACCGTCTCCAACGCTTGCCCGGCGCTGGTCAGACTGGCGGCGCCAGACGCCAGACTGCTGTGGGTGTGGTTGAAGGTTGTGGCAAGCGATCGGCTGGTGGCGGCCGCGGCGGCCAGTTGTTGACTGGCTCGTTGTCCCAAGCGCCAACCGAGCACGGGAGCGGCCAGCCCAAGCAGTAGGCTGACGACCAATCCAATCACTCCGGCCGCCTGCATCAGTCCGCCCAGCAGAGAACTCGCCGCCGGTGTCGGGGTGGCTGGTGCCGCCGCGGCTTCGGCTGCAGCTTCCTTTGGCTGGGCCTCCAGCCGGTCGATCAATTCGGCTTTCTGCAGGTTAGCGACGCCACTGAAGCCGGCGGCGCGGGCCTCGCGCCGCAGCTGCTCGGTTGTCAGCGCTTCCAGCCGTTGGCGTTGGCTCATGCCGAGCGCTCCGGATTGTTGGTCCGGTCGTACTCAATTTGGCTGAAGGTCATCAGCTTTTCCCACTTGTGCCGGGCGCGGATCTCACGGATCGTGCCCGTCTTACCCCGCATCACCAGGCTATGGGTGTCGGCCCCGCCACCGAAGTACTTGACGCCCTCGACCAGCTCGCCGTCGGTGATTCCAGTAGCAGCGAAGAAGACGTCATCGCTGTCAATCAGGTCCTTCGTCGTCAGGACCCGGTCCAGGTCGAATCCCAGGCTGCGGGCGTGTTTGGCCTCGGCCTCGTCTCGCGCCCATAGCCGCCCCTGGATCTCGCCGTCCATACAGATGAGGGCGGCCGCCGCCAGCACGGCTTCCGGCGTGCCGCCAATGCCGATCAGCACGTCGATGCCGGTGTTGGGCCGGGCGGCCATAATGGCGCCGGCCACATCACCGTCGGTGATCAGGCGGATACGGGCGCCGGTCTGGCGGATCTCGCGGATGATTTCCTCATGCCGCGGCCGGTCGAGGATGACAACCGTCAGGTCGTCCAGGTCGGAGCCTTTGGCCTTGGCAATGGCCCGAAGATTGTCGGTGACCGGCGCGTTGAGGTCGATGTGCCCCTTGGAGCGCGGCCCGACGGCGATCTTGTTCATGTAGACGATCGGGCCGGGATCGAACATCGAGCCGCGCTCGGCAATGGCCACCGTGGCAATCGAGTTGGCCCGGCCGAGCGCCAGCAGGCGGGTGCCGTCGACCGGGTCGACAGCAATGTCCATTTCTGGGCCGTTGCCGGTTCCCAGATGTTCGCCGTTGAACAGCATGGGGGCTTCGTCTTTCTCCCCCTCCCCGATGACGACAATGCCGTCGATATCGACATTGCCCAGCATCAGCCGCATCGCGTCAACGGCCGCCTTGTCGCCCTTTTCCTTGTCGCCGCGGCCCATGAAACGGCCGGCGGCCATGGCCGCCGCTTCGGTCACCCGCACCAGGTCGAGCGCCAAGTTGCGGGTCGGCAAATCATTCATCGTTTCATCCTTTTCGTCGGCGGATTGTTACCGCAGCGTCGGCAGCCATTGAATCAGGTGAAAGGAAATGGCTACAGCCCACAGCCAACTATCCATCCGGTCGAGAAAGCCGCCGTGGCCCGGCAGCCGTGCACCGGTATCCTTGACTCCCAGTTCGCGCTTCATCATGCTGATGCCCAGGTCCCCAAGCGGCGTCAGGAGCGACAGGGATAAGCCCAACACCAGACCGAGCGCTGGTTGCATCGCAGCAGGTGCCCCGGCGGCCGGGCTGTAGGCGGCAGCCAGGCCCCACCCGCCGAGCGTGCCAAAAACCATTCCGGCGCCGAAGCCTTCCCAGGTCTTTTTGGGGCTCAAGCGCGGCGACATCTGGTGCCGGCCAATGGCGCTGCCGACCAGATAGGCGCCCACATCAGCCAGCCAGACCGTGGGCAGGACCAATACCAGCCACCAGAAACCGCCTGGCAGCTCGCGCAGGGAAATCAGGTAGCTGCCCATCCAGCCGAGGTATAGGCCGCCGGCGACGGTCAGGGCGAAATCCGTGCCGGGCGTCACGGCGCCGCGCTCGTAATCGACCAGGTGCCAGACCATAGCCAGCATGAGAAAAGCGGCCAGCAGCCATGGCGTCGGCTCAAAGCCCCCTAGGCGGCGAGCCAACACGAAGCCCACAACGGCGACGATCAGCAGCAGGCGGGCCGGGCGGCGCGGCGACCGCGAATAGATGGTGCCGTACTCGTCGGCGGCCAGCGCCAGGACCACCATTACCCCAAGTGTAAACAGCCAGCCGCCGAAAAAGATCGCGCCCAGGATGAGCGGCAGATAAATCAGAGTTTGAATCGTTCGCTGCCGGAGCATCCTAACCAGGCGAAACGGCATCGGCGACGCGGCCAAAGCGGCGTTCGCGGCGTGCGTACTCGCACAATGCCTGGTACAACTCCTCGCGGTCGAAATCGGGCCAGTACTTGGGGGTAACGAACCATTCAGCGTAGGCGCCCTGCCAGATCAGGAAGTTGCTGACTCGCAGTTCGCCTGACGTTCGAATGATCAGGTCAGGATCGGGCGTGTCCGAGGTGTACAGGTAGTGGCTAACCATCTCCTCATCAACTTGGTCCGCCGCCACTCCGTCCTTCATGAGGGCACGAATGGCATGCACAATCTCATCGCGGCCGCCATAGTTGAAAGCGACATTCAGGATAAGCCGGTCGTTGTCTTTGGTCAGGTCAATGGCGTGCTTAACCTTGTCTTGCAACTTGGGGGACAGGCCCGACAGACGCCCAATGTGACGCAGCTGCACACCTTCTTCGTGCAGCTCCTCCAGCTCAGAGTCAATCACTTCTTCGAGGATGCTCATCAAACCGCGCACTTCAGCCGGCGGCCGCTCCCAGTTCTCCGTCGAAAAGGCGTAAATCGTCAGAAAGTCGATGCCAAACTCGGCGCTGGCCCGAATGATGGCGCGCAGGTTCTCGACACCGGCCCGGTGGCCGGCCAGACGCGGCAAGCCGCGTTCACGCGCCCAGCGACCGTTGCCGTCCATGATCAGGGCAACATGCCGGGGGATTGGCTCGGGCAGGCTCTTGTCGGAGTCGGGGCTCATGATGGGGGGTTAGACTTCGAGGACCTCGGCTTCCTTGCGTTGGCTCAACTCGTTGATGGCCTCGATGTGGTGGTCGGTCACCTTCTGCAAGCGTTCTTCGCCGCCGTGCAGTTCGTCCTCGGAAATGTCCTTGTCCTTCTCTAGGTCACGCAGCAAGTTCTGAATATCCCGCCGCACGTTGCGCACGGCCACACGGGCTTCCTCCGTGCGTCCCCCGACCACCTTGACCAATTCGTGGCGCCGTTCTTCGGTGAGCGGTGGGATGTTGAGCCGAATGATCTTTCCGTCGTTGCCCGGCGTCAGGCCAAGTTCAGAGGCCTGGATGGCGCGTTCGATGTCCTTCAGGCTGCCCGGATCGAACGGCTTGACGGTGATCAGGCGGGGTTCTGGTGCGGAAATGCTGGCCAGCTGCTGCAGTTCGGTTGGGGTGCCGTAGTACTCAACCTGCAGGCGTTCGACCAGGGTTGGAGAAGCACGTCCCGTGCGGATTGCACCCAAGTCCTCTTCCAGGGCCCGCACGGCGCCCTTCATCCGTTGATCGGCTTCGACCAAGGCATCGTCGACCATTCTTGAGCTCCTGAGAATGGGTGTGTGCGGCAGGCGCCCTACGCCTACAAGCATAATGCAAAACGGGTGAAAATGCGAAGAGCGGGATCAGCCGGAGATGCTGGTGCCGACCGGCTCTCCCCGGACCGCCTTCATCAGGCTGTCTGCCTGCCACATATTGAGCACAATGATCGGCAGATCGTTGTCCATACACAGCGAAATGGCGGTCGAGTCCATCACCTGCAGACGCCGGTTGAGCGCATCAATATAGGTCAGGTGATCGAAACGCTTGGCGTCCGGATGCTTCTCGGGGTCGGTATCGTAGACCCCATCGACCTTGGTCGCCTTGATGACAACCTCGGCATCGATCTCCATGGCGCGCAGGGCGGCTGCGGTATCGGTCGAGAAGTAGGGGTTCCCGGTGCCGCCGCCCAGGATGACCACCCTGCCCTTTTCTAGGTGGCGGATGGCCCGGCGCCGGATGTAGGGTTCGGCGACGGCCCGCATCTCAACAGCCGACATGACCCGGGTGACGATGCCCGAACGCTCGCAGGCGTCCATCAGGGCCATGGCGTTGATGACGGTACCCAACATGCCCATATAGTCGGCGGTGGCTCGTTCCATGCCGCGCTCGATACCCTCACGCCCACGCCACAAGTTGCCGGCGCCGATCACCAGGGCAAGCTCAACGCCCAGCTCCATCACCTGGCGTACACGTTCGGCGACCTCTTCGGCGCGTGTCGGATCAATGCCGAAGCCCTTGGGGCCGGCCAGCGCTTCGCCCCCCAACTTGAGCAGCACACGTCGGTATGCGGTCTCGGTCATCGGCCTCCCTGCTTCAACAAAAAGGGCCAACTCTGGTTGGCCCTGGCTTACGCTTCGACAGGCTCAGCGCGCTGCGCTTCGATCGGTTCTGCCACTTCCCAGCGCACAAAGCGGCGGATCTGGATGTTTTCTCCCGTAGAGGCGATCAGTTCCTTCAACAGCTCGTCGACCGTCTTGGCGTCGTCGCGCACATATGGCTGGTTGAGCAGGCAGACCTGCTCCAGGTACTTGGCGAAACGGCCCTCGACAATCTGCTCGACGACATCGGCGGGCTTGCCCTCCTCGGCTGCCTGCTTGGCCATCGCCGCCCGCTCGGCCTCGATGACACCCTGGGGGATATCCTCCTGGCTGACGTACTCGGGCGAAGTGGCTGCCACCTGCAGCACCATTTCGTGGGCAAATTGGCGAAATTCATCGGTGCGGGCCACGAAGTCGGTTTCGCAGTTGACCTCGACCATCACACCAACCCGACCCTCGCCGTGGCTGTACAGCTCGAGCATGCCGGCCGCCGTTTCCCGGTCGGAACGCTTGGCTGCTTTGGCCAAGCCGCGCTCCTGTAGAAGGGCGGCCGCCTTTTGCAGGTCGCCGTTGGCTTCATCGAGCGCCTTCTTGCAGTCGAGGACTCCGGCGCCGGTCGCCTCGCGTAGCTCCTTGATTTGCTCGGTGCTAGCGGCCATCAATCGTCCTCGGCTTCCTCATCCTGCTCGTCGTCTTCGTCTTCGTCTTCGACGTCGTCATCGTCATCGTCGTCGGCATCATCGTCGTCGTCGGCATCATCGTCGTCGTCGTCAGCCGCTTCGGCTGTCTCGCCTGCTTCGACGTCTTCGTCTTCGTCGGCTCCGTCGTCTTCGTCGCCGTCGTCATCAGCTTCCTGCTCTTCGTCGGCGGCATCGCCGTCGACTTCTGCCTCTGCCTCGGGCGCCTTATCCTCGTCGGATGCCTCTTCCTTGGCGGCCCGCAGGTCATCCTCGTCGTACTCGCCGGTTTCGAGTTTGGCCAGCGTGGCCTCACCCAGCAACTCTTCGTCGGGCATGTCCTCGAAGTCCTTGCCCATCTGGGCGCGGCGATCGGCGGCACCGGCTTCGTCTTCCTGTTCGACATCCTTGCGCATGGCCATACCTTCGAGCACACCGTCGGCGATCTTGGATGTCAGCAGTTTGATCGCCCGAATGGCGTCATCATTGGATGGGATCACGTAGTCGATGTCGCCCGGATCGCAGTTGGTGTCAACCAGCGCCACAACCGGGATCTTGAGCAGATTGGCTTCGTGGACAGCCGTCTCTTCACGCTTGACGTCGATCACCCACAAGATCTGGGGCACGGAGCGCATCTCACGGATACCCCCAAGCCTGCCCTCAAGCTTCTCGATCTTGCGGTTGAGCATCAGGGCTTCTTTCTTGGTCAGCAGTTCGAATTCGCCTTCGTCCCGGCGCCGCTCCAGATCCTTGAGCTCGTCAATCCGGCTGCGGATGGTGCGCCAGTTGGTCAGGGTGCCGCCGAGCCAGCGCATGTTGACATAGGGCATACCACAGCGCTCGGCCTCGACCTGAATCGCCTCCTGTGCCTGGCGCTTGGTGCCGACAAACAGCACCGTGCCGCCATTGGCGACGGCGTCGCGAATGAGCGCATAGCTCTCCTCGAGCGACTCGAGGGTTTGCTGGAGGTCAATAATGTGAATGCCGTTGCGTTCGGTGAAGATGTAGTTCTTCATGTGCGGGTTCCACTTGCGCGTCCGATGACCGAAGTGGACACCCGTTTCGAGCAGGGCTTTCATGCTTATGACGGCCACGTGAGCCTCCTGTGCGTTTTTGGCCTCCGCCTCCTTCATCTCCAGCCAGAACCGGCCTGTCAGCCGGCACGCCCGACCGGATCCAGAGGCGTGTGAGATAGGTCTGCCCTTGGCAGACGCACTCCCGCGGCAGTCACTGCCTGCGGGAGCGCCCGCAGTATACCATAGGCGTTCCGCGCTTGGGCCAGACTTCCCTAAAGTCTCGTCTCTGGAGCGGCATGGCTCGAGAATCCCCCTAGGTCTGGGATTCGAACGTGCAAGTTGGCGAGGAGACTTTCGGGAAGTCACTGCGCAAACGAGGCGCTGTGACGGACGGACTTCCGGGAAGTCCACGAGCCAATGGTCGACAACAGGCGTGGCCGAGTGGACTTCCCGGAAGTCCGATCTCGCGGGCTTCGCAGGACCCCGGAGTAGTGCTTGGGGGTGCGAGCAGGGCCCGGCGAGCCTTGCGCAACTCCAGGGTCGAGACTTTTTGGGTCAGCCCGAGGGGTCGGGCATGGCGACGGCAACCGCCACCGCATGCTCGTGAGTGTGGCTCAAGCTGATAGACCACACCTGCAAGCCGAGTTCGCCAGCAACGGCTTGGGCCGGTCCATGCAATCGCAGGATCGGCTGGCGCCGGTCGCCGTTGATAATCTCGATGTCCTTCCAACCGACATCGCCGATCCCGGTGCCCAGCACCTTGGAGACCGCTTCCTTGGCGGCGTAGCGAGCCGCCAGGGCCGGCGTGCGACCCCCGCAATCGATCAACTCCTGCGCTGTGAAGAACCGATGGAAAAAGCGTTCGCCATGGCGCAGGATCGCCCGGTCAATGCGGTGGATCTCGATGATGTCGACGCCCGAGCGCAGGATGGTCACGCCGCCTTCTCCGGTGGACCGGCGATGGCTACGGCCAGTCGGGCCGGGTCGAGGAAGCGCCCCGCGACCGATTGGATTTGCTGGCGCGTCACCTCGGCCACAAGCTGCGGGTAGCGCGGATAATAGTCCAGGCCCAGGTCATGACGCTCGACATGCAGTAGGGCGCCGGCAACGCCGTCGTTGGATTCGAGCTGGAGCGGCAGCCGCCCGATAAAATTAGCCTGCACGTCCGCCAACTCGTCCTCGGTCACCGGCTCGCCGACAAAGCGCTCCAGCTCTTCAACACACAGTGCCAGCGCCCGGTCCACATTGGCCGGATTCACGCCGGCCGCGATTTGCCAAGGACCTGGCCCGATCCCGCCGTTGAGCGAGCTATACGCATAGTAGGCGAGGCCGGCCCGTTCGCGCACGCTGTCACCGATGCGCCCCATCAAGCCAAAGCGCCCCAGCACGCTGTTGCCCAAGGCGGCGGCCAAGTAATCAGGTTCCGACCGTCGTGGTCCGGGGCAGCCCAGCACCAGATCGGCCTGGGTCTTGCCGGCCAATTCGACGCTGCGCCGCTCGGTCCGTGCCAGCGCGGGTGCATCCGGCACCATCAACATCGTGCTGCGTTTCGTCGCCCAGCCACCCAGTGCCTGCCGCACTCGTTCGATGGCCGCTTGTGGCTCGATGGCGCCGACGATGGCCAACACCAGACCTGACGGACCGTAGGTTCGCTTGTGAAATGCCTTGAGATCTTTGCGCTTGAAAGCGGCCACCGTCTCACGGTAGCCATCGGACGGGATGCTGTAGGGATGATTGGGGTAGGCCAATGCATCGAAGGTCATGCCGGCGACGGCCCGCGTATCCTGGTCACGCAGGGCCAGGCCAGTCAGGTGCTCCCCTTGCAGTTGCTCAACGGCCTTCTTTGGGAAGGTCGGCTCGGTCAGCACCTCGGCGATCAGGTTGAGAATTACGTCCAGGTCGGCCACCAGCGACTTGCCGCGGAACGAAGCGGCGTGGCTCGAAGCGCCAAAACGCAGACTGGCCCCGATCGACTCGATTGACTGGTAGATCTCGTGGAACGACCGCTGCTCCGTGCCGCGCATCAATGCCGACGCCGTCATATCGGCCAGGCCCGCCAGCTCGGGCGACTCGAACAACGCCCCGGCCGGCAAGTAGCCGGCGATCACGACCGACGGGCTGGCGAAGTTGGCCCGCGCCAGCACGACGATGCCATTCTCCAACTGAGAACGAGCGATGGTCTCCGGACTGGGCAGCGAGCTGACGTCGAGTTTTGGGAGACTCTTGGATTTAGCGGCCATTGACGGCTTCCAGGGTTGGGCGGAACATGCCGACTACGCGTTGGGCCGGTACCAGCACCTGATGGGCGGCCCGTAAGAGGTCTTCCGGCGTCACCTTGTCAATCTCATCCAGATAGCTCTCGAACCAGCCATAGTCGGCGAACATCTCACTGTAGCCCAACCAGAACGCCTGGTTGCTGATGCTTTCGCTGTCGTAGGCAAAGATGGCTTTAGCTTGCTTGATGGCCTTGTCGACCTCGTCTTGCGAGATCGGCGCATCCTGCAAACGGGCCAACTCGTCATCAATGACCTGCAGGCCAACCTCGGGCGGTTGTCCGGGCCGGATGGTGGCCCGCAGCGAATATAAGTACGGGTCGATGGTCGCCGCCAATCCACCGGAAACCGCCGCCGCCACCCCGCCTTCGACCAGCGCCCGGTATAGGCGGGAGGTCTTGTTGGACAAGCCACTGCCGTACGGACTGAATGACGAAGCGCCGGTCAACACGCTGTCGAGCACGGCCAGCGCATAAAAGGCCGAATCGGTCGGCTCGGGCGCGCGATAGGCTACCTCGAGGATCGGGGTCTCTTCGGGCCCCTCGACAACCACCTGCCGCTCGCCGCGCTGCGGCGGCTCGGGCCTGGACTCGAACGCCGGCGCCGTGCCGCCATCAAGCGAACCAAAACGCTGGCGGACCCGCTCGAGCATGTCTTCGGTTTCGAAGTCGCCGGCCAGAGCCAGCACGGCATTGGCAGGCCGATAGTAATTGCGGTAGTGTGCGTACAGGTCGTCGCGCGTAATCGCGTGCAGGTCGGCCATATCGCCGATCACTTCGTGGTGATAGGAGTGGACGCGGAAGGCGGCCGCCTGCATCTCTTCATCCAGCCGGAAACCCGGTTCGTTCTCGTGGCCCTCCCGTTCCGAGATAATCACGGTGCGCTCGGATTCAACTTCGGCCGGCTCGAACAGGCTGTTGACCATCCGGTCCGCTTCCAGGTCGAGCGCCAGGTCGATGCGGCCTGCCGGCATCGTCTCGTAGTACACCGTCCAATCCAGCCAGGTGCCGGCGTTCCATGTGCCGCCGTCGCGTGAAATGGCACGGTCGAGCACCCCGGCGGGGAAGGTCGGCGTGCCTTTGAACTGCATGTGCTCGACCCAATGGGAGATGCCGGTCGTGCCCGGCCGTTCATTGCGCGAGCCAACCCGATACCACAACCAGCTTGAAATGAGTGGGGCCGTGCGCATTTCTTTGAGCCGGACTTCGAGGCCATTCTCCAGACGTGTCCGGCTGATCGGTTGGTCGCCGGCCCGGCTCACGCTCCGTCTCCGTTGGTTGGCTTGCCGTCGGGACCATAACCCCGTCCCATGCCCAGGTAGCGGATGTTCAACTTGGCCATCAGCTGAGGGTCATAGATATTGCGGCCGTCAACGATTGCCGCCTCGGACATGACTTCGGCCACCCGCTCCAGGTCGAGCTGCTTGAATTCGTTCCACTCGGTGCAGATCACAAGGGCATCGCACGACTTGGCCAACTCATAGGGATCGACCGCCATCTCGACGTCCGGCAGCAGCGGTTGGGCCCGCTCCATGCCGATCGGGTCGTAGGCGGAAACGGTTGCCCCGGCCTGGCGCAGCATGGCCGCCACCTCGACCGATGGCGCATCGCGCATGTCATCCGTGTTGGGTTTGAAGGTCAGGCCAAGCAGGCCAATGCGTTTGCCGGCCAGATCGCCGACCATCTCACGTACTTTGGCCACCAGCTTCTGGCGCCGGTCGTTGTTGATGTCCATCACCGCCTGCAGCAACTGTGGATGGCCACCCTTGACTTCGGCCATGTAGGCCAACGCCTTGACATCCTTGGGGAAACACGAGCCACCGTAGCCCAAACCGGCGTCAAGAAACTGTGGCCCGATGCGCGGATCGTAGCCCATTCCGGTGGCCACTTCCTTGACGTCGGCACCCAACGTTTCACAAATATTGGCGATTTCGTTGATAAATGAGATCTTGGTCGCCAGGAATGCGTTGGAGGCGTACTTGATCATCTCGGCGGTGCGCAGGTCGGTGATCATGATCGGCGCCCGCAGCGGCAGATGCAATTGAGCGACTTTTTCGGCGGCGTCGGTATCAAGCGAGCCGAGCACTGTGCGCGCCGGGCTCATGAAGTCGGCGATGGCAGCACCTTCGCGCAAGAACTCGGGGCATGAGACGACGGCGAATTCGACCGGCTGTTTCAAGTTGGCCTGGATGATTTCGGCGACCCAGTCACCCGTGCCCACCGGCACGGTCGATTTGTTGACCACGATGCAGGGCTGTGTCATGGCTTCGGCGACGGCGATCGACGCCGAGCGGACATAGCCCAAATCGGCTTCGCCATCGACTCCCTCGGGCGTGCCAACGGCGATGAAGATAAACTCGGCGTCGGCCATCGCCTGTGGGTAGGACGTGGTAAAGCTCAGTCGGCCGGTGGCCACATTGCGTTCGACCAGCTCCTCCAGGCCAGGCTCATAGATCGGAAGTTCGCCGCGCTTCAGCCCGGCGATGCGCATTTCATCAATGTCCAGGGCCACGACGCGGTTGCCCAGATCGGCAAAGCAGGCGCCGGTCACCAAACCGACGTAGCCTACGCCGATGACGGTTATGTTCTTCACGCGTCCTCCAACAAGACGGCCTTCGCCCGAGGCAGGCGCAATCATACCATGTGGGTTTTGAACCTAAGACTTGCGTAAGGTTGCCTGCATGGGAAAATTCTGGCAAAGTATGCGCAGGAGAGTTGCCTACGATGCCTGGTGGCACACCCATTCCACGCGGTTTGGTCTTTGTTTTGGTCTCCGGCGAGACGGTCGTCGATTGGGGCGACGGCCGGGTCCAGGATATTGAGACCGGCAGCTTCATTGAATTCAAAGAGAGCGACTTTGGGCGGTCGATCGCCGACAGCGATCTAGAGCGGCTGCGCAATGCCGGCCGGGTTGATTCGTTCGACGCCCGCATGGTCTTCCTACTGCCGTTGCCCGAACCTCCCCGCCGCACCATCGACTAATCCCCCAACGCTATAATGGCCCCCGAGGAGGTGTTATGGACGTTCTCGAGGCCATTCGTTACAAGCGCGCCGTCCGGGCATTTGCCCCGACGCCTCTTGAGGCTGACACCATCGAAGCCATCCTGCAGGCGGGCCGTCGGTCGCAATCGGCCAAGAACCGCCAGCCGTGGCACTTCATCGCCCTTACCGACCGGGACAAACTGACAGCGCTTTCTGAGCTGGGCACTTATGCCAGCCATCTGGCGGGTGCCGCGCTGGGAGTCGCCATCCTGACCCCTGACCCGGCGCAGCGCTGGTCGATCCTGTTTGATGCCGGCCAAGCGGCGGCCTACATGCAGCTGGCGGCTTGGCAACTCGGTGTTGGCTCGTGTCTGGCAACGATCTATCAGTCCGAGGCCGCCCGCCAACTGCTCGGGTTCCCGCCAGAACTTCAGCTGCATGTCGCCATTTCGTTTGGCTACCCCCAGAATCCGGCCGTCTTGACGGAACGGCCCCGCCCCGGTGGGCGCAAGGCATTCGACGACATCATTCATCACAACGGCTGGTCCTAGCGCCGGCCCCAGGAGGCTGCCATGGCCGAACCCCGCCCTGTGCGGGCGCCTCGCGGAACTGAGCTGACGTGCAGCAACTGGCTCATCGAAGCCGCCTACCGCATGCTTCAAAACAACCTCGATCCCGAGGTGGCGGAGCGCCCTGAGGACCTTGTCGTCTACGGCGGGCGGGGGCAAGCGGCGCGCGACTGGGCCAGCTTCGAGGCCATCCTGCGCTCGCTAGAGGCTCTTGAACCCGACGAGACGCTCCTCGTCCAGTCGGGCAAGCCGGTGGCTGTCTTTCGCACGCATGGAGACGCTCCGCGGGTGCTGATCGCCAACTCCAACCTTGTGCCGCATTGGGCCACCCAAGAGCACTTCGACAAGCTGGCGGCCGACGGCCTGATGATGTATGGGCAGATGACCGCCGGGTCCTGGATTTACATCGGCACGCAGGGCATCCTGCAAGGCACCTATGAGACGCTTGCTTCGCTGGCTCGCCAGCGCGGCTGGCCGTCACTCAAGGGGAAATTCGTGCTGACCGCCGGCCTGGGCGGAATGGGCGGGGCGCAACCATTGGCCGTGACCATGAACGAGGGCGTCGGCCTGATTGTCGAGGTCGATCCCGATCGGGCGCAGCGCCGGCTGGCGAGTGGCTACCTGGACGCATTGACCGACGAGCTCGAAGAGGCAATGACCTGGGTCGAACAGGCGGTAGACGCCGGCCAGGCCCGTTCGATCGGCCTGGTGGCCAACGCCGCCGATGTACTCCCCGAGTTGGTCACACGCGGCGTTGTGCCCGATGTGGTCACCGACCAGACACCGGCCCATGATGTCCAATCCTATGTGCCCGCCGGACTCAGCCCGGCCCAGGCCGATGAGCTGCGCCGCAGCGACCTCAAAGGCTACGCCGAGCGGTCGATGCAATCGATGGCCCGGCATGTCGAAGCCATGCTGGCCATGATGGACGCCGGGGCCGAGGTGTTTGACTACGGTAACAACCTGCGCCAGCGGGCGTATGACGCTGGCGTGTTGCGCGCCTTCGACTATCCCGGGTTTGTGCCAGCCTACATCCGACCCCTGTTCTGTGTAGGGCAGGGGCCATTTCGCTGGGTGGCGCTCTCCGGCGATTCGGAAGACATTTACCGCACGGATGCTGCCGTCGCCGAGCTCTTCCCAGACAACGAGGCGCTCCAACGCTGGCTGAGGCTGGCCCGTGACCGCGTCCCCTTCCAGGGGCTGCCGGCCCGCATATGCTGGCTGGGTTACGGAGAGCGGGCCCAGGCCGGCTTGCGCTTCAATGACATGGTGGCTTCCGGCGAACTGAAGGCACCGATTGTGATTGGCCGGGACCACCTGGACTCGGGATCGGTCGCTTCGCCCAACCGCGAAACCGAAGGCATGCTCGACGGCAGCGACGCCGTCAGCGACTGGCCGATCCTCAACGCCCTGCTTAACGCTGTGGCCGGTGCGACCTGGGTCTCATTCCACCACGGCGGCGGCGTCGGCATCGGCTACAGCCAGCACGCCGGCCAGGTGATTGTCGCCGATGGCACACCGCAGGCCGCAGCACGATTGCGGCGGGTCCTGACGACCGACCCCGGCCTGGGCGTGGTTCGCCACGCCGACGCCGGTTATCCCCAGGCGATTGAGGCGGCCAGGACGAGCGGGATAAAGATGCCGCTGCTCTCCTGACAGGGCAGCGTTTGACTCTACCTTCCGTGCTGAGACGGATTCCTCCCCGGGTGAGGTTTGTCGTTTTGTTGGGCGTAGCCGCCCTTGTCGCCACCCTCGGTCCCCCAGTCGGCGGGCTCGGCCCCAATGTGCGGGTCGTCTACCTGCACGGCGCCTGGGTGTGGTCGGCGTTGATCGGCTTCGCCGCCGCCGCCGGCTGCGGTCTGCTGGGTTGGATTGATCCTCACCGCCCCTGGCTTGCCTGGTCGGCCGGGCTTGGCCGCGCCGCTACCTTCTTTTGGGTCGCCTACCTGCCCCTTAGCCTGTGGGCGATGCAAGCCAACTGGAATGGCCTGTACCTGGCCGAACCACGCTGGCGCGTCGGTCTGCACTTCGCCGTGGCTGGACTCCTGCTCCAGGCAGCTGCCTGGCTGATTGGCCGCCCCAAGCTGACGGGCCTGGTCAACTTGCTGTACTTTCCGGCATTGGTGTTGGCCCTGGCCAATGCCCAGCAAGTGCTGCATCCGCCTTCGCCGGTCTTTAGCTCCGATTCCGTTGCCGTCCAGTCGTTCTTCCTGGTGTTGACCGGCATTTGTATGCTGGCCGGTTGGCAATTGGCCCGGGCGGCGTGGGCCGCCGAACACTCGTGACATCCGTCGCCCGGCCGGCCCGTCTCCGGGTTCAACTGGCCGCCTTTTCGGCCACCCGCACCGTCGTCAATTCCGGTTTCCGAATGGTTTATCCATTCCTGCCAGCCCTGGCCCGCGGCCTGGGCGTCGACCTGCAGGCGATGGCGTTAGCCGTCACGGCCCGTTCGGTGCTGGGCGTGTTCTCGCCGTTTCTGGGCTCACTAGCCGACGTACGCGGTCGCCGTTGGGGTATGGTTGCCGGCCTGGTGATCTTCGGTATTGGCTCTCTGATTGTGCCACTGCGGCCGATTTACCCGGTGGTCATCGGAGCCCTGCTAATTTCGATGGTCGGCAAGCTGATTTTTGACCCGGCGATGCAGGCCTACCTGGGGGACCGGGTGGCCTATGCCCAGCGAGGGTTGGCGATCGCCGTTACCGAGTTGGGCTGGTCGTTCTCGAGTCTGATTGGCATTCCATTGATCGGCTGGTTGATGGAAGCTCGCGGCTGGTCGGCGCCGTTTCCCTGGCTGGCTCTGCTGGCGTTCTCGTCGGCGCTACTCTTGTGGCGGCTGATTCCCCAGGACCGCCCTGACCCGCGCAAGGGCAGCACGCTGTACAGCAAGTTTGGCCTGGTGCTGCGCAACCGATCGGCATTGGCCGGCCTGAGCGTCGGCTTCCTGACGACGGCCGGCAACGAAAGTGTCAACATCATGTATGGCGCCTGGATGGAGGTCAGCTTTGGCCTGCAGTTGGCGGCGCTGGGGGCGGCGACGGCGGTGATCGGGCTGTCCGAACTGCTGGGGGAAGGCATGGTGGCCGGCTTGGCCGACCGATTGGGCAAGCAGCGGATAGTGGCGCTGGCCATCCTGGGCAATGCACTGGCCGGCCCGGCCCTGCTGGCGTTGGGGACCAACCTGACCGGTGCGCTCATCGGCCTATTCTTTTTCTATTTGACCTTCGAGATCGTGATCGTCGGCTTGATCCCGATGATGACCCAGATTGTTCCGGCGGCCAGGGCGACGGTGCTGGCGAGCAACGTGGCCGGCCTGTCCTTGGGCCGAGCGGTTGGGGCTACGGCTGGGCCGATTCTGTTCAGCTACGGCCTGCTGGCCAACGCCACTGCGGCCACCTTGGTCGACCTGCTGGCACTAGTGGCTCTGCTGGGCTTCGTCCGCATCGATGACGAGGCAGGCTGATGGGAGGACGCCGTTGCTAAAGGCTGACTTGTTGATTCATTCCGCCGGGCAGCTGCTCACGCTGGCGGGCGGACGCCAGGCCGGCAAAAGCCTGGGCGAACTGGGCCTGATTGAAGACGGGGCGATAGCAATTGAGGGGGAACATATCGTCGCTGCCGGCCCCACCAAGGCGCTGGCCCAAGAGGTCGAGGCGGGCGAGGTGGTGGATGCGGCCGGCCGCGTCGTCATGCCGGGTTTTGTCGACCCGCATACCCACCTGATCTGGGCCGGCGACCGGGCTCATGAGTTCGAGCAGCGCCTGGCGGGTGTCCCCTACCTGGACATCTTGAAACAGGGTGGCGGCATCCTGTACACCGTCGAGCAGACCCGACGGGCCAGCTTGGAGCGATTGATAGATGGGGGCCGTCAGCGGCTACAGCGGATGTTGGCGCTGGGGACCACAACCGTCGAGGCCAAGACGGGCTACGGCCTCGAACTCGAAAGTGAACTGCGCATGCTGCAAGCCATTCTGATGCTCGACGACGAAGGGCCATGGGATCTGGTGCCGACCTTGTTGGCCGGCCACGCCATCCCACCGGAATACAAGGCCGATCCGGATGGCTACGTTGAGCTGGTTTGCAACCGGATGTTGCCCGAGGTGGAGCGATGGTGGTTGGAGCATAGTGGCGGGCGGGCCTTGCCCTTCGTTGATGTCTTTTGTGAGGAAGGCGCCTTCGGTTTGGCCCAGTCGGAGCGCATGCTGCGGGCGGCTGCCGGCTTGGGCTTTCCGCGCAAAGTGCACGCCGACGAGTTCGAGGCGCTTGGCGGCAGCTCGTTGGCGGCCGAGTTGGGGGCGGTCTCGGTCGATCATCTGGTGGCAACCACCGAGGCCGACATGCGGGCGCTCGGCAAGTCCGGCACCGTCGCCGTCAGCCTGCCGGCGACGCCATTCGGTTTGGGCCAGACCAACTACACGCCGGCCGGCCGGCTGTTGCAGGCCGGCGCCACCTTGGCGCTGGCAACTGACCTGAACCCAGGGACAGCACCGGGCGAATCGATGCAGTTCGTGCTGGCGCTGGCCTGCCGCTACTTGAAGCTGACGCCGGCCGAAGCCATCGCCGCCGCCACGATCAACGCAGCCGCCGCCGTTGGCCTCGAGCATGACCGGGGCAGCCTCGAGCCGGGCAAGCTGGCCGATGCGCTCATCCTGGATGTCGATGACTACCGCCAGCTGGGTTACTGTTTTGGCGGGAACCTGGTGCGGCAGGTGTACAAGCGCGGGCGGTTGGTGGTAGAGCGGGCGTAACCGCTTGCCGGCCCCCGCTTGACCCCGGGGGTGCGCTCCATCTCGGCGCGGACGTCAACCCGGCTCAAGCGTTTTCCCGGGGTCAGATCGCCCGACCTCCGAGGAGCACTCGGGGATGATTCTCACTTACCCTCCCCATCTGCACCTCGGAGGTCTGGATTGGGTCACTCCGACGGCACGATGATCCAAAGCAGCAGGTAGGGCACCAGGCCGGGGATGCCGCCGGGGATCAGCGCCAGCAGGAACGCCAGGCGGAACCAGAACGAGCTGATGCCAAAGAATTCGGCCAACCCGCCGCAAACCCCGGCAACCATCCGATTGCGGCGTGACCGCCGCAGCCGGTGTCGCTCACTTGTCTCGCTCATGATCGAAACCTCCCTTCATCTTTTCCATTGTCCTCTATACGCAAAAACATGGGTGACGGTCGCCTGACAACCCGCCGAAAACAAACAACCCCTCCGGTGGGAGGGGTTGCTTTCTTGTGTTAGGTTGCGCTCGCCGGTTTAGTAGTCCGGCATCGGCGGCGCCATCGGCGCCTTGTCATCGTCAGGGGCGTCGGTGATCAAAGCCTCGGTCGTCAGGATCATGGCGGCGATCGAAGCGGCGTTCTCCAGTGCGCCCTTGGTCACTTTGGCCGGGTCGATGATCCCCGCCTTGATCATATCGACGTACTCGCCTTCAAGCACATCGTAGCCGATATTCAGGTTTTTCTGCTCGACCTGGGCCCGGCGGACCGAGTCCTGGATGACGGCGCCGTCTTCGCCGGCGTTGGCGGCGATCTTGCGCATCGGCACCTCGAGGGCGTGGCGGACGATATTGACACCGATGTTCTCATCGTCGGTGCCCATATCCAGCTTCTTGAGAGAATCGAGTGCATTAATCAGGGCCACACCGCCGCCGGGCACAATGCCCTCTTCAACGGCGGCACGCGTGGCCGACAGGGCGTCCTCGACACGGTGCTTCTTTTCCTTGAGCTCGGTTTCGGTGGCCGCGCCGACTCGGATGACGGCTACGCCGCCTGACAACTTGGCCAGCCGTTCCTGCAGCTTCTCGCGATCGTAGTCGCTCGTCGAGCGGTCGATTTCGACCTTGATTTCCTCGATGCGGCCCTTGATCCGGTCGGGCTCACCCTTGCCCTCGATGACCGTGGTGTCTTCCTTCGACACGACGATCTTGCCTGCCTGGCCCAAGTCATTGAGGGTCGTCGACTCGAGCTTGCGGCCCAGCTCTTCGGTGACAACCGTGCCGCCGGTCAGAATGGCGATGTCCTGCAGCATTGCCTTGCGCCGGTCGCCAAAGCCAGGGGCTTTGATGGCGACGACGTTGAGCATGCCGCGCAGTTTGTTGAGCACCAGGGTTGCCAGCGCCTCGCCATCGATGTCCTCGGCGATTACGACCAGCTCGCGCTTGCCGATCTGGACCAGCTTCTCCAGCAAAGGAACGATATCGGTGGCTGCCGAGATCTTCTTGTCGTGGATCAGCAGGTATGGCTCTTCGATGACGGCTTCCATGGCTTCGGAATCGGTCACGAAGTAGGCCGAAATATAACCACGGTCGAACTGCATACCTTCGACGTATTCGGTCTCGAACTCGAGGCCCTTGGACTCCTCGACGGTGATGACGCCGTCCTTGCCGACCTTGTCCATCACTTCGGCGATCAGCTCACCGATTTCCTTGTCCTGCGCTGAAATGGCGGCGACCGAGGCGATTTCTTCCTTGGTCGTCACGTCAATCGCCTGCTTGCTGAGGGCCTCGGACACCTTGCGGGTGGCGGCCTCGATGCCACGCTTGAGCATCATCGGGTTGGAGCCAGCGGCCAGACTCTTCAGGCCGTCGGTCACCATGGCGTGCGCCAGCACCGTCGAGGTGGTGGTGCCGTCGCCGGCGATATCGTTGGTCTTGGTGGCAGCTTCCTTCAGAAGCTGCGCTCCCATGTTTTCGTATGGATCCTCGAGCTCGATCTCCTTGGCGACGGTCACGCCATCGTGGGTGATGGTCGGGGAGCCGAACTTCCGATCGAGCGCCACGTTACGCCCCTTGGGGCCGAGCGTGGTAGCCACCGCGCGGGCGACCATATCCACGCCGTCCTTCAGGCGCATGCGGGCTTCTTCTGCGAATGCCAGTTGCTTGGCTGCCATTGTCAATAATCTCCTCTCGAATACCTGATTCCCCTGCTATGGCAGGGATAAGTCTGGTCGACTATTCCTCAACCAGTGCCAGAATGTCGCTCTCGCGCAAAATGAGAACCTTTTCCCCATCGATCTTGATCTCAGTGCCGGCGTACTTGGCGAACAGCACAGTGTCACCGACCGAGACTTCCATGTCGATGCGCTTGCCGTCATCGTCGCGGGCGCCCGGCCCGGCGGCCAGCACTTCACCACGCTGCGGCTTCTCTTTGGCCGTCTCGGGCAACACGATGCCGGACGGCGTGGTTTCCTCTTGCTCCAGTGGCTTGACGATCAAGCGATCGCCCAGCGGCTTGAGGTTGATGGACATGCGAGCTTCCTCCGAATGCATTAAGTATGGCGGCTACACAGGACGCAAGTTAGCACTCTCGAGGCGCGAGTGCTAACTTGGCTTAGGTAGTGTACTCAAAAGGCAAAAGGGAGTCAAGAGTTGGCGCTGCTGGCGGCCGGAACTTCGGTGGCCGCCGGCGCCAGTTCAACGTCGGAGCAGATGGCTCGGTTTTCCGTGACGATGGCAGCCACTGTCGGGTCGCTGCCGTAGGCCGTCATCAATTGGGAGAACAGCTCTTCAGCTCGGTCGCAGTAGTCGGCCTGCGGCGGGTTGTGCAGGAAGGCCAGCGCCGAGGCGTACGTGTAGTAATACTCCAGGCTGTCACCGCCCAGGCGCAGACCCGGCACCGCCGTGCCATAGCTGGCCAGCTCCACGTCTTCCTCGCAGATCAGGATGCGCAGCGTGGTGCACAGCAGCTCGGCCGTCTCTTCGACAGTGCAGCCTTCAACGGCGCACTTCAGGGTCGGCAGGGCGCTCTCGTAGTTGCGGCCCTTGTAGTACACGATGCCCAAGAAGCCATACAGTTCCGGATTGCCCGGGTCGAGCAACACGGCCCGTTCGACGTTGCGTGCGGCGACGAAGAACTCGCCTTCCTGCAGGTAGGTCCGCCCGATTGCCAGATAGGGGATCGGGTCCTGAATGCCATTTTGTTGGTTAATCCTGGCTGCCCGGTCGAAGGCCGCCAACGCCTGATCGATCAGCTCATTACGCACATTCTGCGCCACCGCCCCGCCGGCCAGGCGGCGATAGTTGGCCCCCATGCGCAGGTACAGAAAGGTCAGGTTAGGGTTGATCGAAATGGCCTTGCTGTACTCCTCGATCGCCTGACGGTAGGAGCCGTTGTTCTCCAGCACCTGGCCGAAGACACGGTGCGCATCCACGCGTGCGTCCCGGTCCAACTGACCGGCCAATGCCTCGGCGTCGAGGGCCGCCTGCTCAGCGAAGTCGTAGGCTTGCACGTAGTCGCCCTGGTCGACATACACCTCGGCCCGGAACGCCCGCGCCAGGATCGACTCAGGATCCAATTGAATGGCCCGGATGGCGGCTTCGTTGGCTTCCTTGAGGTAGTCGTCTGACAGGCTGGGATTGTCACCAGCATACTCGCCGGCCGACCAGTCGTAGACCAGGGCCCGGATTGCCTGGACAAAGCCGTCCTCCGGCGCCAGCTCGGTGGCCCGCTCGATCGATTGCCGGGCCTCGGCCAGGCGGGCCTGGCGGTCGGCCTGGTTCGATTGCAGCGCGCTGTAGTAGGTTTGGACGCGCGCCAGCGAGGCCCACAACTGCGCGTCGTTCGGCTCGACGGCCACACCATTCTGGTAGGCAATAACCGCCCGCCGCAAGTCTCCCGACGACACCTGGGCCTGGGCCTCTTCGGCAAACGAACCGCCGGTTCGGGTTGCGGTCGGCGTTGCAAGGAACAGCGGTTGCACCTGGCCGGTTTCACGCAGGCGCAGCAGCAGCACACCGAGTGCGATAAGCGCCAGCAAGAAGCCAATCCGCCACGGGTTGGGCCCGCGCTCAGCGCTTAGTCGGAGTTGTTGTCCACGAAGCTGCATGGGGGCAGGCGGCGGCGCTCAGCCGGGCGGGGTAGCGCTGGGCGTTGGGGTCGGCGTGGTTTCGAGTTGGCCACAGACGCGCAGGGCCTCTTCGGCGTTGAAACGAGCGGTCTCGTCGTCCTGGATGCCAAGCAGGATCGCCTGGGCCACATCGGCCGCCGCCACGCACTGGCCGCTCTCGGCCAGCGCCAACGCATACGTGTAGTACAGCTCGACCGCCTGGCTGTCACCCGGATCGAGCGCCAGCCCTTGGACCGTCATGGGCGGCAGGATGTCTTCAACGATGCCCATCAACGTCTGTTCACTGGGGGCGGCGGCCTCGACAGCGCCTTCCGTCGCCGGCGCGATGCGCAGGGCCAGCGGATCGCCGGCCGGCTGGTCACGCAGCGTGACCCGGACCGTATCACCGACCGCAGGTTGGCCTTCGATCTGGGTGGCGTCGGTCACTTGTAGGGTCTGGCCATTGACGGTCCAGGTGCCAGGGATGGCCCCGCCGCGGATGGCCCAGGTCAATTCCTCAACGGCGCCATCCAGGTCGTTGTTCTTGCGGTACATCTGGCCCAGGATGCCGTGGAGCACCGGGTTGGACGGGTTGAGCCGAACGGCATCGGCGGCATATTGGCTGGCGCGGGCATATTGGCCCACCCGGGCATAAGCCAGCACAATGCGGCGCAACGGAATGGTGTCCGTTGGCGCCAGCGAACTGGCTCGCACGTAACGGTCGATGGCGGTGTCGGTGTCGAGCAGCGCCAGGTACATGTCGCCAACTTTGATGTAGAGCAGCGACAAGTTGCCATTGATCGCCAACGCCGTCTCGTAGGCGGCCAACGCGCTCTCGTAGTTGCCGGTTGACTCCCAAACCACGCCCAGGGCGCGCTGGGCATCGAGTGAATTGGGATCCAGGGCGACGGCCCGCTCGGCCGCTTCACGCGCCAATTGGTAGGTGTCCTCACCGGCAAACAGGTATTCATCAATCAGAATTTCGGCGTTGTAGGCCTGCACGCGGGCATTCTGTGGGTTTTGCGCCAGCGCCCGGTCCATCTGCACGCGGGCTTGGTCAAGCAGGCTGAGGCGCTCACCTACGTCATTGGTGGCGTTGGCCTCCAAGTCCAGGATCCAGGCCAGCGTTGCCGCCGCTGGCGCCGAGTTGGCATCGATCAGCAGTGCATTGCGGGCGTTGGTCTCCGCCTGCTCCAGATCCCCTCCCCAGGCCTGCAGCCGGGCGAGTTCAATGTAGTAGCTGGCCACGCCGGGGTCGACTTCAATGGCCTCGTTGTAGGCCCGCTGGGCCTGTTCAAGTTTGCCCGCCTGGTACAGGCTCTCGGCTTCAAGCAGGATGGCCGCCGGACTGCGCGTCGGGGTTGCCGTCGGCACAAAGAGCGGCGGCACGGTCGGCACGATGACCCGCTCCAGATAGACGGCGCCGGCAATCAGCGCCAGCAGGAAGAGGATGCGCAGTGGGTTCGACGGCTTGCGTCGCTTCTTGCGCATGCTCCATTTGCTACCGCTCAAATACATCGCACCATCTCATTGGCATCGTGGGAACCATCACAAGGGGGGTGGATGGGCATCATACCACTCCGTTTTCGGCAGGGTCAAGAATAGGCGGCGGCGCGGTATAATCCGCCGCATGTCCTCCGAAACCACGCCCTCCGCGGCCGCAGGACACACTCCGCCCGTCAGCGACACCAACCCGAACGGCGACGGCCAGCTCCAAGCCACCAGCGTGTGGCGCCGGCTGCGCTGGTTCTTGTTGGTTTTCGTCCTGATCGTAATTGCCGGCTCCCTGGCAGGCTATGCCAGTGGGCTGCGGCAGCGCAGCCAGGCCGAGCGCCAGGAGCGTGCCCTACAGGCCCAACAGCAGTTCGATCTTGGCGTGGAAGACCTGGCAGCTGGCCGTTACCAGTTGGCCCAGCAGCGCTTCGAGTTTGTCATCCAGATCGATCCAGGTTACCCCGGGGTAGCCGAGAGGCTGGCCGAAGCCTTGGTGGCGCTCAACCAACCGACCGCTCGGCCCACCTCGCAGGCGTCTCCGACCCCCAATCTGGCGCCGGTCGAAGAGCTGTACGATCAATCAATGGCCGCCCTGCAGGCCGAGGATTGGAGCCTGGCGATCGAGACACTGCTGACCTTGCGCTCCAAGGACGCTGGCTACCGGGCGGTCGAAGTCGACGGCCTGATGTACCAGGCGTTGCGCAACCGGGGAATCCAGCGCATCGCCAACGAAGGTTTGCTCGAAGAGGGCATGTACGACCTGGCCCGCGCCCAAACCTTCGGCCCGCTGGACCGAGATGCCAGCAATTGGAAGAGCTGGGCCGAGCTCTACCTCAAGGCCAACAGCTACATGGGGGTGAATTGGGGCCAGGCGGTGGCGCACTTCGCCGAGGTCTACCTCGTCGCCCCCTACATGCGCAATGATGCCTACATCAAGTATGGCATTTCGGCCCAACGCTATGCAGACTTGCTGGTGGATACCGGCGATCCATGTGCCGCCGAAGAGATGTACGACCAATCGCTGCTGGCCTGGGACAACGCCACTGTCTATCCAACGGCAACCGAGGCCCGCGATTTGTGCCGCACGGCGACCTTCCAGCCACCACCGCCCGAGCCAACCGCGACGCCTGGCGGCGAGACCCCCACGCCGACCGAGACTCCAGAGGGAGGCAGCGGGAACGGTGGCGAGGGAGACGGGGGCTAAGGCTCAATGCCAGCCTGGGCGCTGACACTCGCCTACTGGGTGCATATGGCGGCCACCGTGGTCTGGATCGGTGGCCTTTTCTTTCAAGCCGTCGTGGTGTCGCCCGCTTTATCGGCGACGCTTCCGCCTGAACAGGCCGCCCGGCTGCTGCGCTCGCTGCGGCGCCGCTTCTCCCCCCTGGCCTGGTTCAGCCTGGTGCTCCTCATTGCCACCGGACTGGCTCAGATGAGCGGCAGCCCCCACTACACTGGCCTGCTGCAAATCGGCAACACCTGGTCGGCGGCCATTCTGGCCAAACACCTGGTGATCGGCTTGATGGTGCTGGCCGCCGCCGCCCAGACCTGGCTGCTCCAGCCCGAACTCGAGCGGGCACTGCTGCGGCCGGAGCCGACCGGAGCCTCCCAACACAGCGCACAGCGCTACCGCCAGTTGACCTCGGTCAATCTGGTGTTGGGCCTTGTTGTGCTGGCCCTGACCGCCGTCGCCCGTACCGCCTAATACCTACAGCGGCATACAACTTGCAACCTTCCCTGCCGACGAGGCATGTATATGGCAGGGATGACACTGTTGGATTTGACACTATGGCTGGCTGTGGCCGCCCTCTACCTGGGGTTCGCCTGCGTGCTCGGCGTGCTGGTGCGCCAGGCCCGCGCCGCCGGCGACCGTTGGCTGATCGCCCTCAGCCTGGTGCACGCCATCCTGGTTGTGACACCGGCCAGCGTGCTGGTGCTGAACTGGAGCGCCTGGCCGACCGCCGTGGGCGTAGGACTGCTCATCGCCGGGGTCGCCGCCGCCTGGACCGGCCTTGAACGGCCCGCCTGGGTGCCGGCCAGTTGGTGGCAGCAAGCCTTTGCCCAGCGCTACTTCGGCATCGCCATGACCGTGGCCGCCTTGTGGTCATTGGTTTGGATCTGGCGCCAACCGGCGCTCGGACCCTCGATCGTGGCCGGCGCCGCGCTGGCGGCGGCCCTGACCTCGTTTGCTCGCACACCCCAGCCCGCCTAGGCCCAAACTTCCTTAGGGTACAATGACGGCGGATGGCCCTGACGGGGCCATTGTCTTGTCCGCGCTCCTTCCCGAGGCCGGCGTTGTTCGAATTGACCTTTCTAGGCACCTCCGCATCGGCACCGTCGGTCCATCGCGGCCTGTCCTCGCAGATTATCTCCTTCCGAGACCATCGCTTCCTGGTGGACTGTGGCGAAGGCACCCAGCGCCAGATCTTACGCGCTGGCGTCGGCTTCCGCCGCCTGAACCGGGTTTTGATCACCCACGGCCACCTCGACCACATTCTTGGTCTGGGTGGTCTGCTCTCGACCTTTGCCCGCTGGGAGGCGATCGACAAACTTGAGATCTGGGCCGGCCGCTGGGCCCTCGAGCGCATTCACGACCTGGTGTTCGGCGTCGTGCTGCGCGGCGCCCGACCACAGCTTCAAGTGGACCTGATTCCCGTCGAGGCGGGTGTGATACTCGAGGAAGACGGCCTGACGGTGACCGCCTTCCCCGTCAGCCACCGCGGGCCGGACGTATTTGGCTATGCCTTTGAGGAAGCCTCCCGCCGGCCCTTCCTGCCGGACAAGGCCGAGGCGCTCGGTGTGCCGATTGGCCCGATCCGTAAGGACCTGGTCGAGGGCCGGCCGGTGACGCTGCCAGATGGGCGCGTGATCGAGCCCGATCTAGTGTTGGGCGAGGCGCGGCGCGGTGCTCGGCTCATCTTCATCGGCGATTGCGGCCAGACCAGTGACTTGGTGGACGTGTGTCACCGGGCGGATGGGTTGGTGATCGAGGCCACCTATCTCGAATATGAGCGGGAATTGGCGGAAAAGTTTGGCCATCTGACCGCTCGCCAGGCAGCCGAGTTGGCCCGCCAGGCCGAAGTCGGCCAGTTGTTCCTGACGCACCTTTCGCGCCGTTATCGCGAGCGCGACATCGCCGCCGAGGCGGCCGAGGTCTATCCGCAAGTCCATGTCGCCCGCGACTTCGACCATTTCCAGATCCGCCGCGCCGAGTAGGCGGACTTCCCGGAAGTCCCGTAGGGCGTATGCTGAAGCCAATTGCAGCACGAGGGACTTCCGGGAAGTCCACTATTCGCGGTACGATAGCGACGGAGGCCGAACATGCCACTTTACGAGTACTACTGCAGCGAGTGCCGCCAGACCTTTGACGCCCTGCGCTCGATGGGCCAGGCCGACGCCGCCATCGCCTGCTCGGCCTGCGGCAGTGCGCACACCGCGCGCGCCCTGTCACTGATCGCCTCGCCGCTCATCGGCAAGGACTCACCCGACTTGGGCGCCGCCAAGAGCGGCGGAGGCTGTGCCTGCGGGGGAATGTGTAGCTGCGGGGGGCACTGACCAAGGGCGAAATGGCGGGTAACCGTCTTCGGCCGGACGATTTGGTCAGGCACAGCACTGGGATGGCTTGGTGGTCATTCATCTGACAGACTGAGGGACCAGCACCTTGGGCCTCGACCAGTTCCCTTCGTTCTTCCAGCGCAATGAGCTCGTCCTCAACGGTTTCAAACAGCCTCGGGCTAACCCCTGTTCCCGCCGACCTTCGTAGCCGCTCCAATCTTGTCCCCCAGTCCGCCCAATAGAGGTTTGCTGAACCCTGCCCAGCAGGCACAAACCGACCACGGCATGCTCCCCGCTTCGACCGCCGGGGTTCCTTGGTTAGCTACCTTGTTTGGAGATCGAACAATGGTGGTTGAACTCTCACCATGACAGCTAATCAACATAGCGGCAATCAACCGCTTCTTCGCAATCCATTTGTGCCTTTTTAGCTTCATTCTGCCGGGATCTCATCGAATCAACGCTTAATAAACGCTTCGGCACACGCTGAAGAGACGTTGCTTTCGTAATCTGGTGACAGTTTTCAGCCAGCACGCCCAACCGGAGAAGGAGGCACGTCATGTCGTACCAATTGCAGAGTAACGACCAGCGCCTACGGGAGTTCAGCAAGGAGCGCTATCGCGATCTGCGCACCGACGCCGACCAGGAACGCCTGGCCGGCCAGGCTCCCCAAAGTAAGCGCACGGCCCCCTCGCTTGCTTACGCCCTGGTCCCTCTCGGTGTGGGGCTCGCGCTTCTCCTGCGCGCCCTGACAGCCCTGGCCTAACCCCCCAGGGCTGTCAGGTTCTCCCACCGGAGAACCCCACCCGTATCCGTGATGTCCGATAAGAAGGAGAGCCCCATGTTTAGTCAGAACCGATCCACCGCTCATCCGCATCTGTTCCAAGCACGCTTCAGCTTTGCCGTCCTCGGCGCCCTGGCCCTGCTGCTGGTGCCGCTGGCAAGCGCCCAGGCCCACGTCGAGCGCCTGGGTGGAGGCAGCATGGCCGCCGTCGCCGCCCCGCTGGACGGCGGCAGCCCGCAATCGTGGGTGTCGACCGGGCCGGGTTCGGCCGGCGCCAACGCCGCCAAGCCGTTCGACGGCGCGGCCGGCAGCTTCCATATCGAGGACGGCAGCGGCCAGGGTCCCAGCACCGCCTGGGAGAACGAAGGCGGCGCTGGATTGGGCGCCCATGTCGAAATCGACGGCGGCGGATTGATGACTTCGGTCGTCGAGCCGGCGCCCGGCAGGGCAGCTGGCTACAGCCGCACCTTCGCCTGGTTCGTGCTCGGCAAGTAAGGGCAATGCCGGCAGAGGGTAAAAGGCAAGGTGAGCGGCTGCGCCGCCTGCAGCAGCTAGCCTACCGCCCACCCCCGGCCAGCAACAACTGAAACGACGCCTTCTCCGGCGAGTAGGGGAGAACTGTCGAAGTGCCCGGGTGGTCCCGGGCACTTCGGTTTCTTGTGTCATGCTGGCGAGCCGATGGAGCTCGCCAGATCGGATTTCCTGGCTAGCGGCTCAGCCCTCCCGAATCAACAACTCCTGCCGTCTTTCGCCCCCGGCTTTGGCCAGCTCATAGCGCAAGTAGCGCGTGCGGCCGGTGCGCATCGCACGCACGACCCGCGAACCCTGCGCCCCAACGAAATTGCGGAAAAGAGGCGAGAGCCACCTCGGCGTCAGGTCTCGAATTGCCTGCAGGCGCAGTGCGCTGCTCTGGTCAAGGGAACGCAGCACCCCAGCCGTTATGTCTTCCTTCGCGTGAACCGCGAAGCCCGTCGCCGTTACGTCCCGTTCCCAGGTTGCGATGGCGCCGGCCAGGAAGAAATCGGCCATCAGCAGGCTTCCCCCCGGCCGCAAGACATGCCAGACCTGCTGCAGGAACCGCTGGCGTTGGCCATAGGCGTGAGAGGACTCAATATTAATCACGACATCGAACGAATCGGATGGAAGCTCGAGCGCTTCCGCATCCCGGCGCTCAAAGTGCAAGCCTGGTCGACGATGATGTTCGTTGCCATGGGTAATCAATCTCGCGGATCTGTCCACCGCCAGCAGACGGGCTGGTTGTAAGTAGCGATAGAGGTAGCTTGCGCCGCCGCCGCGCCCGGCCCCTACCTCGAGCACGTCACGGCCTCGCAAGTCGATCTCTCCCGCCACCTTGTGATACAGATTGATGAATAACCGGTCGGGCTCATCGTCGGCCGCCAGCCGCAGCGGCTGCCACTCTGTTTCGTGGTCAAAGCCAAAGTTCAAGAACTCATACGGCGCAGCGCCCGTGAGGTGTCCCACGTACTCATACCAAACCGACCAAACCTGCCGGCGCAGCCAACGGCCCATGCGTTTGGGCCGAATGCGGCCGCTCATCACATCCATGGGCGGGCTCTGCTCCCGTTCCGGAGAAGGGCAATTCTGTGGAGGGCTAGCTTGGGACCAGGAGGATTGGGACTCGACCAGTCTCCACCTGGGGGGCCGAGGGCTCGCTTGTCGGTCACTTTTCGTTGTGCGCCCGCACCAGCTCGAGACCGGTGGCCGCCTCGAGATCTCGATAGATCGTCTCCGCCTCTGTCAAATGCTCGAACCGTTCGCTGGACCCGGCCTGGTAGCTTGTCCCGAGTTGAAGGTGCGCATACGCGCGCTCCAGTGGCATGGCCAGCTGCTCGGCTTTACGCAACCCAAGCTGCCACTGACGCCGTGCCCGTTCTGCCGATCCCCGGCACAGGGCCAGATTGCCGGCCAGCGTTGCGGCCCGCGGCCGCCCTATCGGGAACGTGCGGGCGAACAACCCCAGTTGTTGGCAGGCCCACTCGGCTTTGGCCGTCAGCCCGGCGCTCGCCTTCCCACCCTCGTCTTCCCAAAGCGAAAGATAGACCTGAGCCAGGCCAACATAGCCTCCCCACAAGGCGAACGAGACCGGGCCGGACTGCGCCATCACCTCGGCCGCTTCATCCGCGTAGCCCAAGGCTGCCTGCGTGTCGCTCAGTGCAAGATGAGATTCGGCCAAGAGACTCAGTACGGTCAGGCGTTCGGTGGCTGCCGGATATTGGACAATGAGTCCCAATGAAGTCTTCGCCAGCTCGGCTACTTCGGCCACTCGGCGCTGGCCACCGGCCAGAATCAGGTTGCGCGCCAGGTTGTCCAGCGCCCAGGTTCTGTGCTGCAAACTCCCGCTCCGCTCTGCCAAGGAGAGCAGCTTCTCCGCCCATTCATGCTGCTCAACCAGTCCCCCTTGGAGCACGGCAACGTTGGACAGCAGGTCATAGCCGATGCCCAGTCGGTTCCAGTCACCGGCATGTTCGTGAAAGCGGTTAGCTTCCTCCAAAGCCTGGCGCGCGGCCGCCCACTCCGCCTCTCCGGCCAGATAGTAGCCGGTTGACAGCTGTGCGTAGGCCGTTGCAAGAGGATCGCCCACCTGAGCCGCCGTTTCAAGCGCCTTGCGCCGGTACAGCTGCCCCATGTAGCGCAGCCCGACCAACGGCATGGCCGGCGCCATATCAGCGTAGGCCCGCACGAGCTCTGGCGACGAGCCGGCGCCCTCTGCTGTGTTGAGCGCCCGCAGGGCTGCCCGTGCAGTCGGCAGCAGGTCGTTGGCGAACAAATAGACTTCGGCCAGCATCTTGTAGATGTAAGCAATCTCGCGCAGCACCGGGCGGCGTGCTGGGCCGCGCCGGACTAGCGACGCCGGCACAAGGCGGTGCAGGACCTGCAGCAGGCCCTGGCCGATCAGCGACAAGCGTAGCCTGTTCCGGGACTCCGGACTGCGCTCGCCCAAGGCCTCCAAACCGCGCTCCAGCCGCTGCCGGCTTCGCTCGAGGTCCCCAATTCGGTAGTAGGCCTCGCCCGCGTAGCGCCACATCCGCGCCGTCTTGAGCCGATCGGCCGGCTGAGGGTCGGCGGCGCCTGGCGTGTCGACATACAGGCCTAGAGCGCGCTCCAGAAGGTCAACCGCCTCCTGGTTGGCCGAAGCGCGCAGCGCCTGCCGGCCGGCTTCCACCAGATACTCAATCGCTCGCGCCGGCATGTCAGCTTCCATGAAATGCCGCGCCAGCCTGTGGGCGACTTCACCGGACTCCTGGCCATAGGATCGCTCAAGGGCATCTGCCGTCGCCTGGTGCAGGAAGACGCGCTCGCTCTCGCCCAGCTGCTGATAGTAGTAGCGCTGAATCAGAATGTGCCGAAAGCGGAACTCCGACAACAGGCGATCGCCGATCCTTTGGCTGCCGACTTCCGAGACCAGCCGATGCTGCCGTTCCAGCTCATGGCTGAAGCGAGCCGTCAACCCGCCGGGATCGACGCCCTGCACCTCCGCCACCACCTGCGCCTGAAAACGTTCTCCCTGGACCGAGGCGATCGCCATCGCTTCTTTCAATTCCGGGTCCAGCCGGCCAGTGCGCTGCTGAATAACGCCCTCGACGCGCACCGGGATGACGTCCCAATCCAGGCCATCCGATTCGATCCACCGTCCGGTCTTGTCCTGGCGCAGGTCGCCTCGGTCCTGCATAACCTGTAGCAATTCGGTGATGAACAGGGGGTGACCACCCGTCAGATCAGCCAACCGCCGTCGGAACGCCGGGCCCAAGTCATTCGGTTGGGAGTCGATAAGGCCATCGACCAGCGGCCGGTATTCCTCGGCGCTGGCGCTGTCCAAATCGATCCAGACATCCCCATACTGCCGTTTGACTTCGCTGATCACCTCTTCCAGCGGATGCGGCCGGCCCTCGCCGAGCGGCCGGATCTCCTCCCGCCGGTAGGCACCCACCAACAACACCGGTTGTCTGCGGATAGACCGGACGAGCTGCAAAAGGAGGGCACCGGACGAGGGGTCGATCCAATGTAAATCGTCGAGGAACAGAAGGACGGGCCGCCGGCTCGCAAGATTGAGCAGGACATCGACGCACTCTTCAAGGATTCGGCTCTGATGGGGGGCTTGAACGCCGGCGGGACCTCCGCTCGCGACCAATTCAGCAACTTGCATTGCAGTGGCATTCGAGCTCGACTCCCAGGCCCCCAGGCTGGCCTGGAGTGAACGCCTGGGTACGACCACTCCCACCAGATCCTGGCCGCGTTCGACGACAGCCTGCAACACGTCGGGGGAAGCCCGCCACAGGCGTTCGGCCTGCTGCCGCGAAATCGCACCGGCGGCCCACTGCGGCTCAACATCCCCGACCAGCGTCGTCAAGATTTGCCGGAAAGGCAAGAAGGGGTCGTCGAGACCGGTGTATACGTCGCACACGCCCTTGGCAATCAGCAGCCGGGGATCCATTCGTTCGGCCAGTGCAGCGAACGCCTCGATCAGGGCAGACTTGCCGCGGCCGGCTTCCCCGACAATCAGCGCCGGCTGGCCGGCGCCATCCAGCGCCGCTTCAAGCCAATCCCGTAGGCGAGCCAACTCACGCTCACGACCGAAGACGCTCTGAGCGGGTTGGCCGTCCTCGACCAACAGGAAGGCCGGCGGTCCACTCTCTCTCGGCACTCCAGCCGCCTTTACGCGGTCGATAGCCGGTTCGACGAGCCTGGCGTGCTCTTCGGCTGGGGCTTGCTCAGCTAATTCTTCAACGAGCCGCCGGGTCTGTATGCTGGGCTCCACGCCCAATTCACCTTCAAGCGCTCCGGTCAGCCGCTGAAAGTTTGCGGCCACCGCAGCGGCATCCCCCAATGCGTGGTGCGCTCGCATCAACGCACGATATGCCGGCTCGGGCACGCCCGAATGGGAAATCCAGCGCTCCGCCCATTCGAGCACCGCCGCCCAGCGTCTTTGATCCACCAGCATCTCCAGCAGCTGTTGCATGCGCCGGTCGTACTTGGCGCTCAAGCGCTCCCGCTCGGCGTCGACCCAATCCTCGTAGAATCCCGGCAGGAGCTCGCCGCGATAAGCTGCCAGGCTGGCCTGCCAGGCCTCGAGCGATCCGGCCTCTGGTTCGGACTCGAACGTTTCCACGTCGAAGGCAATCGAACCGGCTGCCTCAAAGCGGATCACCAGGTTGTCGGATTCAAACCAGGCCTCTCCGACCGCTTGCCGCAGCCGCCACAAGGAATGGCGAAGGTTCCCGCGGGCATTGGCCTCGCTCGAATCCGGCCAGAACAGGCCCGCCAGCTGCTCCCGGCGGTGAGTCTGCCCCCGATTGAGCATGAGATAGGCAAGCAGGGATTGGGCCGGACGGGATGGAATGTCGACGACTTCACCGTCGAGCGAGATATGAAATTGGCCGAGCAATCTCACTTCCAACATGCCAATCGTCCTGGACCCTACGCTGTCACGGCCGTCGGCTCTCCTACTTAGAGCGGGAGGTTCGGGGAGTATAGCACTGCAGTACTAGCTGGCCGCTCTCTCGGCGCCAACCGGCGAGTTTCCACGCCCAACGGCGAACAACGACTGCACAACGCCCCGAAAACGGTCGCAAGCTAGGCTGTGGACAGGTTCGAGCATCACCACCGCTGCCTCACCGACGCCGAAAAACTGCCCACAGAAGGAGAGCTGTCATGTCGTATCAAATCCCGTCGAATGGCCAGGGCCTGCGCGAATTCGGGCTGGATCGCTACCGCCAACTTGCCGACGAAGCCGAGCGACAAAGGCTGGCCAAGCAAGCGTCTGGCTCGGCCGAACAGGCCCGCTTTGATTTCGCCCCGATGGTCGCCATCGCTCTGACACTGTCGGCGCTGGTGACTGTTGGCAGCTTGGTCTAGGCGCGCCCGCTCAACTGCCTGGTCCATGCTCGGCACGAAGGGGACGAGCGCTTACAAGAAGAAGGGCCTGGATGATCCGGGCCCTTCTTCGCGTTCGTCGCTGCTGGTCGCATATGACATCGGAGGAGCACTTGAAGGACCGTTTGCTGGGCACCCGGTTGGTGCACCTCCGAGGTCCGAAGGGCCGCTGACCTCCGAGGTGCACAAAACTCCCAGCTCAGAAAGAAACGCGCAAGCGCTCCTCGGAGGTCGTCATTGCTGTCATGACCTCGCAGGAGCGCTAGAGGTATGCATTATCGTGTAGGCAGGCTTGTGCACCTCCGAGGTCCCGGGGGGTTCACCGCCGCGCGTGGAACCCGCTGAACTCCCCTGTCGGCGTCTCCCACTCGACTTCGACCTCGGACACCTGCGCCGCCGGCGACCCGTTCCAACACCAATCGATCATGGCTTCCACGTTGGACTCCGGCCCCTCGAATACGGCCTCGACACGGCCATCCCGCAAGTTGCGTACCCAGCCCGCCACCCCCCGGCGCTGCGCCGCTTGCACCGTGTTATAGCGGTAACCGACCCCCTGCACCCGGCCCGCAACCCACACATGCGCCCGCTTGGCTCCCATAACTGGCACCCTACTCGCTTGGTTGCTGACATTCATGCTAGCAGACAACATACACCGCCGAGCGCGATCGGCGCCCCAGCCATGACCGGCATCCGTTGTCTGAAGCTACGGCAGGAAGGCGAGCAATCCAGCCTGGCTGGCCAGCGCAAACAGCGGCGCCGGCAGCAAGCCGAAGATCAAGGTGGCCAGCGCGGTGATAGCGACCGATCCATTGAGCCAGGCCTCGGAGCGAACTTCGGGCTCACCTGGCTGCATATACATCACGATGACGACCCGCAGGTAGTAGTAAGCCGACACCAGCGAGGTGACCACGCCGACGATGGCCAGCCAGACCAGATCCGCCTGCAGCACGGCGCGGAACAAGTAGAACTTGCCGATGAAGCCTGCCGTTGGCGGCAAACCGGTCAACGACAGCATGAATACGACCATTGCCAGCGCCAATCCGGGCCGGCGCTCGGCCAGGCCCGCGTAGTCTTCGATCGCCAGCCCTTGCCCCTCGCGTCGCTCGAGCGCCACCACCACACCCCAGGCGCCCAGGTTGGTCAACGCGTACGCCAGCAGATAGAACAAGGCCGCCCCAACGGCATCCCCGGCGACCGCCGGATCGGCCGCCGCCGGTAGCGCCATCAAGATGTACCCGGCATGGGCGATGCTCGAGTAGGCCAGCATGCGTTTGATGTTGCGCTGGGCGATGGCGGCCACATTGCCCCAGGTCATCGTGATGGCCGCCAGCCACATGGCGAGCGGTCCCCAGGCGCCGGCCAAAGACGGGAAGGCGGCGATAAACACCCGTAGCAGGGCAGCAAAGCCACCGGCCTTGGCGCCGACCGACATGAAGCCGACGATCGGGCTGGGCGCGCCATGGTAGACATCCGGTATCCACATATGAAACGGTACGGCGGCGACCTTAAAGCCGAGCCCGACCAGGATCATTGTGACCCCCATCATTAGCATCGGCGTGGCGGATCCAGCCTGGGCCAGCGCCGTCACGATTTCCCGCAGCCCACTGCTGCCGGTGGCACCATAGACCAACGCGATGCCGTAGACCAAGAAGCCCGAGGCGAAAGCGCCCAGCAGGAAGTACTTCATCGCCGATTCCTGCGATTCCCGCCTGGGCGAAGCGAACCCCGACAGCACATATAGGGGGATCGACAGCAGCTCAAGCGCCAGGAAGACCACGATCAGGTCGGCCGCCTGGGCCATCAGCATCATGCCGCTGATCGAGAACAGCAGCAGAATGTAGTACTCGCCGTGCAGGAGCTCCATGCGGCGCAGGTAGTCGTAAGCCAGGCCAATGCCAACAATGCCCGCCAGCAAGAAAACGATGTTGAGGAACGCGCTAAAACCATCAACCGCCAGCATGCCACCAAACGCCTGCTGCTGGGTCCCGAGATTACCCAGGCTGACAACCAGCGCCGCTAGCAATCCCAGGGCCGCCAGCAGGGCGGTCCAGCCCTTGCGATCGGCCGGAATTACGAGGTCGACCAGCGTCAGCAGGATGGCCGACGACAGGACAACCAGCAGCGGCAGCGTGGCGAGCAGATCCTGGCTCATCGGCTAGGGCAGGGCGACGGCGGCCGTCTGGACAATGGCCAAGACTTTATCCACGGACGGGCCCATCAGGTCGAAGAAAGGCTTGGGATAGAGCCCAATCCAGAAAATCAGGACCAACAACGGCGCCAGCGTGGCGACCTCACGCCAATTGAGGTCAGCCAATCCTTCGTTTTCGGACTTGTCGAGGGGTCCCAGGAACATCTTCTGGAACATCTGGAGCATGTAAATTGCCGCCAGGATCACGCCAAGGGCGCCAAAGCTGGCGAACAGGGCACTGCCCAGCGTTTCAGAGCCAAAGGCCCCCAACAGGATGGCGAATTCGCCGACAAAGCCATTGAGGCCGGGCAGGCCCATGGATGAAAGGGTGACGATCAGTGTCAACACGGCATAGACCGGCATCACCTTCCACAACCCACCGAAGGCATCCATCGCCCGTGTGTGCCGTCGCTCATAGATCATGCCGACGATCAAGAACAAGGCGCCGGTGCTGATGCCATGGTTGACCATCTGCAGCAGACTGCCCTGCACGCCCTGCTCGTTGAGCGCAAATAACCCAAGCATGACAAAACCGAGGTGGCTGACCGACGAGTAGGCGACCAGTTTCTTGATGTCACGCTGCGGGTAGGACACCGCCGCTCCATACAAGATGCCGATCACCCCCAACAGCGCGACCCATGGCGCAGCCTGGACTGCCGCCTGCGGAAAAAGCGGGATATTGAAGCGCAGGAAGCCATAGGTGCCCATCTTCAGCAGCACACCGGCCAGGATGACCGATCCGGCCGTTGGCGCCTCAACGTGGGCGTCGGGCAGCCACGAGTGCAATGGCCACATCGGCACCTTGATGGCAAAAGCGGCGGCGAAGGCCAGGAACAACCACATCTGAATGTTGGCCGGAATGCCGCCCTGCGCGATCAGATCGGGCACCGAGAAGCTGCCACCGTTGATCCCCAGCCACAGGATGGCCAGCAACATCAGGATCGAGCCGGCCATCGTGTACAGGAAGAACTTGATGGCGGCGTACATGCGGCGCTCGCCGCCCCAAATGCCGATCAGGAAATACATCGGCACCAGGGTGAATTCCCAGAAGATGTAAAACAGGAACAGGTCTTGCGCCAGAAAGACACCGACCATGCCGACTTCGAGCAGTAGGAAGAAGACAAGGAACTCCTTGACCCGCTCCTGAATGGCGTCCCACGTCGACAGCAGAGAGATCGGCGTTAGGAGGGTGGTCAGCAGCACAAGCAGTATGCTCAGGCCATCGACGCCCAAGAAGTAGTCGATATTCCAGCCGGCCACCTGGATCCACGGCACCCGCACAACGAGTTGTAGATCGGGGTTCGAGGATTGAAACTGGACCAGCATCAGCAGCGACAGGCCGAAGGTCACCAACGAGGTCACCAGGGCGGTCCAGCGCATGGCGGTTTCCCGGCCCTTGGGCAGCAGGACGAGCACCAACACCCCGAGCAGCGGGAAGCAGGTCACCAAGTTGAGCGTCGCCAGCAGATTGTCCATCGATCTTCCTCAGTCCGGATCAGCGCATCAACAGGTAGCTGAGCACCAGGATCGTTCCTACGAATAGGGTCAATGCATAATTGCGCACATAGCCCGTCTGGAGCCGACCAAGCCGGCCCGCCGCGCCCCGCAACCCTTCGGCCAGCCGGTTGACCAGGCCGTCAATGACCGGCAAGTCGAAACCCCAGGCCAACCAGCCGGTGCCGCCGAGGAAACCGCCGGCCAGCACGCGGTCGTGGAACCAGTCGTGCCAGAAGGCCCAATCGACCGTGTCGGCCAGCCAGCGCGCCAACCGCTGGTAGGGCCGGATGAAGACGGCGGCGTACAATTCGTCGACCCACCACTTGTTCTCCAGCGCGCGGAAGACCGGCCCCAACGGCCGGCGCAGTGGATCGGGCTGGCCTTCCATCATCGGCCGCCGGCCGTAGAACAGCCAGGCGATAGCGATGGCCACCAATGCCAGCCCCGTTGAAATGCCGGCCACCTGCGGGCTGAGTTCGGCGGCGTGCACATGCTCGATCGTGTGCTCCAGCCAGTCGGTCAGCCAGTGCACGCCCGGCCAATTGATGGCCCCGCCGACAACCGCCAGACCCGCCAGCGCCATTAAAGGAACGGTCATCAAACGCGGGCTTTCGTGTGCCTGGCCGGCCGCCTCGGAGCGCGGCTGGCCGAAGAACACCATCCAGACCTGGCGGCCCATGTAGAACGCCGTCAGGAAGGCGGCCGCCGTCAGCAACCCGTAGACCGCCGTGTTTTCCAGGCTGGCGTCGAGCAGAATCTCGTCCTTCGAGAAGAAACCCGCCAATGGCGGGATGCCAGCCAGGGCCAGCGCACCAACCAGATACACCCAGAAGGTGACCGGCATGCGCTGGCGCAGGCCGCCCATGTTGCGCATGTCTTGCGGATCGAAATGGCCGTTGCCATGGTGCCCGTCGCTATGCTGTAAATTGTGATGGCCGTGCTCAATACCCTGGATGACCGAGCCGCTCCCCAAGAAGAGCAGCGCCTTGAAGAAGGCGTGGGTCACCAGGTGGAACATGCCGGCCACGTACGCGCCCAGGCCGACCGCAGCCACCATGAAGCCCAATTGGCTGATGGTCGAGTAGGCCAGCACCCGTTTGATATCGAATTGGCCGACGGCGATGGTGGCGGCGAACAGCGCCGTCACCGCCCCTACCAGCGCGACCGTGGTCGCCGAGGCCGGCGCCAGCTCAAACAGCACATGATTGCGGGCCACTAGGTAGATGCCGGCCGTGACCATGGTGGCGGCGTGGATCAAGGCCGAGACCGGTGTCGGGCCGGCCATCGCGTCGGGCAGCCAGACGAAGAGCGGCAACTGCGCCGACTTGCCCACTACGCCCAACAGCAGGAAGAGCGTAATCAGACTGACCACACCGCCGGCGGCGGCGCCCATCTCTTCGGCGCGGTGAAAGACCTCCTCGAACTGCAGCGAACCGTAGGTCCAAAAAACCAGAAACATGGCAATCAAGAAGCCGAAGTCACCAATTCGGTTGACGATGAAGGCCTTCTTGCCGGCCATGGCGTTGCCAATGCCGTCGGCGCCCTTCTCGAACCAGAAGCTGATAAGCAGGAAGGAGCATAGGCCGACGCCCTCCCAGCCTACGAACATCATCAGGTAGTTGTCGGCGGTGACCAGGATCATCATCGCCGCCACGAACAGGTTGAAGTAGACGAAGAAACGGCGGAAGCGCCCAGGATCCCCTTGGAACCGCACATCGTCGTGCATGTAGCCGATCGCGTAGACGTGGATCAACGCACTGACACCGGTCACCATCAGCATCATGGTGACCGACAGGCTGTCGATGTTCAGCGACCAGGCGACGTCAAGCTGCCCGATGCGAATCCACTCGGCCACCAGCACGCTGGCGCCTTCGGGCTCCGCCTGCAGTCCCAGGTACTGAAATACAGCGACGACAAACGCCAGGCCGACCGCCCCGCTGGCGATGGCGCCGATGGCACGCTCGCCCAAGCGGTGGCCGATCAGGATATTGATCAGCAGCCCCAGGATCGGCAGACCAATGATCCACGGTGCCAGGGCAAACCAATCGGCGCCGGCGGCTTGGGTCAGGAACATGGCATGCCTCGACTAGCCATGAAGCGAAGCCACCTCATCGACATCAATGCTGAGACGCGTCCGGTAGATGGCGACAATGAGAGCCAGGCCCACGGCCACTTCGGCGGCGGCTACGGCGATGACGAAAAAGACAAAGATCTGGCCGCTCAAGTCCTGCAGCGACCGGGCGAAGCCAATGAAGGCCAGGTTGGCGGCATTGAGCATCAGCTCAATCGACATGAAGATCACGATCGCATTGCGCCGCACCAACACACCCACCACGCCCAGGGTAAACAACACGGCCGATAGGCCGATCACGGCGCCCAGCGGAACATTCATCCCGCCTGCCTCCGAGCCCTGGCCGTCAAAAAGATGGCGCCGATCATTGCCACCAGCAGCAGGACCGATGTCGCTTCGAACGGAATCAGATAGGACTCAAACAGTAGGTCGCCGATAGCGATCGGGCTGCCAAACCCCTCGGCCAGGACAGCTGCCAGGCCACCCTGGCCGTCGCCCTGCTGCAGCAATCCGTAGCCGAGCAGGATGACCAAGGCGAAAGCCAGCACGATGGCGACGGGGGCTTGCAGCGGCAGGCCCGGCGAAGTCGCGGCCTGTTCGACGCCGAGAAGCATGATGACAAACAAGAACAGAACCATGATGGCGCCAGCATAGACCGTGATCTGGACCATGGCGATGAAGGGGGCCTGCAGCAGCAGGTAAAAGACGGCGATGGCCGTGAAATTGAGCACCAGAAACAGCGCCGAGTAGACCGTGTTGCGGCTGGTTATCATCATCACCGCCGAGATGACAGCAATCAGGGCCAATGCCGCGAAGATCAGCCAGTCGCCAGTCATGATTCGGGTCGCCTCAGCGTTCGATCCGCCGTCACTTCGGGTCTTCCATCTCCGGGATCGACTTATCGAAATGCCCGGCCTCGGTCACCTGCGGCGTTGGCCCGCCCCCCGGTCGCACGGCTTCGATCAGCATTTCCTTGGTATAGATCGCGCCGCGCCGGGTGGTGTAGGACAGCTCGTAGTTTTGCTCGAGCACGATGGCCTCGGTCGGGCAGGCATCCTCGCAGTAGCCGCAGAAAATGCAGCGCAGCATGTTGATCTCGTAGGTGCTGGCATAGCGTTCACCCGGCGAGAAGCGCACCTCATCGGTGTTCTCGGCGGCCTCAACAAAAATGGCGTCGGCGGGACAGGCGGCGGCGCACAGCGAACAGCCGATGCACTTTTCCAGGCCATTGTCATAGCGCTTGAGTTCGTGCCTGCCTTTGAAGCGGTCTCGCACCGGCCGCTTGATCTCTGGGTACTGATAGGTGACCGGCGGCTCGAACATGTTGCGCAGGATGGTCCACAGGCCGCGCAGAATCTCCAGCGGGTTCATACCGTCAACCTCCCACCAACACGACGTAACCCGCCGTCCAGGCAACCGCCACCAGCGACAAAGGAAGCAGGATCTTCCAGCCCAACCCCATCAGGCGGTCATAGCGCAGCCGTGGCAAGGTCGCCCGCAGCCAGATAATGACAAACAGCAACAGGACGACCTTGGCGACCAGGTAAACCGGGCCGAGGACCGGGTAGCTGTCGACAAACGGACCCCAGAAACCGCCCAGGAAGAACGTGACGGCGATCACGCTGACGGCGATCATCTTGATGTACTCGGCCATGAAGAACAGAGCGAACTTCATGCCGGAGTATTCGGTGTGGAAACCTGCCACCAATTCCTGCTCGGCTTCCGGAAGGTCAAACGGCGCACGGTTAATCTCGGCAATCGAGGCAACAAACAAAATCAAGAAACCAAGCGGCTGTTTCCAGATGAACCAGTCCGCCAGCCCTTGCTGGGCGGCCACGATGTCCCGCAGGCTCATTGAGCCGGCCAAGATGATCGGAATGACAAAGGTCAAGCCCAGGGCTAACTCGTAGCTGACCATCTGCGCCGCCGCCCGCAGCCCTCCCAGCAGAGCATATTTGTTGCCCGACGACCAACCAGCCAGCGTGATGCCGTAGACGGCAATCGAGCTGACGGCCAGCAGGTAGAGCACGCCCACGTTGAAGTCGCCGGCAATCGATTGGCTGATGGTCAGGCCAAATAGGTTCAGGTCCGGACCGAACGGGATGACCGCCAGAATGATCAATGCCGGGATCACGGTAATGACCGGCGCCAACACAAACAAGGCTCTGTCGGCCCGAGCCGGGATCAGCTCCTCTTTGAAGAACAACTTGATCCCGTCAGCGGCCGGCTGCAGCAGCCCCCACGGCCCAACCCGGTTGGGTCCGATCCGGCTCTGCATGCGGGCCAGCACCCTGCGCTCGAACAGAGTCAGGTAGGCAAACCCGGTAGCCAGGGTGAAGAAAAGCAGCCCTGCCTTGATCGTCGGCTCGATGAGCAGCCTCCAATCCATCAGCCGCCCACTTTGCTCAGTGTGACCTGGACCGGGACCGCCCCATTCAGCGGCACGCCCAGGCTGCGGCCCAGCAGCGCGACGCCGGCCGGCACCTCGGGCGCCAGGGCCGCCGTCATGTGTGCGCTGTGCTCGCCCAGGCGAAGTTCGACCTGGCTGCCCGGCGTTATGCCCAGACGCTCGGCATCATCCGGATGCAGCAGGACCTGCCGCGCGGTCAGCCGTGGGGCCAACACATCGGAGGTGGCCACCGTCCGCCCATGATCGTACAGGCGATCGACTGGCACCAAGATCAGCTCATCCTCGCCTGGCTTCACCGCAACCGGCAGATCAACCGGCGGCGAACTGCGCTCGGCCGGCGTCAGGCCCAGCTGGATTCCCAAGCCCTGGCGGTTAGCGTAGGCCGTCCCGCCGAAATACAAGTCTTCACCGCCGACACCCGGCCATTGGCTTTCGACGGCTGCCAGTTCGGGGTAGCCCAAACCGGCGTAGGCTTCCACCTGCTGGCTGATGGTGTCGAACACCAGGGACGGTCCGGCCGGCGCTGGGCCTTGTTCGAGCCCTTCCGCAATCCGTGCGACGATCTGCCAGTCGGGCAGACAGTCACCGGCCCCCGGCAACGCCGGATAGAAACGCTGCACACGCCGCTCGCCGCTGGTATAGGTCCCTTCCCGCTCCAAATAGGATGCGGCCGGCAGCACAACATCGGCCAGCTCGGCCGTCCGTGTCATCGCCAGCTCGTGCACGATGACCAAGCCGGCACCTTCGAGCACGGCGTCGAACGCCGGGTCATCGCCGGCCGGATCGACTCCGGCCAGCCAAACCACGCCGGCCCCCTCAAGCGCCTGCCTCAGGCCGCCCGCTGCCGGACGGAAACCCATGTCCCAGGCACCCTGCGTGTTGGCTCGGGGCCAGACCGGCACCAATCCATTGTTCGGCCGCCCCGTGTGGGCAGTCTTCTCGAGGAGTCGGGCACAGGCGGCGGCCAGCGCCTGGCTGGCGGCGTAGGACTGCCCCTCCCGGCCGTAGAAGACCACCAGATTCTTGGCCGAGGCCAATGCCCTGGCGGCAGCTGCCATTTGGCGCCCGCCTTCAAACCCGTCCAGATCCTGGGAATTGCCGGCGGCGGCTGCCAGCGCCAACACAATCGGCGCCGCCTCCGGGTATTGGTAAGTCAGGCTGTGGCTGGCGAATTTGTCCAGTCGGGTGCGGCGGCCATTGGCCACCACCAGGATGGCCCCGCGTTGGGCGGCTTGCTTGACCCGAAGCCACCAAATGGGGGCCTCTTCGTGCAGCTCGGAAGCGACCACCAGCACGGCATCGCCTGCCCCCAGATCACCCAGGTTGGATCCGGTGCTCAAACCAAACTGGTCCGCCAGATCACCGCCGGCCATCGCCTCTTCCAGAATCGCTTGGCCGTCAAGAGCCGCAAGCGTTTGGCGGAAGGTGAACAGGTCTTCGTTGCTCAGCCGGCCGCTGGCCAGCCCGACGACCCCACCCTGCGCCTGCTTGATGCCTTCCACGACCTGCGCGATGGCTTCCCGCCAACTGACCTCGACCAGCTCCTCGTCCTTGCGTACCAACGGCGTGGTCAAGCGGCCGCCTGGTCCGGCGTAATGGTGGGCGAACCGGCCTTTGTCGCACAGCCAGATTTCGTTGACCGCCTCGTTCTGCCGCGGCATGATCCGTTGTGCGAGCACCTGGCCTTCGGCGGTTGGCTGACGGCGGGTGTTGACCATCGTATTGCAGCCAACCGGGCAGTGTGAACAAAGCGAGGCGGCCGCCTTCAATTCCCAAGGACGGGCTTCAAAACGGAAGTCGGCCGTCGTCAGCGCACCGACCGGACAGATGTCGGTCGTGTTGCCGGAGAAATAGGAATCGAACCCGGGATCGGAGTAGGTGACAATCTGCAGCTTGCGGCCGCGCTCTTCGAAACCAATGACCGGATCGCCGGCAATATCCTCTTGGAAACGGGTGCAACGCGCGCACTGAATGCAGCGCTCTTGATCCAGATAGATTAGGTCGCCGAGCGGCACGTGCTTGCCCAGGTGCATCTTGTCGCCGTAGTTAAAGCGGCTCTTGCCGGCGCCAAAGTCCATCGTCAGTTCCTGCAGCGGACACTCCCCGCCCTTGTCGCACACCGGACAATCCAACGGGTGTGACGTCAGCAGGAATTCGACAATTTCGCCCTGACCCTGGAGCGCTTTCTCGGAGGCGGTGCGGACAACCCAGCCGTCGCCGACCGGCGTGGTGCAGGCGGTTTCGAGCTTGGGCCCGAATTCGAGCAGCACTTCGCCAGAATCGTCGCGCAGGAATTCGCCGCTCTCTCGGTCCCGCTTGGGCCGGCCAATCTCAACCAGGCACATGCGGCACATGCCGACCGGATCGAGTTTGGGGTGGTAACAGAAGACGGGGACGTAGACGCCGGACTGCTTGGCGGCGTCCACCAGCAGTGTGCCGGCGGGCACTCGAACGGGCACACCCTCGATCGTCAGGTCGATTTGCTTGTCACTCATGACCGTTCACAACCCGCAGTTCGAAATCCTCCCGGAAGTGGGCGATGCCCGAGCTGACGGCCCCGGCAGCAAATTCGCCCAGCGCGCACAAGCACTTGCCCTGGATGCTTTTGGCGACCGAGTCGAGCAACTCGACGTCACGCTCGGCGGCCTGACCGGCCTCGAAGCGGTTCAGGATGTTCTTCATCCAGTAGGTGCCTTCGCGGCACGGGGTGCATTTGCCGCATGACTCGTGCTGGAAGAAACGTGTGATCTTGTACTCGGCCCAGGCCACATCGACCGTTTCATCGAGGACGATGATCGAAGCCGAACCCAACTGCGAGCCGACCGCCTGGATCGCCTCATAGTCCATCGGCGTGTCCAGCACCTGGTCGGACACCTTCAAAATCGGCGCCGACGCGCCCGCCGGCAGAATGGCCTTGATTTGTTTGCCGCCGGGAATGCCGCCACCTAGGTCGTAAATTAGATGACGGAACGGCGTGCCCAGCGGCAGCTCGTAATTGCCCGGGTTGTTGATGTTGCCTGACAGGCTGAACACCTTGGTCCCCGGGCTCTTCTCGGTGCCGTAACGCCGGTACCACTCGGCGCCGTTGGTCACGATCGGCGGCACGTTGGCCAGTGTTTCAACGTTGTTGATGACCGTCGGCCGGTCGAACAGACCGCGGACCGTCGGGAACGGCGGCCGCAAGCGCGGCATGCCGAGTTTGCCTTCGAGCGACTCGAGCAGCGCGCTTTCTTCACCGCAAATGTAAGCGCCGGCGCCCAGGTGGGTATAGCAGTGCAAATGGTAGTCCGTGCCAAATAAGTCGTCGCCCAGCAGCCCACGCTGGTGTAGCTCATCAATGGCCTGGTCCAACTGGGCCGCCAGATCCCAGAACTCGCCCCGCAGGTAGATGTAGGCGACATTGGCCCGGGCGGCGTAGGCGCACAGGGCGACCCCCTCCAGGAACTGGAAGGGGTTGCGTTCCATGATTTCGCGGTCCTTGAACGTACCCGGCTCGGATTCATCGGCGTTGACCGCCACATAGCGCGGGGTCTCCGGCGCCAGGAAACTCCATTTGAGACCGGTCGGGAAACCGGCGCCGCCCCTCCCGCGCAAGCCAGAGGCCTTGACGATACCGATAATTTCGTCGGGTGTCTGGTTGCTAACCGCCTGGCGGAAGGCGTCAAAGCCGCCGTTGTCGAGGTAGACGTCGAGCTGCCCGATGTCGGGGATATCGCGGTGGCGCAGGAGCACGTGCTCAGCCATCGACCGTCTCCTGGCGAAGACCCTCAATGTGCTCCAGGGCCGAATCGACGGTCTGGTTTTCGCAATAGTGGATGCCGTCGGCGCCCTGCACCTGAAACATGGGCGCCATGTCGCAGGCCGCCAGACACATCACCTGTTCGACCGTGATCTGGCCGTCGCTGGTCGTCTCCCCCGGCTTGACCCCCAGCCGCTGGCACAGCTCGGCTGAAAAGGCCTCGGCGCCGCGCAGCGCACAGGGGAGGTCCGTACAGATCTGAACCCGGAACCGACCGCCCGGCTCGGCGTGGTACAGCGTGTAGAACTTGACCAGTTTGGCGACCTCGGTTGTCTCCAGACCGAGCAGGCCAGCAACCTCGCGCAGCGCATCGGTCGACAGGTAGCCGTACTCCCGCTGCGCCAGGTGGAGCAGCGGCATGACGGCCGCCCGCTGCCGGTCGGCCGGGTACTTGGCCAGGATGGCATCGATCTCGGCCTGATGTTCAGCCAGCGGCACCGTGTAACTCCTGCGAATTGGCCATGGTCATCGGTCGGTGTCTCCCAGGACGGGATCCAGGCTGCTGATAATCGCCACCAGGTCGGCCACCAAGTGCCCCTTGGCCATCACGGGCAGCGCCTGCAGTGCGGCAAAGCTGGGCGTACGGAAGTGGACCCGGTAGGGGTTGGGGCCGCCGTCTCCCACCAGGTAGCAGCCAAGCACACCCCGCGGCGACTCGGTGGCGGCGTAGACCGAGCCATGCGGTGCCCGGAAGCCTTCCGTCCACAGCTTGAAATGGTGGATGACGGCTTCCATGCTGTGACCCAGCTCGGAACGCGGCGGCGGGACAAACTTGCGGTTGTCGCTGCGGAACAACCCGGTGGGCAGATCGGCGATCGCCTGTTCGATAATGCGCAGCGACTGGCGCATCTCCTGCATGCGCACCACATAGCGATCGTAGACATCGCCGTTGTCAGCCGTCGGAATCTCGAAATCGTATTGTTCGTAGCCGCTGTAGGGCTGGGCGCGGCGCAGGTCGAAGGGGACACCACACGCACGCAGCACGGGTCCGGTCAGGCCTTGTGCCAGGGCCGTGTCTGCGTCAAGCGGGCTGATGCCAACCGTCCGGTCGAGCCACAATGGGTTCTTGGTCAAGATGGCTTCGTACTGGTCGAGGCGGCGAGGCAAATCCTTCATGAAGGCCCGCAGCGCCGGTTCAAAGTCAGGCGGCAGGTCGCGCCAAACCCCGCCCGGCCGGATGTACGAGGTCATCATGCGGGCGCCGGAGCACAACTCAAACAAGTCCAGGATAACCTCGCGCTCGCGGAAGCAATACAGAAAGACCGATTGGGCCGCCAGGTCGAGAGCGTGCGTGCCCAGCCAAACCAGGTGCGAGGCAATGCGCTGCAGCTCGACCATGATGACCCGGATCGCCTGCCCGCGCACGGGCACATCAAGCTCGACCAGCTTCTCGATCGCCAGGCAGTACGTCAGGTTGTTGCCCAGATTGTTGAGGTAGTCGGTGCGGTCGGTCATGACCAAGGCCTTCTCGTAGGTCTTGGCCTCCATGTTCTTCTCGATCCCGGTGTGCAAGAAGCCGATGTCGGGAATGCAGTTGATGATGCGCTCGCCGTCCAATTCCAGAATCAGGCGCAGCACGCCATGCGTGCTTGGATGCTGCGGCCCCATGTTGAGGACGATCGTCTCGCCCGTTTGGGCGCGCTCGGACAGCAGCGGGCGCAGTTCTTCTGGGATCTGGTCTTCGGCCGGAAATGCGGTCACCGCCCGCTCACTCCTTGGCGTACGGCTTGCGTTTGTCGATTTCGTCGAAGTTGAAGGTGAACTGGACTTCTTCGTAGCCCAAAGGGTAGTCCTTACGCAGCGGATGCCCTTCCCAGTCGTGGGGCATCAAGATGCGGCGCTGGTCATGGCTGCCGACGAAGTTGATACCGAACATGTCCCACACTTCGCGCTCGTGCCAATTGGCGCTGGGGTAGACAGATTCAATGCTGGGTAGTTCGGGCTGTTTGCCGGAGACCGGCACCTGAAGGCCCAGGTACAGGTTGTTCGGCAGGCTGTAAAGCCGGTAAGCGACAATGAAGCGAGGCTCTTGAGGATAGTAGTCGACGGCCGTCAACATCGCCAGGAAATTGAAGTTCAATGCTGGGTCATCGCGCAGGAGCTTGGCCGCCATCGTGATGGCCTTGGCCTTCAGGCTGATGGTCGTCTCACCACGGAAGGTGGTCAGCTCGAGCACATCGTCCCCCAGCTCACGCGTGACCAGTTCGGTGGCTTGTTCCAGGGTTCCCATCATCTCTCCCAACAACCAGGTGCATGCCGGCGCAGCCGTACGCCAGTCCGGCGAAGCGGTTGGCTGACCCTCAGATCCAGTCCGTCAGCGGTTCTTGCCTGACCTTCTCGTGCAGCCGCAGAATCCCATGGATGAGAGCTTCCGGCCGTGGCGGACAACCCGCCACGTAGACATCAACCGGCACAACCTCATCGACCCCCTGCACAAGAGCATAATTGTTGAACACGCCGCTGCATGAGGCGCAGTCACCCATCGACAATACCCACTTGGGCTCGGGCATCTGGTCGTACAGCCGGCGCAGTACCGGCGCCATCTTGCGGCTCACGCGCCCAGCAACAATCATCAGATCGCTTTGGCGCGGGCTGCCCCGCATCAATTCCATGCCGAAGCGGCTCATGTCGTAGTCGGCCGCCTGGGCGCTCATCATCTCAATGGCGCAACAGGCAAGGCCAAAGAGCATCGGCCACATGGCCCCGGTCCGGGCCCAGTTGACCGCCTTCTCCAGCGGCAGGGTAATGGTGCCGGCCGAACCGCTCTTGCCCTCTACTCCCATTCCAACGCCCCTCGTCGCCAAGCGTACACGTAACCGACCAACAGAATCACGATGAAGATAGCCATCTCGATGATACCGAACAGCCCCAGTTGGCGCAGCGAGACCGCCCACGGCAGCAAGAACACGATTTCAATGTCGAACAAGATGAAAAGCACAGCAACCAGGTAGAAATGAACCTGGACTTGGCGCCGGCCGGGCCCGATGGGCCGCATGCCGGACTCATAGGGCTCGAGCTTGCGGGTCGACGAGCGCTTCGGTCCGATCAGGTGGCCGAGCCCGACGATGGCGAATGCCATGATGGTCGCTACCAGCACGAGGATCGCGATCGGCAGGTACTCGACTTGCATCAACACCTCGGGGGTCGCTGGGAACACCGCGGGGACGGGGCCAAACCGACAATGCGTTCATTCTATCACAAGGGGTATTTGACCAGACCGAGGCGGCGCTAATCCCCGTCTTCTATGGCCTTGGTCAACATCGAAAAGCTTGGCGCAAGTTCAGGGTTGTGGCCCAGCTCCCGCGCAAGCATAAGTGCGGCATCGATCTTCCTGATGAGCTGCTGATAGGGCGGAGGGCCTTTGCGATCGATCCCGGAGAGCTTTCGCCGAATCGACATCAGACTTGCCAAATACAGCGCCAGGGGGTCGGCCTTAGCCAGCTCGATCTCCAACTCGATCAGGCGCATACCCGCCTGCGCCCGTAGTTCGGCCAGCAGCACTTCGACTTCCTCCGTCAAGTCATTTGCAAACGCTCCTGGCCCGACAAGCTCCAGGATTGGTGCCGCTGAATCCAAGACGAGATGGGTCTGTGACGAATTCGTGGCGGCCTGCAGTGAACCCCCAAAGCCGAACCCTTCGACCTTGCTGCCCTTGCGGTCAACAATGTCGATGGGCCCGATGGCCCATGCAAGCGGCTTAAGGCTGGGCCAGGGATAGCCTATTTCGGTGATTTCAGGCATTGGGTTCCCAGAAAATTCGGGGACCAACGTCAGCCGAACATACTCCGGATCAAAGTGCTCTTGGGTAGGTTCCGCCCGCAGAAAGACCTCCAAACGAGAGTGACCAGGGCAACGGGGATCAAGCCTCGGCGCAAAAATGTAGCCGGCGAACGTGGATTCATTGCTGGTCATAGAACGCCCATTTCCCGGGCTCATCATCCAATGCCCGGCGCGTTGAGGCCACCGGGCGGATAAGCTCGTCTTCATGCTAGTACGTTTCCTGAATTCTAAGGGCTGACAGGTGTGCTAGGACAGGTAATCGCGCAGGTGGCGGCTGCGGGTTGGGTGGCGCAGTTTGCGCAGTGCTTTGGCTTCAATCTGACGGATTCGTTCGCGGGTCACGTTGAAGTACTTGCCGACCTCTTCCAGTGTGTAGTCCTTGCCGTCAAGCAGCCCGAAGCGCATCTCAAGGACCTGACGCTCGCGCTCGCTGAGTACGGCCAATGCGTTTTCCACCTGCTCCTTGAGCAGTTCCTTGGCGGCGGCGTCGACCGGCTCGGGCATGGAATCGTCTTCGATGAAGTCGCCCAGCTGGCTCGAGTCCTCCGACCCGATCGGTGTCTCGAGGGACATCGGCTCCTGGGCGATGCGCATGATGCCGCGCACCTTGGCCGCCGCCCGCTTCCACTTGCGGTCAAGCGAGGCGCTCATGTGCTCGTCGGATTGCTGGACCCGTCGTATCTCGGCCAGGACCTCCGGCTCCAGAATGTCCATCTCTAGCGCCAGCTCTTCCGAAGTCGGCTCCCGCCCCAGATCCTGCACCAGGCGGCGCTGCGTCCGCATCAAGCGGTTAATGGTCTCAAACATATGGACGGGGATCCGGATGGTGCGGGCCTGGTCTGCGATGGCCCGGCTGATAGCCTGGCGGATCCACCAGGTGGCGTAGGTGCTGAACTTGAAGCCTTTGGCCGGATCGAACTTCTCGACGGCCCGCAACAGGCCGATGTTGCCTTCTTGGATCAAATCCTGGAAAGCGATGCCGCGGCCCATGTAGCGTTTGGCCACACTGACCACCAACCGCAGATTGGCTCGAATCAGATCGGCCTGCGCCTCATCGGCCAGCGCCTGCACTTCGTCTTCGTCTTCGGCGATGAGCTCGGATTCGGGCAGCCAGCGGCGGAAGGTGCGCCCCGACGGCAGCCCCTTGCCCTCCCCCAACCGTTCCGACAGACGCTCCTGCACATCGGGGACCAGCAGAAAGAAATCGATGAACAAGGCCAGTGTGTTGCGGGCGAGCTCTTCCCATGCCGGGTCCGAACCCCACAGACCGGTGTCGAGCCAGGCCCGCAGGTAGGAAGGAGTGTCAAGCGCCCAGGCCAGCCGCAATTGGCGGGCCTCCTCAAGGATCAGGCGGTAGTCGGGTTTGTCTTGCCCCAATCGCTTGGCGTCTTCATTAACCCGCTTCCAGGCAGTGCGCAGATCCTTGAAAATCTCGGTTTGGACGGCCACATACGGATCGCTGCGGCTGTTCTGCGAGGCACGGCCGGCTTTCAACACATTCAGGCGCTCGGCCGCCTGCAGCCGCGCGCTCAGCCACAACTCGTGGTGGGTCTCGAGCAGATCGACCCGGCCGATTTCCTTCAGGTACAGGCGGACGGGATCGCTTGTCTGGTCGACCGCGCTGGCCAGATCTGCGGCAGCGGCCAGGGCGGCCTCGGTCTCAGACTCGTCGGCCTCCTCTTCGGCGGCCACCATGCTGGTATCGTCTTCGGCGTCGTCGGCCTCGTCGCCGTCATCGGATTCCAGCGTCAGGTCGCTCGAATCAAAGGTCTCGTCCATATCGTCTATGGACTCATCGACCTCGTCGTCGGCCTGCTCTTCGCCGATGATCTCTTCTTCCGGATCCAATACGTCCCCTTGTCTCGACGCCACAGACTCTACCAGCTTCCGGGCGCTAGACTGGCGCGCGCCGGCCCGCGCGCCGCCAGCGCCCTATCCAGTTTGTCGCGGTTGCGCCGCAGGAGATTGGTTTGCTCCACCAATTCCCTAAGATCGGTCTCTAGCGAAGCTTGTCCACCGGATTGGGCTTCCTGCGCCGAGATCATCTGGAAGTGTATCTGCGTCAGTTGTTGACCCAACTGATTCTTTCTTAGCTGTAAAAACCAGGAGAGCGCCTCGGCCAAGTCTTTGGGCTGATCGAAGGTCAGCACCGGCAGGAATCCGAGCAATTCCTGTGCCAAATCATTCAATGGCGGCTCCAGAGAGCCCTGCCAATGCTCGATGGGCTCCAAGTCATGCTGGCCCAACGCCTTGCGCACTGCCTGAAACAACAAGCGCCGGTCAGCGCCGCTGAAATCGTGTTCCGACAGCCGCTCGAGCTCGAGACCCTGCATCTCGCGGTCCAGCCGGTAGAGCAAATCAGGGAACTGCAGCAGAATGCCCAGGCAACGCCGCTCCAGCTTGTCGGTGTCTGCTCTTCGAACGGGCGCCGCCTCAGCACGTTCCTCCCCCGAAGGCCGCGTGGCCCGCCGGCGGCTTGCCTGTGCCGGGGCGTAGGAGAGCAGGGCGCGTTCATCGATCTTTAGCCGGCGGGCGAGCTTCTGGCGGTAGGCTTCGCGTTCGACCCGGTCGGCGACATCTTCGATCAAGGGCAGCACCTGGCGGGCAATGTCGGCCTTGTTCTTGGCATCTTCCAGATCGCGGCCGGCGCACAGAATGTCGAGGACGTAATCAACGACGGGTTGAGCGCCGGCCAGCAGCGCCGGCCAGGCGGCCGGATCGGCCGCCACCACCTCGTCTGGATCCCGGCCTTCAGGCAGGGTGACAATGCGCAGCTCGGCGTCGAGCCGTCCCTCATGGCGTACCAGCCCGCGGGCGGCAAAGACCGGGTCGGGACTCCGGTCGAGCGCGTCGCGGGCCACGTCCAGGCCGCGCAGCGTGGCCTGATCGCCGGCCGCGTCGGCGTCGAGCGCCAGCACCATCCGCCGGCTGTAGCGCTTGAGCTGGCGCAGTTGCGGCTCCGATAACGCCGTACCCATCGGCGAAACGGCGTTCTCATAGCCGGCCTGATGCAGGCCGATGACATCCATGTAGCCTTCGACGATCACCGCCTGGTCTTCGAGGCGAATGGCCTTGCGCGCCTTGTCCAGTCCGTACAGCAGGCTGCCCTTGTCAAACAACGGCGTTTGAGGCGAGTTGAGATACTTGGGTTCGTCCTCGGGGTCGAGGGCCCGTGCGCCAAAGCCGGTCATGCGCCCGCGGGCATCGCGGATCGGAATCATCAGCCGGTGGCGGAAGCGGTCGAAGTAGCCCCCTGTGTCGCGCTCCGAAACCAGTCCAACCTCCACCAGTTGTTCGCCCGGCGTGCCCTTCTCCTGAAAGAAGGTCAGCAGGGCGTCCCAGCTATTGGGGGCATAGCCCAACTCGAAGCGTTCGATCGATTCGCCGGCGAGCTGTCGTTCCGTCAGATAGGCCTGGACCTGTTCACCGGCTGGCGAATGCAGCAGTTGGTGACGAAAGTATGTGACGGCGGTCTCCAACAACTGGCGCTGCTGCTCGTACTCTTCCTGCAAGGCCTCATCTTCCGGCGTGCGCGGCCGCAGCTCGACGCCTGTCCGCTCGGCCAGCAATCGCAGGGCCTCGGCAAACTCGTAGCCTTCCTTTTTCATCAGGTAGGTGAAGACATCGCCGCCCTCATTGCAGGCGCCAAAGCAGCGCCAGGTGCCGGTGTCGGGAAATACGACAAAGGCCGGGGTGCGCGTGTTGGCGTGGAACGGGCAAAACCCCGTGTAGTTCTTGCCAGCTTTGCGCAGATTGACCGACTCGCCGACGATCTCGACGATATCGGCGCGCTCCTTTACTTCGTCAACAACACTCATTGGGTGCTATCGGCTTTCCGATCCGAGCCGCCCGTGCCACCCGAAAGAAGGCTGCGCCGGGCTGCCTGGATCTGGTTGTCGCAAGGGAAGCGCCCTTCCCATTCCCCGGGGATGTAAGCCGCGATGGTGCGGGGCGGTGATTATAGACTGCGGCCTGCATTGCCGCCAAACCCGTTTCTCATGCCTGGGATTGTTAGAACCCTTCAAGCTTGGAGACGTCTAGCAAACCATCGGCCAAACCGGCCACACGCTGCAACAAACCGAGCCGATTGCGCCGCTCGGCCTCATCTTCCGACATGACCAAGACCTCTTCGAAGAAATGCTCGACATCCGGAACCATGGGTTCGAACGCGCGAAATAGGGCATCGATGGATTGGAGACTTCCGTCGGTGCCGGCCGCCTTTTGATAGGCTGCCAGCAGCTGCCGGCTGGCGTCTTCACTCAGCTTATCCTCGTCCACAACATAGACCTGATCCAGGTCCCGCGTAATGCGGATGCAGCGGGCGAAGTTCTGCAACAGGCTGTCCCAACCATCGGCGCCGATCCATGCCTCCAGCTGCATGACGGCGACGGCGGCGGCCGCCGGGTCATGCCCCTGGGCCTCGAGCACTGCCGTCACGGCGTCATGCCGGCGGCCTTCGGCCAGCAGCAACGCCTGCTGACGCCGCGTGATGAAGGCCAAACAACGACCCTGGATGTCCTGGTCAACCTCAATTGGCTGCAGATCGGCCGCCAGCGCCAGGCCACGGCGCAGATCGAAAGATTGACCGCTGGCAACCAGCGCCTCGATCAGGCCAATGGCCGTACGGCGCAGCGCAAATGGATCGCCAGCGCCGGATGGCTCCTTGCCGGCGCCAAACAAGCCCGCCAGCGAATCAAGACGGTCGGCCAACCCGACGGCCAGTCCGGCGCTGCTTTGAGGCACACGATCACCGGCGAAGCGTGGCAGATAGTGCTCGGCAATGGCGTCGGCCACCTGCGCCGGCTCTCCGCTGGCCCCCGCATAGATGCGGCCCATCTCGCCCTGGAGCGAGGTCATTTCGACCACCATGCGCGTCGCCAGATCGGCTTTCGCCAGATGGGCCGCCCGAAGGGCCCAGACCCGCTCCTCGGCGGACAGGGACAGCATTTCGGCCACCGGTTCGACCAGGGCCTCAAACCGGCCAACTTTATCAAGCATCGAGCCCAGGCTGGTCTCAAAAGTCAGCGTGGCCAACGCCGGCAGATAGTCTTCCAACGGCTGGTGCCGATCGCGCTCCACAAAGTAGGCGGCATCGGCGAAGCGGGCCTGCAACACGTGCTCATTGCCGCTGCGCACGACTTCCAGGTGTTGCAAGCCTCCATTGCGCACGGCGATGAAACTGGCCAGCAGCTTCCCATCCTGCTCCAGCGCAAAGTAGCGCTGGTGTTTGCGCATGACTTCAAGCAGCACCGGCCGGGGCAGCGCCAGGAAGGCCTCGTCGAACGAACCCAGGAAGGCGGTCGGCTGCTCGACCAGTTGGGTCACCTCCGCCAGCAAGTCCGGATCCTCAACAACCCGTCCGCCGGCCTGCTTGGCCAACCGCTCGATCTGTTGCTCAATTTGGCTTCGCCGCTCGGCCGGATCGAGCACGATGCCTGCGCCGGCGATCGCCTCCAGATAGTCTTCCGCCGAGTTGATGGACAGCGTTGACGGTTCGGCCCAGCGCAAGCCGCGGCTGGTGCGGCCGGCCGCCAGCCCGGCGAACTCGATCGGGACTATTTGCCCGGCGTGCAGTGCCAGCAGCCAGCGCAATGGGCGCGCAAAAGTGACACCCGAGCTGTTCCAGCGCATTGTCCGTTCAAAGGACAGCCCGCCGATCAGTTCCGGCAAGGTCTCCCGCAGCACCTGCTGGGTCGGCCGGCCCTGCTGGCGCACCTCGGCAACGGCGTAGCGGCCCCCGTCGATCTCTTCTACGCGCAGGTCGCCGATGTCAATGCCCCGGCTGCGGGCGAACCCCTCGGCCGCCGGGGTCGGGACGCCGTCGGCATCAAAGGCCCGCTCGGCCGGCGGGCCTTTGACGAGCGACACGTGGACGGCTTGGCTGGTCGCAAGGTCGTCAATCAGCAGCACCAGACGGCGCGGGGTGCCCAACACCCGTACGCCCGCGGCTTCGAGCCGCTGATCGGCCAACATGGCAGCCGCCCTCTCCTCGAGCTGCCCGATGGCTGCTGTCAAATCGCCGGCCGGCAGTTCCTCCGTGCCCAATTCCAGAACAAAGAGGGCCGGATTGGCCGGCGGCTTTCCTGGATCGCTGTCGTCGGGCGCGGCGGGCGAAGCTTGCCACCGTCCGAGCAGGGGGTGGCCAGCCTCGGCTCGCTGGGCTTCGTAGCCCAGGGCCACGCCCCGCGCCAGCTTGCGCATGCGACCAAATAGATCGGCGCGCTCGGTCACCCCAACCGCACCGCGCGCATCGAGCAGATTGAAAACATGCGAGCACTTGAGCACATAGTCGTGGGCGGGCTGGATCAGGCCGGCTTGCAGCGTGTGCTGCGCTTCCTGTTCGTAAGTCTCATACAGCGTCCGCAGCCGTTCGATGCTGGCCAATTCGAAGTTGTAAGTCGAATACTCGACCTCGGAGCGCAGGCGCAGTTCGCCATAGGTGACGGCCTCGTTCCAGGCGAGGTCGAGGAAGGTGTCGGCCTCCTGCAGGGCCAGCGCAATCCGCTCCAAGCCGTATGTGATTTCGACCGCCACCGGATCGACCGGCTGGCCGCCAGCTTGTTGGAAGTAGGTGTACTGCGTGATTTCCTGACCGTCGAGCCACACCTCCCAGCCCAGTCCCCAGGCGCCAATCGTTGGCGACTGCCAGTTGTCCTCGACGAACCGGATGTCGTGGTGCTGCAGGTCGATTCCCAAGGCCTGCAGCGATCGCAGGTAGCGTTCCTGAGGGTCGCCGGGATCGGGCTTGAGGATTACCTGGAACTGATAATAGTGCTGCCAGCGATTGGGGTTCTCGCCATAGCGCCCGTCGGCCGGGCGAAAGGACGGCTCGACATAGGCTACCCACCACGGTTCCGGACCGAGCACCCGTAGGAAGGTGGCCGGGTTCATGGTTCCGGCGCCGACCTCCGTGTGGTATGGCTGCCAGATCAAGCAGCCTTGCTCGGCCCAATAGTTCTGTAAGCGCAGGATGATGGATTGGAAGCTGGCGGGGTTCAAGGCGTCTCCGGAGTTGGGCTCTCAGGCGTTGGCGTCGTTGTCCACCCGTAGCTTGGGCAGGCTGCGGACCGAGCGCAAGAACTGCGGTGCGTTCAATTTCCGTTCAACCAGGTAGGTCAAATGGGCTTCCATCAGGCTTTCCAGTTCTGCCAGCACTTGCGGCCGGATCGCTGGTGCTGAGGCGAGTTCGTACGGGTGACGCTGGTAATGACGCAGGACCTTGAGCACGGCTAATGGCAGGCGTACGGCGGAATCGTGGCGACGCCCGCAGCGCGGGCACAGCACCCCGCCCTGGGCCGAACTGAAGAACTGGTCCTCCGCCTCGATATCACGCCGGCAGCCAATACAATGAAACAATTCGGGCCGGAATCCAACCATGTCGAGCAAGCGCAGTTCGTGATAGCGGGTCACACTGGCCAGGTCTGCCCCTGTATTGAGCAATCCCAGCGCGGCCACCAACAGGTCATAGACGGCCTGGCTGCCGGCTTCCTCGACTGTGAAGCGATCGGTCAACTCGACCAAATGAGCGGCTGCACCCAGCCGCTCCAAATCCCGCCCCAGCCCGTCGTACAGGTCGATGGCCTCGGCTTGGGTGATGATGTCCAGGTTGCGGCCGCGTGCCAGGAGCAGGCGGGTGCGGCAAAAGGGCTCAAGATGGCCGGCTTTGCGCGAGCCAGGGCGGCGGACCCCCTTGGCGATGGCCCGCACTTTCCCCGTTTCGGGCGTCAGCAGCGTGAGCAGGCGATCGGTCTCGCCAAGGTCCATCCGCCGCAGGACGACCGCTTCGGTGCGGTAGATGTGGGGCCGGGTCGACATGCGGCGATTATACCAGCGGGGTCTCCGGAGCCTTCGAATGGGTAACCACGAAGACGTACAGAATGCGAAGTGTAAAGGGGGAACACGGAGTAGAACTGCACCTAGCACCTAGCACCTAGCCATTAGCCGAAAGCTCGGTGCTAGAAGCTAGTAGCTCTTCCTCATTTCTTTGTGTCCCTTATGAAACCTCTTCGTGTCCTTCGAGGCTTTGTGGTTAAGCCAAATCGGAGGGCCGGAACGCGGCCGGCAGCAGTTCGCCGACGCTCATCCGGCGTACGACGGTTCCGTTCTTGTCGACCATCAACACCTGGGTCTCGAGCCCGAATTCGGAGAGAACTTGGCGGCACGAGCCGCACGGGGAGCCGCCGTTGTCGGTGGCGATGGCGATGGCGCTGAATCGTCGCTCGGCCTCGGTGACGGCCTTGAAGACCGCCACCCGCTCGGCGCAGATACTAACGGGGTACGCGGCATTCTCAACGTTGGCGCCGGTGAACACGCGGCCGCTGCTGGTCAGCAAGGCGGCGCCAACCGCATACGCCGAGTACGGGGCGTAGGCCGACTGGCGAGCCTGCAGGGCCCGCTCGATCAGGTCAGCCCGCTGTTCGTCGCTGATCTCCATCGCTGCCTGTCTCCACGGCTTCGCTATCTACCGGCAGGAAACGGGTCGCCCGCACTTTGCGAATGCGGCGCCCGACGACTTGTTCGACGACCAACTGCAAGCCGCCCGCCGCCAGCGTCTCCCCGGGATGCGGCACGCGGCCCAGCTGGCTGTAAATGAACCCGCCCAGCGTTTCACTGGTGTCCTTTGGCAGGTCAGACCCGATCAATTGGTTGACATCGTCGAGGTCGATCCCGCCGTTGAACAGGTATTGGTCGTCCTCAATCCGCTGGTAGGGCAGCTCCTCGGCCACATCGTACTCGTCGCGCACCTCGCCGACGATCTCTTCCACTATGTCCTCAAATGTCACCAAGCCAGCCGTGCCACCGTACTCGTCGACCACGATCGCCATTTGAATTCGCTTGGCCTGCATTTCCGTAAGCAGCTCGTCGACACGTTTGGCTTCAGGCACGAAGTAAGCGTCGCGCGCCAGGTCGGCGACGGTCTCATCCACCACGCCTTCACGCCAGGCCGCCAATAGGTCCTTGACGTAGAGCAAGCCAACGATGTCATCAATCGTGTCGTCATAGACCGGGGCCCGCGAATAGCCGGTCTTGAGCAGGGTGGCGGTCGCCTCGCGCAGGGAGGTCGGTTTGTCGAAGGCGAGCACGTCGATGCGCGGCACCATCACTTCTCGAGCCAGTGTCTCACTGAGCTGCAGGATCGAGTAGATCATGGACCGTTCTTCGTTTTGGATGACGCCGCCTTCATGGCCAGCGTTGACCAGCGTCATGATCTCTTCTTCGGTCACCAGGGGATACTGGCGTCCCATCGGCGAGCGGGCGATATGCCGTCCCAGGCGCAGCATCAACCAGATCAACGGCGACATGACGGCTTCAACGACCACGACCAGTGGGGCCAGCCGCAGCGCCCAGGTGACAGGCGCCCGCAGCGCCAGGTTTTCGAATACAAACTCGATGCTGCCGACGAGGATCCAGATAGCAGCAACCACCCCGACGAATGCCAATTCTGAGGCGGTTTCCAGGGCAAGCACGGCCGGCGCAAAGCTGACCAGGGCCACGACGAAGGCGAGCAAGCGCAGGGCGCCATGTCCCGCCCGCAGCGACACAATCAGCCGGGTGGCGCCGGAGGCGACCCGGGCCGCGGTAGCGGCGCCCCGCTCGCCCTCGCTTTCGAGAGTGCGCAAGCGGCCTACATGGCTGTTCTTCAGGGCGCTGCCGGCGGCGGCCAGCAAGCCGTTGCCCGTCACCAACACCAAGAAGACAGCGACGCCAATCAGACTAATCATGATCGGCTGGCACCTTGCGGATTACGCGCGCCGGAACCCCGACGGCAATTGACCCGTCGGGAACGTCCTTGGTGACGACCGCCCCAGCGCCGGTGCGAGCTCCCTTGCCAATCTTGACCGGCGCCACCAGCATCGTGTCGCTGCCGATAAAGGCCCCCTCGCCGATCTCGGTGTCATGTTTTTGCTTTCCGTCAAAATTGCAGGTGATGGTGCCCGCACCAATGTTGGCGTCGGCCCCAACGGTGGCATCTCCCATATAGGAGAAGTGCCCCATCTTGACCCCCCTTCCCAGCCGGCTGTTCTTGACTTCCCCGTAGTTGCCGATGTGCACACGATCTTCGAGGTGGGCCCCCTTACGCAAGTGGCTGAACGGGCCAACATCAATATCGTTTTCGAGCACCGCCCCCTCGACGACCGAGGCCTCGATCCGACAGCGGGACCCGATTCGCGAGTCTCGCACAATGCTGTTGGGCCCGATCCGCGTGGCCTCGCCTACTGTCGTGGCGCCTTCCAGATGCGTGTTGGCCAAAATGACGACATCCTGGGCCAGTTCAACGCGCGGACCAATGAACGTGCTGTTCGGATCCTGCAAGGTGACGCCGGCCAGCATCCAACGCTGATTGAGCCGGTGCCGCAGGGCGGCCTCGGCTTCGGCCAGATGCACCCGGTTGTTGATGCCGATCGTCTGGTCGAGGTCATCGAGTTCGACGGCCAGCATCGAGGCGCCTTGTCGGCCGGCGATTTCGACCAGGTCGGTCAAGTAGTACTCGCCCTTGGGTGAAGGCTCAATCTTGGGCAGGTGGTCCCACAGCCAGGCAACATCGAAGCAATAGACCCCGACATTCAATTCATCAATCGCCAACTGCTCATCCGTCGCATGGGCGGCTTCCAGAATTTGGAGTAAATGTCCGTCCTGGTCGCGGATCAACCGGCCAAAGCCCCGGCCCTGGCTGGAACGAGCGGTCAGCAGGCTGAATGCGCTGTCCCCCTCGGACTGGGCCTCGATCAGCCGGACCAACGTCTCGGCCGTGAGCAGCGCGAGATCGGCATTGACCACCAGCAGTTGGTTGACCTCGTCGGCGAAGGTACCCTGCGTCTGCCGCAAGGCATGGCCCGTGCCCAATTGCTCAGCCTGGACCGCAAAGCGAACGTCCCCTGAGACCGCCTCCCGAATCCCATCCGAATCAGCGCCGACCACCAGGGTCACCGGACGGCCCGTTGCCTGCCGGCAGGCCTCGACGACCCACTGCAGCATGGGTTGTCCCAGCAGCGGGTGGAGCACTTTGGGCGTGGCCGACTTCATGCGGGTGCCATGGCCCGCGGCCAATACGACGGCTTCGGTCAGGGACATGGGATAGGGCAGGCAATCTGCCACCCCCGCCAAGCGTGTGGCGGGACGACGGCGACACCGGATTGTTCGGTAGAGTGAGGATCTAAGGGAGGGTCGTCAAGCACGCAATCGCAACCGATTTGATTTGGAAGGCTGGGGCGCCAGGATTCGAACCTGGATCAACGGATCCAAAGTCCGCTGTGCTGCCGTTGCACCACGCCCCATCGGCCCGACCCTATGGGGCGGCCGGCGGCCATTGTATCACAGCGGCTCGGCTGACCATGTGGGCGGGGATAGGCCTGGGGCTGGGCTCGGCCCGTTACTCGGCGTCCTCCTCGAGCAGGCCCTTTTGGAGCGCCTCATCGTAGCTCAAGCCGCCTTCCCGATCGGTCTTCATGGGTGTCTGCGCGGCTTCTTCCCAGAAATCATCAGCGCCGCTGGCGTCGACACCCTCGGCGGCGGCTTCGAGCTGATCAGGTTGGATATCCTTCTTCGCTTCGTCCGCCACAAATTCCTCCCATTCAATGGCGCTGGCCAGCGCAGCAGGGCCAACCGGCTCCTCTTCGACCAGCACCTGGAGCACGTCGGCCATGCGCCGGCCGTAGTGCATCACCGCGCCCAACTGACCCGCCTCCTGCTCCCCTCGCAGGACGATAAGCAACGCCTTCTTGTCACCGACGTTGATCAGGAACAGCTCGTGGTTGTCGCCGTCGATATGCTGGAAGTTGCCGGGGGCCCGGGCGCCCATTGCCCGTCCGGCCGCCAGCGCGGCCCGGTGGGCGCTCATCAGCGGACCGACGCAGGCTTCCAGGTCAAGATCAACCACATCACCCACACCGCCCACGATGTCGGCCTTCTCATCGATCAAGTAGACGGCGTCGGCGCCAACCTGGCGCCGCAAATCGGCCAGCCGTTCTCGGACGATCGCCCTTTCTCGGTCCGCCTCCGTGGCTTCCTTCTCCTCGGCCACCTCGAGGGCAGCTTGCACGATTTCAAGAAAGTAATTGGTACCTATCGGCTTGGGTAGAAAGGCAACCACCCCCAGCTGCTCGGCACGCTGGCGAATCTCTTCGGTCGGGTTGCCGGTGATAAGCACCGTCTGGAGGTGGGGATGCAAGGCCTTGGCTCGCTCGACCAACTGCAAACCGGACATGCCCGGCAAGCGCAAATCGGTGACAAGCAGGTCGATGGGGGCGCGATCCAATTCGGCCAGGGCCTCCTCAGCCGAGGAGACCTCGCTGATCAGGAATTCCCGGCCCGAAAGCTCCAGGCTAGACCGCAGCACACGACTCACCTGCTGCTGGTCGTCCACCAACAGAATTCGGGGTGGGGTCATGGCCGCATTGTAGCATGTGGGAATTAGGGATTAGGGAATGGGAAATGGGGATTGCGGAATAGGGATTGGGGATTAGGGATTGGGGACATGTGATACGTGATACGGGACACGAAAGAGCAGTGAAGAGTGAGCAGAGAATTGAGGAATGCGCCTTTGGCCCCGCTTAGCCAGGTCGAGGCCCTGTCAGCTGAACCCTTAGGGGAAAGGCTGGTCTAAGGGCCGTTTCGGCCGTCGATTGGCAGGGGGCCAGCAGGGAGGTGAGCAAGTGCGGGGATTGGGGTAGTGGGGATTGGGGACAAGTGTTGGATAACAGATGATAAGCGAGCATTGAACTGGCTTGGGCGAACTTCGCGCAACCCGCAGGGAAATCGAGGTTAGCGAAGCTCGCAGGACGGTGAGTGGGGGTCTGGGGTGCACTACATCCCCGCCCCCAGGGCTCCCCCCTTGAGGGGGGAGCTGTATGGGGGGAGAACGATGGAAAGTCGGGTCTAGGGTCCATTACGGCGTCGAACTGTCTGGGCCAAGCGGAGAGCGGCAATGCCGCGTCAGCGGCGAACGCGCCCGCTCAACCTCCGGCCTCAGCCGTTAGTAGCTCCAGCGCCGCCTGCAACTGCCCGTCCGGCGACTGGCGCAAGCCCCACATGCCCAACGGCACACGCACGTCGGGCTGAACCCCGCTGCCTTCAATCGAACTTCCGTCCGGCAATTCGAGTGAGCTGATGGCCAGCCGGATCAGCAGTCCCCGCGGCAAGCTGAACCCGACGATGCCTTCGGTGTTGCCGGCGGTCGACATGCCAACAATCGTCGCCCGTCCCGAAAGCTGCATGGCGATGGCAAAGTACTCGGCGGCACTGTGGCTTGACCCATCGGTCAGAACAACGACTGGGGTGGTCTCATTCCAGTCCACCGGACCGCGAATGCGCCAAATCTGGCGTCCGCGGTCCTCACGCAGCACACCCTGCGTCCCAAACACGCCTTCGGTGAAGACGCCGATCGACTCGTCCGAGTTGCCGCCGGGGTTGTGGCGCACGTCGACAATGAGCCCTTCAAGCGCACCGTCCTGCTCCATCTCTTCGATGAGATCCCTAATTTCCGTACCAGCGTTCCCATCGAAATCCGGCACACGCAGGTAACCGATTCGGGGCGCCTGGGACAGCACACCGTAGAACCAGCCCTCGCATCCACCCCAGGGGCCAAGTTCAAGCTCGACGTCCCTCGGGGGGGCACCTGGGCCGGTCAAAACCGTCAGTTCGACGCTGCCACCGGTGCCGTCGCCGTACATGGCCTGGCGATAAAGTGCCGGATCGAAGCCGTCCGAGCCGCGCAGGACCTGCTGGCCATAGATCGATTGGATGATGTCGCCGCGCACCAGACCGGCCTCGGCGGCGGCGCCAAAGGCGCAGACCTGCCACATATATAGGTGCTGATCCTCGCGCGCTGGCCACAGGTAGATGCCCGTTCCTGGGGTGCCCGGCTGATCGCTGGGCAGGCCAAACTCGGCGGCAAAGCGATCGGGTCGGACGAACCGGCTGTGTTCGTCGTTCAGCTCGTCAATCAACGCATCCAATAGGCCATACAGCTCTTCGTCGCTGCCAATCCCCGCCGCGCGGGCAACGTAATCTTCACAGATGCCCTCCCAATCAACGCCGTTGAAATCTCCGCGGACATAGCTTTCGCGCACCACATCGCACGCCTGGGTGACGATGCCGACGTTGTCCGTCGGCGCCTGTGTTGGTGCATTCAGGGTCACCATCCCACTCAACGCGGCCGCCGTCGCCCGCGGGCCGGTCAGCGGCGCCGAGGTCGCCGTCGGCGGCAGTTGGCTCGGGGCGGCGCTGGCCGGCCGGGGCGTGGCCGTTACTTCGGTGACCTGGGGTGGCCCGGCCGGCGAACAGCCGGCCGTAACCAACACCACCATGCCGAGGGCTAGGACCAATGTGCGCATGACAACCTCATTGTTGGCCGTGGAGCAGCGTGTTTGGGTGTAAGGACGACCAGGCGAACCAAAACGCAACCGTCGCCGGAATGTTGACCAATTCTCGCTCAGCCAGGGGCCCGCGCAGGCCGACGCCATCCCTTGGCCGCCAGGTGGTGCCTGACTGATGGTCTATGAGCTCGCCTTCGGCATCCAGGCTGAAGTCCAGGGTCGTGCCATCCACAACCCGCTCATAGACTATCACGGCTTGCAGGCTTTGGTCATAGACGACCAACATCGGCCGGTTGGCAATCGTGAGCTGCAGCGGCCAGGCCTGCCGCACCTGCTCGGGCAGCAGGGCCAGGGCCTGACCGTCCAAGGAAACGCCGACGATGACGGCCTTGGCCGGCAGGCGGTCATCGTCCGCACTGCCACCCAGACCGACCGCCCCGCTCGAGTAGTAGCCGGCATACGGGTCGATCAGGGCGGCTGGATCGTAGCCCAGGCTGCGCGCCGACAGTACCAGCGTTTCGGGATGGGCCCCTTTCCAGTCACCCCAGGTGACCAACCGCGACGGCAGAATCTCGAGCCAGGATCGCCGCAGTGGGCCGCGTACCGACTGCGCCAGCAGTTGGCTCCACAATGTGCCGGTTTGGCGGTCGACCATCACCAGGTTGTTTTCGAGCAAGTAGCCGGAGACGTCAAATGTCAGTTCCTGTCCGGCCACGCGCCGCTCGAACACGATCGGCGTAAAGCACAATGGACACCAGGTGACGGCGACCGCCTCCTCCCCGACATGGTCATTGACGATCTCGTGCAAGCTGAGCAGCCGGACCGGGTAGGCTTTGGCCTGGCCATCCAGGGCCAGCCCGATCACCAGTTCCTCATCGCCCCATTCCTGGTCGCCCTGCTCTCGTCCAATAAAGTCCGAAGGTTGTGCGTTGATCGAGGGGATGCTGTCTTCGGTCGTGGCCAGCACCAGTTGGCCTGGCTGCAGCCGGTAGGGTCTGGGCGTGGCGGATGGCTGTGGTTCGGGATCCGATCCTATGGGCGGCAGCCGACTCGGCGGGGCATTCCTGCCCAGATAGGTCAGGCCCGCTGCCAGGACGGCGACGGTCAGAATCAACTTAAGCCAACGCTGGGCCATCAACCGGGATCAACATAGGCCGCCGTCTAAAACGCGGCGTACACGAGAACTCCGTAGAGCGCTCCTGTCAGAAGGCCGTCTACCCCAGCATGGATCAACAGAAAGTAAACGGGCGACCGTGTGTCACGACGGTAGGTGAAATTCCAGGCAACGAATGCCGCCAACAGGCCAATCAGCGGTGGGCTGCCAACACGCAAAGGAGCCTCGAGCCAGTCCGGCATGAAGGGAATCCAGGCTGAGAAGGGTATGTAAACGCCAATCTCTGGCAAGAGCGCCAGCTTGCCGAGCCAGAAGAGCGCGATCGCCAGCAGAAGGCCGACGAGTGTTCCCGGCGCATAGATCTGCTCGTTCTCGCGGCGCAGGCGCCCAGTGAGGGCAAGCAGGATAAGCGGCAGCACGATCCACGCCAGTGCAGCCGGCGCCAGCAGCGCGCCTGTCAGCAAGCCGAAGGCGGCGTCGGCACCGACGCGGGCCACATCCTCCGATGTCATCCGCTCCATGGCCGCCACCATCCTCGGCTCGGTGGTCGTGAAGTAGGCAACAAACCCAGGCACGTCCTGCTTCTCAAGCCATGTCAAATACAGATGCCCCTTGCCATCGTGGCGCAGCCCGGGAGAAGTCGAGGCCACCTGGGTGAAGCTGACGAGCTGGTAGCTCTGCGGCGCGCCGTCGGTCAAATACATCAGGCTGGCCTGCAGCTCGACCTTGTTGCGAAGGTAGGAAGACCGGGAGCTGATGGCGACGGCCGCTTCCCCGGACCCGCTGGCGGCGGCCACGTCGGCGACGTACCCGGAGCTCGGCAGGCTTGGCGCCGGCAGCGCCACCCGCTGCCCGGCCTGGAAGGGCATCGCGTCCGCGGCTTCGTACGTCAGGTGATACTCGGCCGGGACGTACAACCACTCGGCGGTCTCGATCAACGAGGGCGCCTGGGGGTCGAACGCAACGTAGCGAGTTTGGGCCGAGCCGGCCGACATGCCCGTGCGTTCAATAATGCTCCAGAAGATGTAACCTGTCCGGCCGTCAACGACTCCGACTGGGCCCTGCAGAACACTGGTCGGCCCGACAGGCGGACGCACGATGACATTGGCCCGGCTGTCCAGTTCGCCGGAGGGCAGCAACCGGCCAAAAAGAAACTCGACATCCCCGAACCCGGGCGGGTGATGTGACCAGAACAGGTGGAGCCCACCGTCAGGATCGGCCACCAGATCCGGTTTGATGCCGCGGGCGTCGATCGTCAGCGGCTGGTTGGCGCCGGGCGGCACGGCGTACAGACCAGGCGCCCGCCGCGGCCCGGCGAAGTAGACGACCCTGTCACCGGATTGGGCCACCTCCACATCAAAACTGTCGGCCAGGATACTGCCGCTCAAGCTGACGGGCCCAGCCAGCAGCTGGCCGGTTTGTGGGTCGAGGCGGGTCTCGAACAGCGTGCCGTCATCCACCCACAGCAGCCGCAGTTCCGAGGCGACCAGACGGACCTTGGGTCCAATGGCCCGGCTAATGGGGATATCGAGTTCGACCCGCCACTGGATCTGGCCGTCCGGCGTGTACGCGGCCACGACCGGGTGCTGCTGACTGTCACCCTGCTCGATAAGCAGGAAGTACATCTCACCGTCCGGTCCGATGGCCGGCTCGAGACCGGCACTGGCCGTTGTGGTCCCGATGCGCAGCGCGCGACTCCAACCGGGAGCGTTAAGCCACAGCCGGGCTGGGCCGCCGGCGCAGCCGGCCAATCCCAAGCCGAGGCCGGCCAGGCACACCAGGAAGACAAGCTTGCGGAGATTCAACAGGGCGTTCATGGGCAGGCGAGAACGGGACACGGTCTACCTCTAACCAGTGTGATGGACGGTTGCAGTCCGCTTGCGATTCTAATGGAGACCGTCGCCCAGGTGGCGCCTATCGCTGGCGCGGGTCGACCGCATCGCGCAGTCCGTCACCGGCGAAGTTGAAAGCCAAGGTCAGCAGGCTCAAGGCAATGCTGGGAACCAGGATGACATGTGGGTACGAGCGGATGGCGCTGTAGCCGGCATTGATCATCGACCCCCAACTCATGCCGGTTGGGCCCACGCCCAGTCCGAGGAAACTCAAGGTGGCCTCCAAAAAGATGTAACCCGGGATCGCCAGCGTTTCGACAATCACCAACGGGCCGATTACGTTGGGCAGCAAATGGCGCATTAGGATCCGGCCGTCGCTGGCTCCAACGGCCCGGGCCGACTCCACGTACTCGGTGCGCTTGGCGGCGTGTACCAGGGCCCTCGACATGCGCGCCATAGCCACCCAGTTGACGGCGCCAATGGCGATGAACAGAAATAGCAGCCCGCCGAGCCGGTTGTTCCATTCCGTCAAGATCTTGAGCCAGCCTTCCTGCGCCATGAATGAGAACTGAAAGAAGGACTGAATCCCGAGGGCGACCATGAAGACCGGCAACGCGTACAGGAAATCGACCAGGCGCATCATGAGTTCGTCCGTATTGCCACCGGTGAAGCCGGCGACGGTTCCATAGGCAATCCCAATCGTCAGGCTTGTTAGCGAAGCAACCAGGGCGACCAGGATCGAAGTCCGACCGCCGTACACCGTCTGGCTGTAGATGTCCGCACCGCTAATGCCGCTGCCGAGCAAAAAGCGGCGGCAGCCGAGCGGTTCGAGCGGCGTCTCCAGCCAATGGCACCGATTCAGGTCAAAGTCGCTGGGCTCGTAGGCGGTCA
>DASWJQ010000086.1:0-35151 GCA_036397095.1 Anaerolineales bacterium
TGTGCGCCCGGGCCACTGCTTTCGCCTGACGGGGTCTCAGTCCGGCAAGGCAGTCGGCTGTTCCAGTCTCGGCTGCCGCTGGGGCCGGTCGCGGCGAACCGGCGGCCGCTCGGGCCGGTCGTGCTTGGACGGGGCCGCCAGGATCAACACAGCAACCGGCCGGCCCTGATCATTCATCAGGCCAGCCACCATCGCCCAATCGCCGACCTCGATCCGTCCACCGCCCCGCTTGTGTATGCGGGTGCTGTCGGTGATCAGAAATGTCGTGCTTTCCGCTTCCCGATCCTCAATCGTGATGCTTGTCGCACTGATGGCCGTAACCTTACCTCGCAGCCGGATGCCCATCCTGGGCCGATCCTGCTCGTGACCCACGACCACTCGCAGCGCCACCAGTGCCTGGTCGCGGTCGTGATAAACGACAGCGGCCAGCATGCCTGGCTCGAGGTCTTCGACGCCCTGGATCGTCCCCTGACGGCTGACAAAGCGGGCCTCGTCGGTCACAAGGAACGTCCATGATTCTCCGTCGCCGCCCTCCAATTCGAAGGTGGGAACCTCGGGGCGGACGGCACTGATGGTGCCGGCCGCACGCTGCAGTCTGGGCGAGTCCTCGCCCGTGGTAATCGCGATCGTACTGGCGAGGGCGCCGTCATCGGTCAGGAGCCCAGACACGGCCACCCGCATACCGACTTCGATGTCTTCCAGGCCCTCCACCTCCCCGCTGGGGGAACGAAACTCGGTTTCGTCGGTCACCTGAATGCGCCAGTCTTCGCCGCGGACGGTGCGGACTAGCATCAGCTGGGCATCGAGCACAACGCCGGTAACCTCACCGGCCAGACGGAAGCGCTCCCCCGGCGTCACATCCTGCGCCTGAGCCGCCACCGGCAGCGCCAGCGCAACCACCAGGCCAAACAGCATCAATCTACGCAATCCCGGTCTCACCATGGTCAACCTCCTGGAATCACACATGATCCACAGTCAGGATGACCGAAGGGGGATAAGCCGGCTTTGAACCTGTGTAAAAAGCGGGTAAAGGCTCAGCTCTCGAGGAAGGTGAGCTCTTCCTTGCCGGTGAGCCGCTCGTGGACGCGGGCCACGACCGTATCCAAATGGCCGGCCTTGTGAACGAAATCGAGGTCATCGGTCCGGATGGTGAGCACCGGGCAAAGGTCGAAACCCGCCAGCCACTGTTCGTAATACCGTTCGAGCAGCGCCAGGTAGTCCTGGGTGACAGCCAACTCCATCTCCCGACCGCGTTGCTGAATTCGATTGAGCAACACCGGGACCGGCGCCTTCAGGTAGATCAGCAGGTCGGGGGCGGGCAGCGTCTCGACCACCAGATCGTAAAGCTTGCGGTAGGTAGCAAAATCGCGGTGGCTCACGTTGCCAAGTTCGAGGCTGGCCCTGGCGAAGATCTCGGCGTCTTCGAAGATGGAGCGATCGATAATGGCGGAGCGTGGATCCTGGGCCATGGCCAGGTGCTGCTCGGCGCGGTGCCCCAGAAAGAACACCTGAAGATGAAAAGCCCATTGGCGCATATCGCCGTAGAAATCGGACAAATAAGGATTGTCCATCACCGATTCATAGGCAGTCCGCCAGCCGAGCTGTTCGCCCAGGCGTTCTGTCAGTGAGGTTTTGCCAGCCCCGATGTTGCCGGAGACCAGTACGAAATGTTTTGCCATGTTCGCAGTTCTTCTCAGCTAACCATCATCGAGTCTGCAGAAGCATCAGGCGACCAGATTCGCCGATTCATCCGAGTAAAGATGCGCAAATTCCTCAATCTGCTCCACCTGCTGGAGCGTGGGCCGGATGAAGGGCCTTCGATCACGCAGCAAATCCCAGGCTGCAGTGGGCTTCATCCCTTGGCTGACCAGGTAGGCAGCCGCCATCGTCGGGGCGCGACCGACGCCGGCCTCGCAGTGAACGTAAACTTCACCACCCTGCTTAAGGATCCGCTCGATGAACTCCACGCCTTCTCTGAGATCTTCGAGTCTTGGCGCAGTGTTGTCCACAGTCGGTAAATGAAGGTATTGCGCCGGGGCGATTCCGGCTTGTGCGTCGTCGAACTCACTCCTCATATTGATCACCGCGTTCACGCCTCTATTCTTGAGCCGGCGCCAACCGCGGGGCAGGTACTGACCGCCTACATGCAGGTAATCCGAAATATTGGAGAAACGTTCCGGCGAAGCACCGACTGTCAGCCTGACGATCAAATCGGATAACCACATAACGCCGTACCAGAAACCACGTCGGATGATATTGAGCCTAAGAAGCTGAACCCACTTTGTGAGTAGACCAACTTCTTCTACGCTGGTGAGTTCATCTTCGGATCTCGGCTCTTTTGTCACGAACTTTCTCGTTTCCTACCATCGACCATTAATACCTTCTCTTCATCGAGTTCAAAATCAAGCGGTGTGCTTCCTATATCCTCACCGTCGGCTTCAGCCGGCCGCGGCGGGGACGCCTCCACTCGAATCCGCCTTCCCTGCCAGTGCTTAAAAGATTCCCCACGGGGGAGACCACCGGTGACGCTGGAGATGATCTCGGCAACAGAATCCAGGTCCACCTCACGAACCAGCACGATGTCCAGCCAACCGTCGTCGATCCTAATATTCTCCGCCAACTTGAGATCAGGCCGACCCAGATTGCCCGAGTTAATTACCAGGCATGTGACTGCGCGCTCCTCGAAACGCTCCGCGTCGATCTCCAGCTGATAGGTTGAGGCTGCAGGCGCAGGATCCCGGAGCGCAGCCAGGGCCGAGAACCAGTAAGCCAGGCTGCCCAGCCGCTTCTTCTGCCCATCATCGGCTTGATTGACCATCTCGGCTTCCAAACCAATACCAACGCGGAGGATGAAGGACCTGCCGTTGACACTCCCCAGATCGACGGCGCGCACCCGGTTCACTTCCAGGAGCATTTGGCAGGCCTCCCGCAATTCAATGGGGATGGACAGCTCCATCGCCATCACATTGCCGGTGCCGCCGGGCAGGATGGCGAGCGGGAGATCCAGCCCTTTTAGGCTGGCCGCTGCGGCCGAAACGGTGCCATCGCCGCCGTACACGGCTAGCAGATCGGCCCCTCGTTCCACAGCCTCATCCACAAAGGTAGGGATGTCATCAATATCGCTCGCGATGTGGACATCCCAATCGACTCCATGCGGCGTCAGCTCCTCATGCAGAACACTGAGGACCGGCTCGGGTTTGCCAGAAGCGGGATTGACAATGATATCGATGGTGCGCGGGGGGTCAATCTCCTTCATATCATCTCCAATTGATGTGAGTTAAGGGCTGAAAGGATCGGGTTGAATAAGAATCTAACCATAGCAAATAGCTCCGCTTGCCGGCGCAGCCGGGACGCTAAAGTGAAAAGTAATCCTTCAGCCGCTCCCTATAGCCGGCAGGTGTATATTCACCGGTTGAGCGATCACGCTCGTACTCGCCCTGGTAGCCCTGATGGGCAATCTGGTGCAGCGCATCGACCAGACGATCCACGTCGGTTCGGTCGTTGTAACAGCCAAAGCTGGCCCGCACCATTCCTGGCATTTCCGACCGATCACCCTGTCGAATCTGTTCCCGCCATGTGCTGGCCTCTTCGGAAGTCAAATCCAGGAGCTGAACCACGTAAGGGTGGGCGCAAAAGCAACCACTGCGGACCCCAATGCCGGCCTCATAGCCAAGGATAGCTGCCACCAGGAAGTGCGATACCCCCTCCAGATTGAAGGTTATGACGCCGACCTTGTCATCGGCGACGCCTGCGGCCGGCAGGCCGAACATCCGGATCCCCGGAACTTCCTGCAAACGGGGAAGGGCGTAGGCCATCAGTTGGCGCTCGTGCTCGGCAATGACGTCCATCCCAATATCCATCAGCGCCTTGGCGGCAGCCGCCATCGCCACGGCTCCAATCACATTGGGGCTGCCGGCTTCGTCACGGTCGGGCATGCCGGCCCATTCCACTTCGTCCAGGGTTACGACATCGACCGTGCCCCCGCCGCGATACTCGGGTTCACCCGCCAGAAACACTTCCTTGGGGCCCACCAGGGCCCCGCTGCCAAATGGGGCATACATCTTGTGCGCCGAAAGCGCCACAAAGTCCAAATGCGCTGGATCGTCATCAGGCAGCATATTCAACCGGCGATGGGGAGCCAGTTGAGCCGCGTCGACCAGGATGAGGACCCCTGCCTCATGGGCCTTGCGCGCCAGCCGATGGATCGGCTGGATGTAGCCCGTCACATTCGACGCTCCGCTGACCGCCACCAAGGCAATGCGGCTTCCGTGTCTGGCCAACGCTTCGTCAAAGGCGGCTTCGTCCAGGTGCCCGTCGGCCGTGACAGGCACGTGGACCACCTGCGCCCGGGCCCGCCAGGGTAGATCATTGGAGTGATGCTCGAGTTGGGTGGAAATCACGACCGAATTGGGCTTGAGCGGCAATCGAAAGGCCAGCTTGTTGATGGCTTCCGTGGTGTTCTTGCCGAAGATCACGGTGTTGCCATCCGGATCGGCGCCGACGAACTCGGCAACCAGCTCATGCGCCCGATCGTAGGCTTCGGTGCTCAGCCGAGACTTGAAACCGGTCCCCCGGTGAACGCTGGCGTAGTAGGGCACAAAGCGCTCAACAGCTTGCATGACATCCAACAGCGGTGGTGTGCTGGCCGAGTTATCGAGATTTACGTAACGGGCCTCGGTGCCGTCCAACAGGGGGACCAGTTGGTCAAACCCAACGATTCGATCGCGCAGGTCGAGTGTCATCAATCCATTCTCCCAGTGAGCTCTGCCGGATCAGGGACCGGCTGCGCCGTTCATGGTACCGCGGACTGTTGGCGCAAGAAACCAGCGACCCGCGGCAGCACCTGCAGCGGGCATTCGTGCCAGAAATGGCCGCAGCCGGTCAGCCAAACCACCTCGATCTGGGCCGTCTCAAGCGCTTCCAGACTGGCTTCAGCCATCGAGCGTCCAAACGGGTCGCTTTCGCCGTAGAAAAAAAGGATCGGCAGCCCCAGGCCCGACAACTCCTGACGAGAGTCGAAGGCGCCCAACGCCTGCCAGGTCGCCCGGTTGACTTGCGGCTGGATCGGCTGGTTGGCCAACGCACCCGGCGGGGCAAAGCCAGGATCGTGGAAGTAGCTGGGCAGGACCCAGGCCAAGTAGTCCTCGGAGTCCTCGGGTGGCGGCCCAATGACGTCGGCCTGGCGCAGCTCGGCGACCCTCTCCTGGAAGCTGGCGTCGGCCCGCTGTAGGGCGTCCCGCGTTGGCGGGGCGCTGCCGAACAAGACCAGGCTCTCGACTTGCTCGGGATGATTGGCGGCGTAGGTCATGGCCAGTAAGCCGCCCCACGAATGCCCGAACAGGTGGAGAGGTGCTGTGGCCAACGCGTCCACAACAGCTTCAACGTCGGCATGGTAGGCGGCCAAGGTCCAGCGCGCGTCCGGCCGTCCCGAGGCGCCGCTGCCGCGCTGATCGAAAGCGATCACTTCGATGCCCATACTCGCCAGTTGCTCCAGGTCCAGCAGGTAGCCGCTGCTCATGCCCGGCCCCCCGTGCAGCACCAGCAGGCTGGCGACCGGATCGGGCGGTGCAGTGCGGCGAGCGAACAGCTCCCCTTGGCCCAGCGTGAGTACGTGCTCCTCGACGGCCGCTTGCGGGGGAGATGAAGGGGTAGGCCCCGGCCTGCCTGGGCCACAACCGACCAGCGAGGCCATCAGCACCAAGACGCCAAAGCTTGCCGCAGTGAACGCGGATCGTGTGAACGCAGGTGGCCTAGCCAAGCCGCTGATCGCGCCACGCCTGAATAGCTGCCAGGTGCTCTTGTTCGTGTTCATAGGTGTCAACCGCGATCCAGCGCCACAGCGGATCTTCCCCCAAGTGCTGATATCGGCCGACCTCGGTCAGATCGTCCTGGCTGAATTGCTCCACCCGGCGCAGCGTCTGCTTGCGCAGGCCCCGGAAATCGCCCAGTACCAGCGGCAGGGCTCGCAGGCTGTCTTGCTCATGCCAAGTGGCATTAAGCTGGTCGACCCTGTCCATCCCCTGGACGCTGGCCCTAGACGGCTTGCGCCCCTGGAGTAAGTCGAAGAGCATGGTGACGCACTCGCCCTCCCAACGGTTGAGGTGGGCGAGCAAGTCCTTTAATGTCCACGAGTCCATGACGCCGGCAACTACGAAGTCTTCCGGCTCCAGGCCCTCCAGGGCCGCTTCCAGCTGGTTCCGGCTGGCACGAAGCTCGGCCAGCAGTTCATCCTTGGTCATCATGCCGCCTCCCTGGCCCAGCCATCCGCCGGGGATCACCTTTGCGAGCTGGTCCGGGTACGATTATGGCATACACAGGACATCCCGGGAGGCGTGGTGTGGCACATGGACCGGACAGTGCAGGCATACAGGCGGAGACTGCCGAGGCCTTGGCAGGCGCCTTTGCGTCGGAACGCTGGATCCGCGGTGTTGTCGACAATGTCTTGATTGTCGATAGCCGGCGGGCGCAGCTTGTGCGCGAGCCTGGACGGCCACCGGTTTACTACTTTCCGATGGCGGATGTACGCATGGACCTGCTTGAACAGAGCGACCGGGTGGCCGAGTTCCCCAGCAAGGGTCCGACGATCTTCTGGGATCTTTCGATCGACAGCGGAAGGCGCGAACACGCGGCCATCTTGCACACGGCCTTGCCCGACCGGCTGGCGTCTCTGGCCGGCCACGTGAGCTTTCGCTGGCAAGCGCTCGACGCGTGGTACGAGGAAGACGAGCAGGTCTACTTCCACCCCCGGGATCCGATGACAAGGGTCGACGTACTGCCCAGCTCGCGCCTCGTGCGGATCGAACTCGACGGAGTCATTCTGGCGGAAAGCCGCCGGCCGCACTTGCTGTTCGAAACCGACTTGCCGACCCGTTACTATTTGCCGAGCGAGGATGTGCGCCTGGATTTGCTGGCAGCCAGCGACAGCCACACCGGCTGCCCCTACAAGGGCACGGCCTCCTACTTCCACCTCAAGCTTGGATCGAAGAATTATCCTGATTTTGTGTGGACCTACCTGGACCCGCTGCCGGAGGCGGCCAGAATTGGCGGTTTGCTGGCCTTCTACAACGAGAAGGTCGATCTTTACGTTGACGGCGAACTGCAGCCCAGACCGAAGACCAGATGGTCGAGCTAGGCTGCAGCAGCACTTTCACGCTGAATCATACGGGGCCTGCCAGGCTGCAGGCCCCGTATTGATTTCGTTGTCCGTTGCTGGAGTCTACTCGCCGACCAGAGTACCGCGCACCCAGTCGCCGATCAACCAGTACTTGAAGTCTCGACCCTGCGAGGCTTCAATACCACCGTAGACACCGTAGACCAACGCCGCCACCGGCAAGAAGCTGAAGATGCAGGCGAACGGGATCAAACACAACCCGATCAGCACCGCACTGAGCACACCGGTTACGGCCCACGCCAGGCCGACCAAGGCACCACCGCCGATCCACCACACAAGTTGGAAGACAAACGACTGCAGCGATTGGTAGGCGACGTAACGCGAACGATCCTTAAATACTGCGTAAATGACCAGGGCCACAATTGGGCCCAGGATCCCGCTGACCAAGTTGACCAGGATGGACAGGTGCCCCAGCATCGCCCAGGTGCGCTCGTCGGATGACGTCAGCGGCGCTGGGGTGTAGACGGGGTCACTCTTGGCACTGGCGGGTTTGGCACTGGCTTTGGCCATGATTTCCTCCTCGGGCACGGCCATTGCCGTCCCGGCTGTAAACTCTTCATACTCTATACGGACAATTCGATCGCGGGTTGCATCGCTTCAAGTAAGGGAGGCAGGCAATGAGCGGTTGGCCGCTGCCTGACGGTTGGCACCGGATCGAGACAATCGACGCACACACTGCCGGTGAACCGTTTCGGGTGGTCGTCGACGGGTTCCCCGAGATTAAGGGGGACAGCGTGCTGGCTCGTCGACGCTACGCCCGCCAGCACCTCGACCACTTGCGCCGTGCTTTGATGTGGGAGCCGCGCGGCCATGCCGATATGTATGGCTGCCTGCTGATTCCGCCGGATTCGGAGGCAGCCGACCTGGCCGTGCTGTTCATGCACAACGAAGGCTATAGCACGATGTGCGGTCACGGCATCATCGGCCTGGTGACCGTGGCGATCGAGGCCGGTCTGGTCCAAACCAGCGGCCAACAGCCCGAACTGGCGATTGAAACGCCGGCCGGCTTGGTACACACGACGGCTTTCCTCGAAGGGGGTCACGTTCGCTCGGTTCGCTTCCGTAACGTGCCCTCGTTCGTGGTGGCGCTCGATCAGGTTGTTGAGGTGCCGGAATACGGCCAATTGCGTTACGACCTGGCCTTCGGCGGCGCCTACTATGCGTTCCTCGACGCGGCCAGCATCGGCCTGCCGCTGTCGCCGGAGGCAAGCGACGGCTGGATCAAGGCCGGCCGCGCCGTCAAACAGGCGGTCAGTCAGCAACGCACGATCGAACACCCCTACGAGGCGGACCTCGGATTCCTGTACGGTGCCATCTTCATCGGGCCGGCCGACAAGCCGCAAAGCCACAGCCGCAACGTTTGCATCTTCGCCGATGGTGAGGTCGATCGTTGTCCGACGGGGACCGGGGTCAGCGCGCGTCTGGCCATCCATTGGGCACGTGGTGAGATCGATGCCGGGCAGTGGATTGAGGTTGAGAGCATCATCGGCACTCGCTTCCGTGGTCGGGTGACCGACGAAACAGACTTCGGGCTCTATCCAGCGATCGTGCCTGAGATCGAAGGGACGGCCCACCTGACCGGCCGGCACACCTTTGTCATTGATCCGACCGACCCCCTGCGGAACGGCTTTCTGCTGCGCTAGCCTCCCGAAGGCTTGGACCGCTGGCCGACCAACCACCAGCCGAGCACTGCGAGTCCAACCACAGCGGCGCCAATCCCAATGGCTGGCAGGGGTCTCACCGGCGTTTCCACCGGCGCTGGTGCGGCAGTCGCCGGCGGGGCCGGCGGTTCGGTCGCCTGGGAAGGCGACTCGGCAGTAGAGGTTGAAGCACGGCCGCCACCGCCAAACGTGGGCAGAGTAGGCGAGGCGCGAAAAGCGAGGGTGGGCCAGGGGGTGGCCGTCACATAGCTGCCCGCCGGCGCTCCCGCCCAACTGGCCCAACCGGCTTCGAATGTGCCGGCGTCGACACCCAGCGCGCTGACGAACGCCTGGTCGTTCGGCAGGCCCTGGCGATAGGCAGCTAGCAGATCGGCCAGACCACCCTGGCCATAGACCTCGATCAGGTAGATGACGGCCGAGACTGCTTCATCGTAGGCCAGGCGAGCCCGCGCCTCATTATGGGAGCCGAACCCCATGCGCAGGGACGACAAGGGGATCAAATCGGCCTGCTCGGCGGCCCGTTCGACCTGGCGCACGGCCGCGGTTTGTGCGCCAAATTCGTTGTAGGAGGCGACGCCCTCGTTCAACCAGACCGGCACCGAGACCGTCGGGTTGTTGGTGACCTGAGCGAAGTACAGGTGGGAGATTTCGTGGGGGACGACATCCAGCAGCCAACCTTCTTGGGGCCCGGCCAACGAGACGATTTGGGTGGTGACGCCAAACCCTGGAAAGGCCTGGCCCCCGATGAACTCACCGACGGTGGCGTGCCAGGCGGCAAACTCGTCGAAGTCGTTGTAGATCAGGATTTGGATTTGCAGCTGGACCTCGGCGCCAAACAAGCCCCGCTGCCGGCGGATGGCTTGGTCGGCGATATCGAAAACCTGCGCGCCCAAGCTCCCAGGGCGGTCATGGGTCCACACTGCCACCGCCTCCGTGGTATGCACATCCCAATCGAAACGCGTGTCCTCATAACGCACGATCTGCTCTGGGCTGAGATGGTGGCTCCCATCCTCGGCCCACACCTCCCACTGGTAACCAATCGGAGTGTTGGGCACCACGGTTTGCCCTCGTGTGTCCCATTCATAGGCAAGCTCGACCTGGTTGCCGTGGGACACGGCGACCGGCACACGCGTTCGGCTCGGCGAGGCGAAGATATCTTGGGTCCAGTAGGTGAAGACAGCCCGCTCGATCGGCGATCCAGGGCTGATAGCAGTCGCCTCGAAAAGCAAGCCGTTGGGAAAGTGGTTCTCGACGCGCAGGCTCTCGACCCGAAGACCTGCCTGAGCCGCCGCCATGCCCGGCAGCCCCGTGGCTGCCAGCCACAGACCGGCAACAAGGACGGCCCAACCGTAGTCTCGTATCCAGTGACGGACAGATCTCACTGGGAAGGTTCCAGGCTCACTGTGAGGCCGTCACCGTTGGCCAGATGGACCCGCACCTGGATTGGCCGGCAGCAGACCCAGCAGTCCTCAATCCAGGCCTGATGCCGGCCGGCCGTGCGATCTATCTCGAAAGTATTGGGCTCGCCGCAATGGGGACAGGGGCCCGACCATGCATCCAGCAACGCCATCGGCCGGTTCCTAGCCAAGCCCCGTCGGGTGGTGGATAACGAGGCATCTCACAACAGCCGCTCCAGATCGTCGACCATCGCCTCGAGGTTATCGAAGGCGGCCTCGACGGGCGCCGAGCTGGTCATGTCAACACCGGCCTGGCGCAAGGCTTCGATCGGGTATTCGGAGCCACCTTTGGCCAGGAAGGCAAGGTAGGCCTCGACGGAACCCGCCTCGCCCGCCAGAATGCGGGCGGCCAGAGCCTGGGCGGCGGCGATGCCGGTGGCGTATTGATACACGTAATAGTCCCGGTATAGGTGGCCGAACATCGACCAGTACATGCCAGCCTGTTCGGGGGGCAATTCCATCGCCGGGCCATACGCCGCCTGGAACAGCTCAAGCGACCGGTCGATCATGAATTGGGCATTGAGTCCCTGGCCGGCTTCGACACGTTCGTGAATCTCGAGTTCGAAGCGCGCCAGGGTCGGCATGACCAGGAAGTAGCGGTGGAAGTTGCTCATCGCCTCTTCAATCACCCCGATTCGGAACTCCGGACCATCCCCGGTCGCAAGCAGGTGCGCGCGGACCATAGCCTGGTGAAAGTTGGAAGCCACCTCGGCGGCGAACAAGGAGTAGTCGGAATAGATGTACGGTTGGTTCTGCCATGTGAGGTACGAATGCAACGAGTGCCCTAGCTCGTGCGCCAAGGTCGACAGACTAAGCAAGCTGTCGTTGAAGCTCATCATGACATAGGGGTGGGTACCGTAGGCACCAAAGGAGAACGCTCCCGACCGTTTTCCCTGATTCGGATAGATATCGATCCAGCGTTGCTCCAGGGCGCCCGACCGCAGCGTGTCTACATAGTCTTCGCCCAAGGGCGCCACGCCTGCGGCGATGTGTTGGACCGCCTGTTCGAAAGTCAACCTGACGGGATTGCCCGCCAGCGGTGCCCAGATATCGTAGGGCGCCAGCTTGTCAAGGCCGAGATGCTGGCGGCGCAGTTCGAAGTAGCGATGCCAGACGGGCGCCCGAGCCTCGGCCACTTCAAGCAATCGATGGAACACTTCCACCGGGATGTTGTCTTTGAACAGGGCCGCTTCGAGTGTCGAGTCGTGCCGCCGCGCCCGCATCATGAACACGTTCTGTTGGATCGAGGTCAACAGGTTATTGGTGAGGCTGTGTTTGTGCTGGTAGTAGGGCTGGTAGTAGTGCTCATAGGCGCTGGCGCGCAGGACTCGATCCGACGCACTCAGGTATCGTTCGAGCAGACCCTGCCCCAGCTCGTGCTGGGATCCCTGGCTATCGACCGCCGGTGGAAACCGAAAATCGGCAGCAGTCAACCGGGTTGCCGTCGCGCTGACGCCGGCGAATGGCTCGGCCAACCGACCCAGCAGCTCCTCTACCTCCTGCGACCGTACATGGCGGCTGCGACGCCGCAAGTCATCGAAGTAGTGGCGGTAGCTGGATAGCGCCGGCTCGGTCGCCAACTGCGCCAACCGCGCCTGCCCCAGTGCCAACAGTTCGGGTTCGATCCAGGCACAAGCGCCGAGGGCCGCCGCGTGGACGGTCTGGGCCCGGCCGAACATGGTGGACGCCGTTTCGTTGGCCGTGTCTGGCAAGTGCAGCAAACCGGCGTAGACGTAGACGTGCTCTACGTGCTGGAGCAAGCGATCGCGGGCGTGCAATGCGGACAACACGCTGGCGGCTCCCTTGTCCAGACTCCCCTCCAGCGCACTCAGTACCGCCCCTTGCTCGGACGCCTGCTGACAAGCTCGCTCCCACTCCTCGTTGGATCTGAATACGCTGGCCACGTCCCAGCGATGCGCTTCGGGCACGTCTTCCCGAAGCGGTATCTTGGTTTCGTCCATTGGCTGCTCCTTGCGCTAGCTTGCCGTCAACCGGGCAGTGCTCGTAACCGGTGGCTGGTATCATCCGCCCGATGGAAGCCGGCAGCAAGTCCTTCATCTCGGCATTCTGGCGCAAGCAATATGCACTGCCCGTCGAACATGGCGCCTGGGTCTGGCTGCTGGGGCCCTTCGCGCTGGGCGTAGCGGCGGCCGGCCGCCTAACGGCCGGCTTGTTGCCCTTGCTGGGGGCCGCCCTGGCCGTGTTTGTGTTGCGCCAGCCGGTAACCATCGCCGTCAAGGCCGTCAGCGGGCGGCGCACCCGCCAGCAATTCTGGCCCGCCCTAGCCTGGGCCGTAGTCTACACACTTATTGCCACAGCGTTGCTGAGCCCCCTATTGCTCGGCGGACAAGGCCGGCTTCTATGGCTGGGCGTGCCTGGCTTACTAGTGTTCGGCTGGCATTTGCGGCTGGTTCAGCAGCGCCGCGAGCGGCGCCGGCCCGGCGTTGAAATCCTGGCGGCGGGCACGCTGGCGTTGGGCGCGCCGGCCGCGTACTGGGTAGCCGGCGGTGCCTCCAACTGGATCGGGCTGTTGCTGTGGGGAATCGGCGGGTTCCAGGCAGCGGCTTCCATCGTTCACGTCTATTTGCGCCTCGAGCAACGCCAACGCTCCGAACCGCCTCCCCTGCGAACCAGGCTGGCCGAGGGCACCCGCTCACTCGCCTACCATGGGTTCAACCTGGGTGCCAGCCTGATGTTGGCCACGGTGCTCGGCTTGTCGTGGCTGCTGCCGATGGCCTTTTTGCTGACCGGGCTGGATGCGCTCGACGGGGTGCTGCGGCCGGCGACGGGCGCCCGCCCGGCCGCCATTGGCATGCGCCAACTGCTGGCCAGTGCCGGCTTCTTCACCCTGGCTTCGGCAGCCTTTCTTCTCGGCTAACACAACGGACGGTCACAAGCGATCGCGCCGCGGATCATAGCGCCGTTCACGTTTACGCTGGCCCTGGCGACGTTTCTGCTCCAGGCGGCGCTCTTCGGCGCCGGCCGGCGGCCTTGCTTGGCGCCGCGGCTTGGGAGGCTGGACCGCCCGCCGGATCAGCGCCTGCAGACGTTCGATGGCCTCCTGACGGTTATGTGACTGACTCCGGTGGCGTTTGGCCTCGATGATCAACGTACCCAGTTGGCTGATGCGCTTGCGCGCCAGGTGACGCAGCCGCTGCTTAACATCGGGCGGCAGGGCCTGGCTGGCATCTAGATCGAATCGAAGCTGGACAGCGCTTGCCGTACGGTTAACCTTCTGGCCGCCAGGCCCTGACGCCCGGATGAACTCGAATCTGATATCACCCTCGGGGATGGACAGCTCATCATTGATCGGGATCATGGGCTGAGCATACCAAAGGGCGGGTTGTGGGCTAGGCGGCCAGCTCGGCCACGACCGCCTCCATCGCAACCAGCGCCTCAGCTTCGTCCGCGTGGAGCACTTCCACCTTGTCAGCCAGCCGCTGGCGCAACGCAAGCACCTGCTTGGCCGACAACGGAAAATCAGTGCCGGCTTCTCCGCCCAGCGCCATCAGTTCAGACCACAGACTCTCGTACTCTGCCTTCGAGCTGGCGCCTTCCACGAGATAGCGTTCGGCCTTCTCATCCAGCAACTGGCGGGCCCGGGCAAGTGCACCAGCGTCACCGGGCAGCGCCAGTTGGGCCAACTCGGTCCAGCCCTGGCCCAGGCCGCGATAACGCTCGGCCAACGATTGAAGCGGCGCCGCCGCCAGCAGCTGGCCAGCTTCTTCCAGGAAATCGGCGAACAGCGGCCGGCACAGACCCCCGCCCGTTCCGTAGTGCTCAATGAAGTCGTAGACGCTGGTCAGGCCGCGCCAAAGATTGGGCCCCGGGTTGAACATCTGCCCCCAGCCATCCTTGGCCTCCGAGCGCAGGTCCTTGGCCCATTTGGCAAAGGCCTGCAGGGTGAAGTTCTTGAGTCTGGCGTTGGTGAGGCCATGATGACAGGCCCGCAGGCCATCGGTGACGGCCTGGTGCAGATCGATCCGGGCCGGCACCTGCACCACCTGCAGCAGGCGGTGCTTGTCCTTCTTGATGCGGCCTCGGGCCTTTGCCAATTGCTTGGCCGGCAGGTGGGCCGGCTGATCTGCCAGGTCTCCCAGGACGTAGTCTCCATCCTTCCCTTGGAAGACCACCAGGACGTGGTAACCGCCCCCGCTCCAGTAGTCCGGCAGGCCACGGGTTCCCAATTCAGCCATGTCCACCCAGGCAATGGCTGGCCCTTGCTTCAGCGCGGCATCAAGCTGGCTGGCCGCCTGCTTGGCGCCACCCGTCTCCTTGACCTCCACCTTGGCGCCCATGCGTTGGGCGGCTGCTCGCAGGTAACCCAGATCGTCGTGCCACAAGTGGCGACCGGCGATGTAGAAGGTGGACAGGTTCTCCTTCGCGTAGTGAAAGGAAAACACACCGGCGCCGATGCCGCCGGCGATGCCAAAGATCATCGCTTCGCTATAGGGCTTGCCATCATGGTCCGCCCGCAGGCCGGCATTGGCCAGCAGGCTGCGCAAGGCCGTTGCCCCCGGCACACTGCCAGGCATATGCATAAAAGGCTGCGAGTGATCATGGGCTGGGGGCGCCTGCTGCAAGGTCATGCGTCTTGCGCTGGCATAGGATTCGCCGGTCTTTTCCATCCGCTGGCGAATCCTTTGTTTGAGGTTCTTCTGCTGCGTCATCGTCTCGACTCCCACGCGCGGCCCACCCGGCGGACCTGCGCTCCGCCCCGGTTGGCCGCTGGAGGTCGGTAGACGACGCCAACGGTCGTCCCAAGGAAAGGATCCCCTTTACCCTGCCGTTCGGGGCAGCGCAGGTGCCCGATTGCAGGGTCTGGCGTGGGACGCCGCCGATCATGATGCTAACACAGGTCGGGCCGAGCGAAAACGCCTTACACGTCGGGATTAAGGGCGGCCACCAATTCGGTGCCCGCGCCGGCCCGCTCAAACAAGCCAGCACGCTCGATCCGTCCGATCAAGTCGATCCAATGTTGGCGGCGCGGATCGGCGGCCAGCACTTCGTTCATCAGACTGGCGGCGGCGGGCACATCGGCCGGGACATCCGCCAGATTGAGCGCCTGCCAGTAGCCCATTTCCTCCAGCTCGGGCGCCAACTGTCGCGCCTGCGCCCAGAGTTCGAGCGCCCGGCCGTGGTCACCGCCTTCCATTGCCTGGTGCCCCTGGCTGTCGATCAATTGAGCGTGTCGCAGCCGCACCAAGCGCCCCAGCTCGGTCAACGGGTCGTCGGCCTCATCCACCCGCAAGTCATAGACCGGCCGCCATTCGGCCGGATCTTTGTAGGCAGGTGGGTCGCCCTTGACCACCCGCAGCGCGGCCGATTGCATGCCGCGGATGTCGCCATCCTCCAGCTGGGCGGCCTGCATCGCTGCCAGCATGCGCTCAGCCAGGTCGCCGCTGGCGGCCCGGTACGCGGCCGACATGGCTGCCACCACCGTGGGGCGTGTCATCATATTGGCCTGTACACTGAATCCGTCGCCAGTCTCATGGCCGGCATACTCGATGCAGCCGTCCCCGGTCCAGGCGGCCACCCTGCCCTCGGCATCGACCACGGCTAATTGGCGTTGATGGGCGCCGTCATCGGTCGCCACCAGGGCATCGACGACCTTCTGTGCTGGCAGCCCTTGGCGCAGCAACGCCAGGCCCAGGGGCCCAAAGCGGATGTTGCCCAGTGCTTGGGTTGCCACAGCCCCGGCGCCGGCGGCCAACCACGGTACGAAGTTGCCCACCGTCATTTGATGGGTCTGGACAGCAACGCCGAAGTGACCGCTGTCGGGGTCCCTGGCTACGACGCTGTAGGTGGTGTGGAGTTCGTAGGTCGGGTGGCGCATGCGGGCCTCCTGAGTCTGGGCAATTGAGTCCGGCCGGGCCCGCGCTGGCCGGCCCGGCTCATTCCTTCCCTTAGGTCGGCCGGCTCAGTGGTGGTGATCACCATCATGGACATGACCGTGTTGGCGTTCGGCGTCGGTCGATGGGCGGACCTCGGTCACTTCCACATCGAAGGTCAGCTTCTCGCCGGCCAACGGATGGTTGGCGTCGATCGTAACTTCATCCCCCTGAATCTCGGTAACGGTCACAATCCGATCAGCGCCGTTTGATTCGGTGCGGAATCGCATGCCAACCTCGATCTCGTCGATGCCTTCAAACTGCTCGCGCTCGATCGTCTCAACCAGGCCTTCGTCGCGCTGGCCATAGGCTTCGGCCGGCTCGACCGTGACCTCAAAACTGTCTCCCGCTTGCTTGCCTTCCAGGGCCTGCTCTAATCCAGGAATCAGGTTGTCATGACCATGGATGTAGCCGAGCGGCTCTTCGCCCTGGGATGAGTCAAGAGTCTCCTGGGCCTGATCACGCAGGGTGTAGTGGAAATACGCCACGCGGTCTTTCGCAATCTTCATCTACCTCTCCATTCTCGATCGGAACGTAGCTGGCTGCATTGGTTTGCCAACGGCTAGTAGCGTTCTTGCCAGCCTTCAGCAGTGTCGATCGCCTCCAGCGCCGGGCCGTAGACCTGCGTCCATGGGCGTCCGTGCTGGTTGGCAATCGAGGTCAACTCCTGGAGCCGTTGGACCGAAGTATTCGCCAGAAACTCATCTTGCTCAGCGGCTGGCATCCCCGGTGCCTCTTGCCAGATGGCGCGACCGGCCAGGAAGCCGGAGGCGCCGGCGCGGCAGGCAATCTCGGTCTGCAGCTTGAACGTATCGTAGCCAACTCCGGCGCTGAGCAGCACCCAAGGGACACCGGCGGCGTTGGTCAACTGCCGGCAGTGCTCGGCCATTCTGGCTTCATCGGTCTCGTGATCGGGATCATCGGGGAACTCGGCCTTGAGAACATCAATGCCCAGCGGGCACAGCCGTCGTGCGGTTTCAATCACCATGTCCGGCTTGCGCTGGGCGAATTCGGCTGTGCCCTTCTTGGGTCCATCAACGACGTGATAGGTCATGGGTTCCACGAGAAGGGGAATGTCGTGCTGCCGGCATTCGGCGGCGGCGGCTTCGACGAACGCCTCCTGCTCAACGGCGCTTGCACTGCCGGGGTTATAGTACAGAAGCAGCTTGACTGCCGACGCCCCCATCTGCTTGATCTTCTCCACGCTCCAGCCGTCAGCGGCCGAGGTCAATCGATCGCCGTCGGCATCGTCGTATCCGGTTGCCTCCAGGCTGACCAGGAACCCTTGCCGGCCCAGGATGCTGCCTTTGGCCACCGCGGCCGAGGCGCCATAGACCGGATCAATCAAGATGGCACTGGAATGAGGCCCAAGGTGCTTGAGCAATGTGAGCTTGTAGTCTTGCATCTGTTGGTAGTCGACCGATTTGGGGTCGTCGGGGTTGAGCGCCCGGCGCAGCGAACCCCGGTGATCCAGCGCCGTGATTGTCAACAGGCCATGCTCATTGGCCAACTCCTGCAAGCCACGAACCTTGCCCAAAGTCAGTGATGGAGCCATGGTGGACCTTCCTCCTCAGCTTGCGCCGCAGTCGTCATGTCAGGTTTCCATTGTATTGTACGCAATCGAGCCGGCTTCATTGGCCCCACCGAGGCACTCAGGCTGACTGCCGCCTCGATAGAGGCCGGGTTGACAAGGTTGCCTCACAGCCACCCTGTTTCTTCGGACACTCGCCCCGCACCAATCGGGCCGAATGATGTGCTGGACGGACCAAATCGTGGCAGAATCATAGGGTTGCGCCGACCCACCCCTCACGCAGAAAGCGTCCCCGATGACCAGCCAACCTGCCATCCTTGCCGAAGACCTTACCTATCGCTACAACGGCGAGCTTGCCGTCGACCATATTGGCTTTTCGGTTGCCCCGGGCGAGATACTTGGCTTCCTTGGTCCGAATGGAGCCGGCAAGTCGACAACGGTACAGATGCTGACTGGGCAGCGGCCGCCGCTCGAAGGCAGGGCGCTCGTGCTGGGCCTCGACGTGGCCCAACAACCGAAGGCGATCCAGGCGCGCATCGGGGTCTGCTTTGAAACCAGCAACCATTACGAGCAGCTATCCGGAGCCGACAACCTGGCACTGTTCGCTCGCCTGTTCGATGTACCCGACTTCGATCCGGGGCTGCTCCTGGAGCGGGTCGGGCTCGACAGCCGAGGCAACGATGCCGTCGAGCGTTACTCGAAGGGCATGAAGCAGCGACTGATGGTGGCCCGGTCGCTGGTCAACCGGCCGGAGATCCTGTTTCTGGACGAACCGACCGAGGGCCTCGATCCGACCTCGGCCGCTTCGATTCGGCGGCTCATCGAAGACGAACGCGATCGTGGGGCAACGGTATTCCTGACCACGCACGATATGCACGAAGCCGACAAGCTGTGTGACCGGGTCGCCTTTATCAACCAGGGAGAGATTGTCGCTCTCGACACGCCGCATAACCTGAAGCAGCAGTACGGCCAGCGGCAGCTCCGGGCCCAGGTGGTCGGGCCGGATGGTGCGTTGGACGTGCGCCACCTACCGCTCGATCAACCCGACACGCCGGACGCCGTCGGCCGGCTGTTCCGCGAGGAACGGGTGGTGACTGTCCACACCGAAGAGGCAACGCTGGAAGACATCTTCATCCAGCTGACCGGCAGGGGGCTGGTGTGAGCCTGCTGCGCCGCATTGGCACCCTGATCGCCAAAGATATCCGGCTGTACTACCTCAACCGGTTCTTCGCCTTTATCACCGTCATGTCGCTGGTGTTCTTCCTGGCAGCTTACTTCCTGTTGCCACGCCAACAGGAAGACACCACCCGGCTTGGCTATGTCGGACCCGCATTGCCGGCTCTCTTCGAGCAGGAGTCCGGTGGCGACGGCGTTTTCTTCGTTTCCTTCGACGAGACAAGCGCCTTGCGTCAGGCAATTCTGGATGGGGACATCGCCGCCGGAGTTCGGATTCCGAGCGATATGGTCGAGCGGCTCGAAGCCGGCGAGCGCCCGGCGGTCGATCTGTACGCCAGCGGGTCCATCCCAACCGAGTTCCGCCAGATCTACGCCCTGGTGGTTGAGGAGCTGGTCTTCGCCTGGACCGGCGACACCCTGTCGTTTGAAGTCGAGGAGGAAATCCTTGGGCCAGACATGGCAGGTCAGCAAGTGGCGCCGCGCAATCGCATGCTGCCCCTGCTCTCGGTCTTGATCCTTATGATGGAGACTCTGGGCCTGGCCAGCCTGATCACGACCGAACTTACCTGGGGGACTTTGCGGGCACTGCTCGTGACTCGAGTCGGCTTCGGGACGCTGTTCGTCAGCAAGGGTGTCACCGGGGTCTCGTTGGCCTTTGTCCAGGCAGCCCTGCTGCTGGCGGTAACGGGTGGCCTGGCCACCGAACCGCTCCTGCTTATCTCCTTTTTGTTGGCTGGTTCCCTGCTGGTGACCGGCATCGCGTTCCTGGTGTCATCGGTCTCGAAGGACATGCTCAGTGTGACCGGCCTGGGCGGCCTTGTACTCATCTTGCTGGCGATTCCCGGGTTGACCGTCCTCTTGCCGGGTCTGACGTCCGGCTGGATTCGTCTGATCCCCTCGTATTATCTTGTCGAGCCGATGTACCGAGTGATCAACCTGGGTGCGAGCTGGTCGCAGGTCGGTAGCCAACTGTTGACGCTGGTCGCCTATGCGGCAGTCATCGTGGCGGCCGGCGTGTGGACCCTGCGGAGGCGATTCTCATGAATCTGCGACGGATTGGCATCCTATTGGCCAAGGAGACCCTGCAGGGACCCCGCAATGTCATGTTCATCATGGCGGTGGTGGCACCGGTCGCCTTCACATTGGTCGTTCGTCTGGTATTTGGCGACTTGTTTGCCGGCCTTCCCACGCTGGGGCTGGTCGACCAGGGGGACTCATCGCTGGCGGCCCGGGCCGGACAAATGGAATCGATCCGGCTGCGCACCTTCGACAGTGGGGATGAACTGCGCCAGGCGGTCGCCGACGGGAGGGCGGATATCGGCATCATCCTGCCGGCCGGATTCGACCAGCTGGCGGCCAGTCAGGGCCGGATCCAATTGACCGCTTACGTATGGGGAGAGAGCCGGCTTGACCATCGTGCGCTGCTGGCCACGGCGCTGGTCTCCATGATCAGGGATGTCTCGGGGCAAGAATCTCCGATTGAGATACACCAGCAGACGGTCGGTGAACAAGTTGCCAGTTGGGAGCAGCGAATCTTCCCGTTCATCGTGCTCATCAGCATTGTGATCGGCGGCGTGCTCGTGCCGTCCTCGTCCCTGGTCGAGGAAAAAGCCCGCCGGACCTATAACGCTTTGGGGATCACACCCGCCACCGTCACCGACGTGCTCATCGCCAAGGGAGCCCTTGGGGTGCTTCTGAGCGTGGCCATGGGGGTACTCACGCTGGTCCTCAACCAGGCCCTGGGAGGGCAACCGGCGCTGTTGTTGCTGGCGCTGTTCATGGGCGCCGTCTTGGCCTCTGGCTTCGGCGTCGTGTTGGGCGCCTTGGTCGACGACATCAACACGTTGTTCGCCAGCCTCAAATCCCTGGGCATCGTGCTCTACGCACCTGCCCTGTTCGAGCTATTCCCGTCTCTGCCCCAGTGGATCAGCCGCCTGTTCCCCACCCACTATCTGATGGCCCCCGTGCTTGCCATCGTTCAGGATGACGCTGGCTGGAGCCAAGTGGGACCAGATCTGGCGATCCTTGCCATCCTGATCCTGCTGACCATCGGGGTTATTGGCCTGCTCGGCCGTCGCGGCCGGTTGCAGCCGGTGGCGGGCTGACAGCACGGCGTCATGGAACTCGCCCGACGGGGCGTTGCTTGCCTACAAGGCCGATCATCGCATTCAGCACGGGGGCGAATGGCAGCGCCACACATAGCCTAAGAGCGGAGACCTGCGCCACAGTCTTCGCAACCGCGTGCCCCCGCCAAGTGGCACCCCTCTTCTCCAATCCTGATCAAGACGCCCGCTGGCCGTCGTTCCGCTAGGACCTGCGGGGCCTTGCCACCAATTTAGGTTTCCCTTATATATGGGGAATAGTCGATATCGGGGGAGTTGACCTGGGGCTCCCCGCCGCGGGTCGCGTTTTCGACAGGCCCACCAGGCGGCCTTTGTAGCGAGCGCCGCCGCGGCTGGTCCGCCCCATACCATGACAACACCTAGCTTGTTCGAGATCGCAACCAGGATCCTGTTGTTGCTGACCGCCGTCCTGACGGCGGCCGATTGGATCCGTCAACGCGGACGAGTTCGGCTGCAAATCAGTTTGCTGTTCGCCACCCTGGCGGCGGCCATTCTGGTGGGCCTATTGAGCGATTTGGGAGTCGCTACCGGCCGCCCTGGCAGCCTATTGGCGCAGACCGGACTGCTGGCACATCCGCTGATCCTGCTCTGGTTGGTGACCGACCTGCATCCGGTCGGCAAGCGGCCCCTGGTTGCTGCCACGGCCGCCTTCCTCGTCCTCAGTCTCATCCTTGGTCTCTCCGCCTCGTCGGCGCCGCCGCTCCTGACAGTGCTGGCGGTTGTCTACTTCGTCGGGGTCGAAAGCGTTGCCGCCTATCTGATCATTCGGCTGGCGCGCAACCGCCAGGGCGTGTTACGCCGGCGGATGGTGCTGGTCGGTCTGGGCTCCGGTCTGCTGGCCGCCGCCATCCTCACCCTGGGTGTTGGACTGCTGCCCGACGCCCGACTAGCCTGGGCCCAGGAGGCACCCACTGTCCTGGCAACGGCCAGCGCAGCCTGTTATTACCTGGGCTTCGTACCCCCACGTTGGCTGCGCCGCGCCTGGCTGCTGGCCGAATTGGAGCGGTTCTTGGCCGTCCTGTCCAGGTTGCAGCCGACAGGCGAGGCCCGACAAATGGGGCAGGCCCTACAGAGTGCCGCAACCCGGGTCGTCGGCGCCGCCGGCAACCATGTCGGCTGCCACCTGCCCGAAACTAGCACGCTGGCGTTTGTGGGTGATATCGAACTTACGCTTGAGACCGAACTTATCCAGAGATTGATGGCCGGCGCTTCGGATCACATTCCGGATCTGGCTCAAAGCCAGACCAGCCTGCAGGACCTGGAACCGCCGGCTGGAACATACTCCGCCTTCCTGGTGCCGCTGCATGCGGGCGACACCTTCTGGGGGGCCCTGATCCTCTTCCCGGGCGGGCGGACCCTGTTCCCGCAGGACGATCTGGCCCTGCTCGACCTCATGGCGCGCCAGATCCGGCTGCAGTTAGGCTACGGCGCCCTTCTCGAACAGGAACGCCAACTGGCCCAAGCGCTGCGCCAGCAGAACGACTTGTTGACGCGCAATGCGCTGTACCTGGCACAGATGCGCGATCCGGTGTGGATCCTGGACAACAATGACGTGACGGTTGAAATCAATCCGGCCTTCGAGGCCCTGTTCGGCTACACACGTGACGAGGCCGTTGGCATGCCGATCGACCAGTTCTTCGATGGGCCGAATTTGGCGATCATCCATACAGAATTCGCCAAACGCGCCCGCGGCGAATCGACCACCTACGAGGTCGAAGTCCTAACGAAGACCGGTGTCCCGTTGCCCGTCATTATCACCGGCTCCCCGATCATCGAGCAGGGCCGCGTGATAGGGAAGATCGGCGTGGTCAAGGACATAAGGGCGCAGAAAGAGTTTGAAGCCGAACTGCGGCAGACAGCGAATCGCTTGGAGGCGGTAAACAAGGAGCTGGAGACCTTCTCCTATTCGGTCTCCCACGACTTGCGCTCCCCGCTGCGGGCGATCGACGGTTTCTCGCGTATCCTGATCGAAGAACATGGCCGTGATCTTTCCGCCGAAGCACAAGGCTACCTGGACCGGATTCGCGGCAATGCACAACGTATGGGAGAGATGATCGGCCACCTGCTGAGCTTCTCCCGTCTTGGCCGCCAGGCAATCGACGAACAGGTGGTTGACCTAAACCAGGTGGTGACCGAGGCGTTGGAAGAGGTTCGGTCGGAGTGGCAGGGCACTGAACCAGGGGTCCGTGTCCATCCGCTTCCGGTCTGCCGCGGTGATCAACAGCTTCTGAGGCGGGTATTCGCCAACTTGATCAGCAACGCTGCCAAATTCAGTCGGGAAGCCGACGAACCCCAGATTGAAATCGGTGCGGACACCAAGAACGGCTCGACCGTGTACTACGTTCGGGATAATGGCGTCGGCTTTGATATGGCGTACGCAGACAAGTTGTTTGGCGTGTTTCAGCGCCTGCACCGGCAGGAGGACTACGAAGGCACCGGAGTTGGCCTGGCTACTGTCCAACGCATCATTCATCAGCATGGCGGCCGAATTTGGCCCGAGGCCGAGGCCGGAAGAGGCGCCACATTCTTCTTCACACTGGGGGAGGACAACAGTGACGACGAACCATCCAATTGAGATCCTGCTGGTTGAGGACAATCCGGACGACGTCGAGCTGACCCTCAACGCTTTCCGCAGGCACAAACTCGCCAACCAGATCCATGTCGTCCGCGACGGCGAAGAGGCGCTCGACCTGTTGCTAGGTGGCGGGCTGGAACGACCACGGGCCCGTCCAAAGTTGATCCTGCTCGACCTAAAGCTGCCCAAGGTGGATGGACTCGAAGTGCTGGCCCAGCTCAAGGCAGACGAGCGGGCCAGGTCGATCCCCGTCATCATGCTTACCTCGTCGACCGAAGAGAGGGACATCGTCCGCAGCTATGAGCTTGGCGTCAACAGCTACATCGTGAAACCCGTGGACTTCGATCGCTTCACCGAGGCGGTCCGCCAGCTTGGCCTGTACTGGTTATTGCTAAACCGGTCCCCCGACGCCTGATGACAGATCCTAACGCGATGCCGCCTGAGGCTGGTTCGATGTCGCAGGAAAGGCGTTCGATCACGGTTCTAATCGTCGAGGATCTGCTGTCGGATGCGGAGCTGATGGTCCATGAACTCATGGGGGCCGGCTTCGAACTGGCGTGGGAACGCGTCGAGACCGAGACCGGGTTCGAGCAGGCACTCAGCCCCGATATTGACATCATTCTGGCGGACTACAACTTGCCCCAATTCAATGCACCACAGGCCCTGGAGGCGCTCAAGAAGCGCGGCCTGCCCATCCCCTTCATCGTAGTCACCGGCAGCATAAGTGAGGAAGTCGCTGTTGAGTGCATGAAAAACGGCGCCGCCGACTATCTGCTCAAGGACCGGCTTGCCAGGCTCGGGCCGGCCGTCAAGCAAGCGCTCGAGGGACAGGACGTGGCCCGGGCGCGCCAAGCGGCCGAGGCCGAGCGCGACCGGTTGGCCCGCATCCTCGAATCGACCACCGATCTGGTGGGCATGTCCGACCCCGAGGGCCATAGCCTGTATATAAACAGTGCCGGCCAGTCAATGCTGGGCATGGCACCCGGGGCTCATGCTGGCCGGCCGATCCGCGAGTTCCATCCGCCTGCAAGTTGGGACCGGTTGGAAAACGAAGCCATCCCCCATGCCATCGAACATGGGGTCTGGAGCGGTGAAACCGAGTTCTTGACTCAGCAGGGTGCCCGCATACCGGTCCTGCAGGTCGTTCTGGCGCATTATGACCGCCAGCGCTCCGTCGAGTTCCTGTCAACCATCGCCCGCGACATCAGCGACATCAAAGCCTTTGAGCTGCGCACGCATGAGCAACTGCAGCGCCTGCGCGCCCTGCGCGCCATCGATCTGGCCATCACCGCCAGTTTGGACCCGCGGTTGACATTCGAGGTGCTGCTCGATCAACTGACGACGGTCCTAAGCGTCGATGCCGCGGCCATCTTGCTGTTTGACCCCGATGGCCAAACCCTCAACTACGCCGCCGGCCGCGGCTTCAAATCCCCCGCGCTGCAGCACAGCCATCTGCGGTTGGGAGAAGGCCAGGCCGGGCGGGCGGCACTATCGCGCGAGCCCTTGCATATCCTGCGGCTAGCGGAACATGAGGACGCGTTTGCCCGGGCACCGCTGATCCAGGCGGAAGGGTTTGTCTCCTATTTCGCCGTCCCACTAGTCGCCAAAGGGCAAGTCAAGGGCGTGTTGGAGCTGTTCCACCGGAGTCTGCTGGATCCGAACGACGACTGGACCGAGTTTCTCGAGGCGTTGGCCGGGCAGGCGGCGATCGCCATCGACAATGCTCGCCTGTTCGACAATCTACAGCGCGTCAACGTTGAACTGATGCACGCTTATGACGAGACGATCGAAGGCTGGGCCAGGGCTCTCGAATTGCGCGATATCGAGATCGAAGGGCACGCCCGGCGAGTGACGAACTTCACGGCCCGCCTGGCGCGAAGGCTGGGGATTTCAGAAGGCGATCTGTCGCACATGCGCCGCGGCGCCCTGCTCCACGACATCGGGAAGATGGCGATCCCGGACCACATCCTGCTCAAACCAGACACCTTGGACGATGCCGAGTGGGAGATCATGCGTAAGCATCCGGCGTATGCCTTTGAGATGCTTTCTCCAATCGAGTTCCTGCGGCCGGCGCTCGATATTCCCTACGCGCACCATGAAAAGTGGGACGGCACCGGCTATCCGCGCGGGCTAAGGGCTGACCAAATCCCGCGAGCGGCCCGCGTCTTCGCCGTAGTCGATGTCTGGGATGCATTGACCTCCGACCGCCCCTATCGGCCGGCCTGGAAAGCCCAAAAGGCACTTGACTTTCTGCAGGAGCAGGCTGGCACTCACTTCGACCCTGTGATCGTGCCCGAGTTTCTGGCGATGGTCGAGGCGGGCGAGCTCGGCTGAAGATCAGTTGAGAGCCACGAACACGCAGCCGCCAGAACTCTGGCGGAATTCAGCGGGCGATGAGCCTTCATTGATTTTTATGGTGTCTTAGCGTCGTTGTTTCGTTCGATCTACGGCGCTGAGGTGTGCTCGGGCCATGGAACTTTGACCCATTGGGTGTAACCGTGCTTCTCCGCGGTGTACAAGCGGGCGAACGACGGCTGGGGGCAACCGGGCTCATCTTGAACCCAGGCCGGCGGTGAACTGACGTGGATTGGTGTGAACACCAACTGCCCCGCCTGGCAGACCCAGGCCTCAACCAAGTAGCCCCGGTCATCGTCCTCCGTCATCCAAACCGCGTTCCATACAATCTGGACCTCATTTCCATTCCGGCTGGCCCGGACGTTGGTCGGCGGCTTGTACAGCACCGAGAACGGCAATCTACCGTTGTAGACAGGCGCCTCGAACAGATCGCCGCGGAAGACATCCAGCAGGTCGGCCCGGACCCAACAGCGGTCGACATAGGTCCAGGGGTCCACATAGACCCACGTTCCCTGGTCGTTGCGGCCATGGATTTCGACGCGGTCGGTCGGATACAGACCCCACTCGTATAAGTAGGCGGCACCCGGGCCATAACGGCAATTGGCCTGTGCCAGCACCCGGGCATCGGGCGGATCATACGTTGGCGTCGGTGTGATGGATGGCGTTCGGCTCGGTCGCACTGTCGGCGTGGTAGTGCCGGCTGGCGTGAACGTCGGACTGGCCGTCGGAGTGGGGCTGGACGTCGGAGTCCAACTTGGAACAGGACTGGTGGTCGCCGTTGGCTCTGCCGTCAGCGAGGCGGTGAGGCTTCGAGCGATCGTTGGGAAGGCGGTGGGTGCCGGCCGGGCCATGGCCGAGACGGACCAGCCGGCGGCCATCGCCGCCAGCAACACGCCAAACGCCAGCAGACCGAACCATAGCTTTTGGACAGTCATGGGAGCAATCTAAGCGGGTTCCAGAGCCTCGGCAAGGGGTTAATTTGGGCTAATCGTGGACCGCCCCCGCCGGCCGCGTTCAACGAATACCGGTATCGATCGACACATCCAGGTAGGTGACCTGGCCCGATCGGATGTGCACCTCGGCTGGCAAACCTTCGGCCCGGTCGATCCCAGTGGGCGCCAGCTCAACTCGATAATCGCCGGCAGGCAACTCAACCCGGTAGCTGCCGTCGGCCCGAAAACGCAGCTCGGCCGCTAGGCGATCGTTGGGGAGGCTGAAGATCAATAGGCCACGTGACGTGAAGACCTCGGCGACAGGAGACGGCGTCGGTTCTCCAGGCCGCTCGACCGGCACCAACGGACCTACTACCACCGCGCCGGCCAGCGTCCCATGGGCGCCGGGCGCCGGCTGGCAAGCCGGCAGGATTCCAACCGCTAACAGACAGAGGAGAGTGATGTGAAGAACATGATTGAGTCTCAAGTGTTCCCTCCCCGTTAGATCGTAATCAGAACAACCGCCGCCAAGGAGATGGCCACGCCGAACCATTGCCTGCCCGAAACCTGCTCCTTCAGCAGTCGCCATCCAAGCAGCACGGTAATGGCCGGGTAGAGCGAGCCAAGTGCGGCCACCACATCCAGCCGTGTCATTTGCGTTCCTACTAGGTAGAAGATGTTGCCACCCGTATCGAGGACTCCGGCTGCTACCGCGGCCCAGCTTTGCCGCGGGGTCGGCACGGCCAGGCCATGCGCTCGCACAATCCACAAAGACACAAGGAGTCCGGCGACCTTGGAACTCACCAACGGTGAGAAGACTTCATCGGGGTCAACCAGGGCAATCAAAGTCAGGAAGATGCCGAAGCCAATGCCAGCCAGGACCGCCAATTCCATCTCACGACGAGTGCCGGCCGCCTTTTCGCCGTTGGAGCCAGTCACCAGCCAGATGCCCAGCAGAGCCAGCCCGAAGCCAGCCAGTCGGATGATGGAAGGCACACCGGCATCAAAGACACCCACCAGCACCGGAACGACCGTGCCCAACACGGAGGCCACCGGCGCCACAACAGCGACCCGGCCAATGGCCAAGCCGCGGTAGAAGGCGGCCAACCCCAGCGTGCCGCAGCCGCCGGCGGCCGCCGCCAGCAAACCGCTGCGCAGACTCGGCAACCCTTCGCCGGCCAACAGATCGAGCAGCAGGATCAATGGCAAGCTGGTGGCCGCTGACAGCACCAGCACTTGGAATGGTCCATACTCGCGGGAGGCCATCCCGCCGCTGAAGTCGCCGCCACCCCAAGAGAAGGCCGAAGCCAGTGCCGAGGCGGCGCCAAGTAAGTCATTGCCAAACATGGCGCTTATCTTAATCGAGCCAGCCCCGAAGAGCGACTGGCAGCCAAGAAGGGATTAAATGCCGGCAGAGATCACCCTGGATCATCCCCACGCGGCCTGCGGCATTGGCGGTCTGGCGGGGCCGCTACTCCGGCCGGTAGGGCCTCATGCGGTCGACATACGCCTTGGCATCCGCCAGGGACCAGCCGGTCGCCCGGCGGATGAGGGCCACCGCCTCGACTGTCCGGCGTTTGTCGATCAACCCTTGGGCCTGTGCCAGCACGTTCGCCGGGACGTCGCCGTGTGCTTCGGACGGCCAGCGGCCACCTGGTGAAAGATGGCTGTAGGCTAGCTCTTCAACCGCTTCCTTCGCTTGCCGCAGATCCCAGCCCATCGTTTCCCGCACGAGCTTGATCGCCTCGATCTTCTTGCCGCGTGCCGCCAGGTCGATGGCCTGAGCCTTCAGCGAGTCTGGCAGCTCCGTCGCCCGACCCGGCATGCCCCCGCCGGACGCGGCTTCAAAGCGACGGCGCTCACCAATTCCGATCAATATCGACCCTGCCACGATCCACCTCCACTCGACCATTCACCGAGCCCACGTACTACCTATCACCATTCCCTTGTCACCAGTCGCAGGTCCCGAACCGGGCCGCCGTCCGCCGCTATGGCAGCCCACTGGCTCCGGCGGCCCGGGCGCATCGCAATGCGCCCCTACCAGTCGGTCTACGATCGTCCATCGTCCATGGCCTTCGGTTCCAATCCCCAGTCCCCAGTCCCCAATCCCTAGTCCCAGATCCCTCTTCCCCTATCACGCTTCACCTCTCGTAGTCGACCAATCAAAGCCTGGGCGCATCGCCATACGCTCTTACCAGTCGGTCTACGATAGTCCATCGTCCATGGCCTTCGGTCCCAATCCCCAGTCCCCAATCCCTAGTCCCGGATCCCTCTTCCCCTATCACGCTTCACCTCTCGTAGTCGACCAATCAAAGTGTCGAGCCAACTCCGAGGCGTAGCTGCGGCCCAGGCCGTCGGCGTGGCGCGTCAGCCACGCACCAAAGCCGACGGCGCCGAGTGGTGGCCGGTCTGATATCAGCTTTTCCTGGCGGAGCCCATCCAATTCGGCGGCCGTTAGGACGACATCCCCGACGGCCCCGCCAATCAGCCGGCCCAATCGCAATCCCAACCAACCGGGCAGCGGGGCCAACCAGGTCGCTGGGCTGATCCTGTCCCGCATGAGCCTGGCGAACTGGCGAAAGGTGTAGGTGTCGGGTCCGGCGGCATCCCAGACCGAGTTCCCGCGTTGCTGGCTGGCCTGGATGGCAATCCTGGCGACATCGGAGACGTGGACTGGCTGCAAGCGGTACTCGCCGCCGTCGAAAATCGGGAAGACCGGGAACCGGCGCATCAGCCAGGCGATGTTGTTGACCAGAATGTCTCCCTGGCCGAATACCAGCGTGGGGCGGATGATGGCGTAGCCGAGGCCCGAGGCAGCGACATCGAACTCTTGGCGCGCCTTGCCCCGGTAGTACGGCAGCTCGGAGTCGATGGCCGGCCGGGTGACACTGATATGGACGATCCGTTGGACCCCGGCGTGCCTGGCGGCGGCCAAAAGTGTTCGGGTGTTGGCATTGGCCTGATCGAAGGTGGCGCCGGCGTGTTCGAAGCGAATCCAGTAGGTGTTGAATAGAGTCCGTGCGCCGGCCAAATGGCCAGCTAATCGTTCGGGGTCGGTGAAGTCGTAGGGAAACGCCTCGACCATGCCCCCGAAGGGGTTGGGTTTGTCTGGGTGCGTCGTGATGGTCCGCACCTGCTCGCCCTGGGCCAGCAGCTGGCGGGCGATCTCACGGCCGATATAGCCGAAAGCACCGGTAACTACGTTCATTTTCGCAACCCTGGTTCCCTGGAGATCTGACCCACCGGCGGTCTCAGCTGCCCACGATCTGGGGGCCGAGCTCACCCAACCTGACAGGGACACGATCAGCCTCTGCCGGCATTGTTCGGGGGTGGATAGACGGCCGCAGCAGCGTGCCGTCGCGCCTGCTGGGGATCATGCCGCAGGGCTCGCCCCTGCGACGGACGAACCCTGGCCCCTACCCAGTGAAGTCCACCGCATTGGACAACACATCCTTAAGCGACTCGGGGTAGCCGGCAAGGTGCAGTTCGGGTGCGATTGAGCCGGCGGTTTCGATGCGGAAGTGGCAGATGTTGAAGATCCGATCAAAGAAGGACTGGCTGACGTTGTAGTTCGTGATCCGGTCGAAGGGAATGACCGTCTCGGTCTTGCTGAACGTGCCCTTACGCAACACCAGCCGATCTTCGAGAACTTCGAGCGATTCGTTGAAGTGGGCGATCAGCTTGGTATCGCGCAACGACCACCAACGGATTGCCGGACGATACATGGTCATCAGAGCCTCCGAGGGCAGGACGATAGTGCGGCACAGGGCATACGCGAGCGTCAGTCGGCCGCGGCCGCTTCGAGGCTGACACCGTGGTCCGGCATCAACTCCTCAATGTCACGGATCGGTTTGATCAAGTATCCCAGAAAACCGTTGCCGATCGCCATCAACCCGCCTAGCACAATCAGAACGCCCATGCCGGCGCCGGCGCCGGTACCGAAGATCGGTCCGAGCGCGTCGGCCAGGGCGCTTCCACCCGTCATGGCCGGCTCGAGCACACGATCGGCCAACTGGGCGGCGATCAATTGGCCAATTGGAAATGAGACAGTGGAAATCGTATCTTCCAGGCCAAAGATCCGGCCCTGCAGATCGGGTGCGACTTTCGACTGCAGAATGGCAATGTAGGCGCTGTTGATGATCGGATTAAACAACGCCATCAAGAACGAACCAATCATCCACAAGGGGAGCGACCAAGCAGGCCCGAAGACAAAGGTGCCCAGCACACCCCACAAGATGAAACTCAGATTGATGGCGTGGATGCGTCGCGCCGGCCCGCCCCACAGGCTCATAAGCAGGCCCCCGGCCAAGAAGCCGATCGAACCGGCCGATTGAACCAGGCCGAGGACGACCGAATCATCACCGGTCTTGGCCAAGATCATCGGCGTCATCAGTGGGTAGCCAAATGCTGCGTGAATGTTGGACAAGGTAAACAGCAAGAAGATGGCGGTTAGGCTGCGGCGGGCAAGGATATAGCGCAATCCCTGCTGGGTCTCCCGCAGGATGGAACCGCGCCCGGTTTCCCCCTCGTCGCTGCGTACAGGTTGCGGGATGTGCACAACAAGCAGCGTACCGAACGCGGCGCTGAACGTGACCAGATCAAGGATCAGGATAGCGGGGATGTCGACAAGGGCCAACAACGCGCCGGCCAGCAACGGGGCGCCGATACCGGAGGCCGATCCGACCACCGCCCGCATCCCATTGACGCGGGCGAATTGGTCCTTCGAGACCATCGTGGCCACAACCGCTGAGTAGGCCGGGTACTGGAAAGCGCTAAAGGCGCCGGAAAAGGCACCCGTAACATACAAGTGCCAGATTTGGGCCTTGCCAGTGGCGAACAAGACCAGCAGCACGGCTGTCGAAACCGCTGCGCCGGCATCCGACAGGGCCAGCACGAGTTTGCGGTTCCAGCGGTCGATCAAGGTTCCGGCGAAGGGGCCCAAAATCACTTTGGGCACGAACGAAGCGACCACTACTAGCACCAACCCAGTGGCCGTGCCGGTCAGATCCCAGGCCCACAGGGCGATGGCAAAGTGGGTCATGCGGGTGGCGAAAATGGATACGAATTGGCCGGCCCACAACACGTAGAAGGCACGCATGCCACGTAGGCCGGAAGTTGTGCTTTCTGGCCGATTCGAAGTTGGGTTCACGCAAAGATTGTACGTCGAAAGGAAGTGGAGGAATTGGGGACTACGGATTGGGGATTGGGGAGTGGGAAGTGACAGGTAATAGCTGACAGCTGATACGGGGACACGAGACGCGGATACGGGACAGGGCTGAACGGCTTATCGTGATCCGTGGCTTACGGTCAGAGGGTGGCGGTCAGCCGTCAGCATCCAGCAAAAGCTGACAACACAAATACTCAAAGGACTCATGGGACACCAACATTGGGCCCAATTGTGATTTTGCTCCTTCTTGGAGGCCTGCTGTTGCCCGCTTCTAGTCTTGCAGTCGGGGCTCGGCCGGCAGGCGGCGCTTGAGTCCTGGGCTCGGCAAACCCGACACAAGACTTGACATCCCGCAAGCTATGACCCCCCTTCTGCCACCCTTTCCCAGGCTGACACGCAGTTCGAACCTGCCTTAGTCACCGGCGCGGGGGCGCCAGGTGTTCTCGACTGCCTCGAAATTCTGCAGGTCGCGGCCCTCGGAGTAGTAACTGCGGTCCTCCAGCAGGGGCAGATCGGCGCCAAAGTATTGGCGCAGCACAAGGCGGAAAGTGTTAACCGGTGTGATTGTTGGATAGAAAGCCGCCCCCTTGCCCGGCAGCAGGTAAGCGTGCAGGATGGAGAGCTTCTGCTCCGGCGAGTCGTCAGCCCAGCCGTGGTCCCCGGTGAGGATGATAATCGGCGGCTGGCTGGAACGCTCGATGATTTGACGAAGGCTGGTGACCACCAACTGGTTCAAGTAGTCCACCTGCGCGGCGTAGTCCCCGCTAGCTTGACCCGGTTGGCCAGCGAAGGCCCTCTCAAACGCCTCTGCACCGTACTCGATCCGGTCTTGCCCCAGGACCATTGGCGGATGTGGCGAGACTATGTGAGCGTACACGAATTTCGGCGAAGCCTCCCCGGCAACTGCAGCCAGTTCCTCGAACGTGAAATGAATCCGGCCCACATGCTCCTGAGTCGGGTCCAGCCACGATGGGAGCTGACGTGCAGAGGTCTGGACGGCATCCAAAACGGCGAGCGCAAGACTGCGTTCGAGCAGAATGGCTTCGATGCGGGAGATCGGTCCGAGCAGCCCGATTCTGTGAAGCCAGTTAGGTTCCTGGGACCTAAACTGGTCCGCGTCCGGCCAGGAGGTCCAGGCCACTCCCGAATCAAAGGCAATTACTTCGTAGCCGAGACATTCGAGTTCGGAGCGGATCCGAGGTTGCCGGATCGTCCGGCTCAATTCGACCCACGATTGTGGCGCCGGCTGGGGCAGATCCTGAACGTAGGACATGTTGAGCAGAGAGGCCATTGAAGGCGCCGTATAGCGGTAGTTGCTCAAGCTTCCATAGCCGATTGAAAACCCCAGCTGTTCGAGTTCGGCCAAGAATGGGGTGTTGTCAAAACTATGGGCTTCCAGCAGCACATCGTGCCGCTCGTAGGCATCGAGCACGATCAGGTAGATATCGGGGCGCCAAGTAGCCTCTAGTCCCCGACAAATCAATTCATCGGCAAATGGCTCGGTGGCGGGGCGGGTTGCACGCCAGGCATCGGCGCCAAGCACGATGGCGGGCTGTCCCAGACCGAGTCCGCCGGCGATAGCCAGGACCGAAAGCACGACAACCGGCGGTCGCCAGCGGGCGACCACGATAAGCGCGGCCGTCAGCACCAAAAGGCTGATCGGCAGCAAGAAGCGGTGGCGGACGACGTTGGACAGAATAGGGTGGGCGGCTTTAAGTGACTGGTAGATCTGTCCGTAGGACAGAACGAAGACAACCAGCAGCAGGGCCCCTAGACCGGCTTGGAGCCACTGCCAACCCAGTCCACGCAGAATGATCAGGCAGCTCCCAGCGAGAAGTAGGCCTAACAGTAGCGGCCGTAGCGCGCCTAGCGGGCTGACATGCTCGATGTTGTGGGCAGTGATCTGAAAGGCAGGATAGGCGGCGAATAGCAAGGGGGCCGCCCAGGCAATCAGCTTATTGCGGCCGCGTTCCCCCTGGTGATTTGCGGTATTGCCCCCAGCGGCTGGGGGCTCACGGCCCTTCTGCGGTCTGGTGAAGCTTGCCACCGAGTCATCCGCCTTCCGGCACTGTTTTACTCGATGTCGTCGAGGTCCGTGATGACGGCCCTTTTGGCCTTGCTGTCGTAGCGAACTGGCACGCGCAGCCCCGGTTGGAAGTGAGGCACCAGCAAGCGCGGAACGATCTTCTCGGTCTCGGCCTCAAATGACGGCCCGTCAATCGGATCGACCTGCAGCGTGAAATGGACCAATGGGTTCTGATTGATCGTGGTGCCGGTATCCTGCATATCGATGATGGTGGCCTGGCCCTTGCGCCCTGAGCGAATGACCGATTGACTGCTGATCAGCCCGAGTATCGGCGCCCCCATCAGACCGACCATGGACAGGGCAAACATGACCCCCGAACCGACCAACCCGATGCGTGTCACCAGCGGCAGTTCGGTCCAGGCGTAGCTGCCGTCAGGCAATCCGATCATGCCGACAAAGATCAACGTGAACGGGATCCAGGCCAGCCCAAACATCAACCAGCTGAACCGGCGCAGCGTGGGGGTCCAACGCATCTATCCCTCCTCCTCAGGACGGTGGGCGAGCGAGGCGCCAGTATACAGGCGGCGGGCGGTCTCGGCGAGCGAAGGACAAAAGCTACGGAATACGGGATGCGAGCCAGGGGATAGGTAATGGGGCACGGGGGACCTGGGATTGGGGATTAGGGATTAGGGGTTGGGGATTTGGAGTTGGGGATTAGGGACCAGGGATTCGGATGAAAAGTGAACGGCGAATGGAATTCTGCGGTCTGCGGTCCGCCGTCAGCCGTCCGCAGTCTGCGGTCCAAGGACCGTAACCCGCCCGCTGGACCCATCCACCCGTACACGCTGGCCGGTCGTCAGCCGCTGGGTTGCGTCGTGAACGCCGACCACGGCCGGGATCCCGTACTCGCGTGCAACGACCGCCCCGTGGGTCATCATGCCGCCGACCTCCATCACCAGTCCGCCGGCGACCAAGAAGAGTGGAGTCCACGAAGGATCGGTGCCTGGACACACCAGGATCTCGCCGGGTTCAAGCGCCGCCCCGCGTGGATCCAGGACGAGGCGCACCCGTCCCTCGACCATTCCC
>DASWJQ010000087.1:0-3299 GCA_036397095.1 Anaerolineales bacterium
GGAGACCGCCCGCAAGCCGAGGCCGATCGCCGTCAACGCCTGCCCGGTGTCGTCGTGAAGCTCACGCGCCACCCGTTTGCGCTCAGCTTCCTGAGCCGAGACCACGCGCAACAGCAGCTCACCGCGCAGCGCTTCGCGCCGAGTGGCCTCTTCGAGCCGCGCCGCCCGCAACTCGGCAATCTGGCGTTCCATCTCAACCTCAAACGCTCGCAGGAAGCGCATGACGAAGACCGACGCCAATAACCCGGCGGCCGCCCTGGCCAATTGGATCGGAATGCCAACCGTCCGGAAGAACAGGGCGGCATTGATCAGATCCGAGGGTGGCAAAGGGCTGCTGGCGACGAACATCTGGCCTACCACCCCATACCAGGCAAATCCGATGGCCGCCCATAAGGAATCCTGACCAAAGCGGACCATCCCCGCCTGCCGGAATGCCCGCTGCTGCATGACCAGGCCGGCGCTGGCAAGCAAGGCCGATGAAATGCCCAATACATATCGTGTCCAGGTTTCACCCACTGCCAGCATCGTCGCGCCCGTTGGATAATCTTGGCGCAAGACCAAGACGCCCAGTCCCCAGACTGCCGACTGAGCCAGCGGAACGAGCAGGCTCAGTCGGCGCCAGGACTCACGCTGTGAGAGCAGGGCCGCCCCGAAGGCAGCCAGCGATAGGAATGAAAACGCCAAGAGCCCAAGGCGAAGCGCATCCCACACCATCATCAGCAAGGGATCCGCTGGCAAATGCCCCATAACGTGCAGCATTTCGATCCACTCGTGTAGGCCGTGGATCAGGCCGAAGGCGGCTAAAGGTCGGAGTGCATGACGCAAATGCGCGTCAGAACCTCGTCCAATCTCGAGGACGATTGCCAGGCCCATGCTGTAGAACGCAAGGCCGTAGACCAGATAGATCACTGCTAACGCGATATCGCCATCCATAGCACAAACGTCGTCGGAGCCGGGCCAGACTCAAGGGTCCGGCCGCTCTGGTCGCCGCAATCTCAGCCTAACGCAGCCGTCCGACGGGCCGCAGTGACATTCTTCCTCGAACAAGCCGCCTCGACTCCCCGGTCGCCTCCGCACGTGCGTGCTACAATCCGCCGGCAATGATCGAGGCCATGCGCACTATCGTCGCGCTCAACCAGGACCTGATCTTCTTCGTCTACGGCCTTGCCTTTTTCGTGCTCGGCCTTTCCATTGCGCTGCAGTCCCGTAATGCCTCCCGCCTGGATCTGGCCCGGGCCTTGAGTTGGTTGGCCGCTTTTGGTTTCGCTCACGGGTTGCACGAATGGGGTGAGTATTTCATTCCAATCCAGGCAGCTTATATGTCACCCCAGGCCATCGAGGTGCTCCAGGGTCTGCGCCTGCTCTTGCTGGGGCTGTCGTTTGCTTGCTTGATCGAATTTGGCATCCGGCTGCTGGGCACAGGCGAACGCATCCGGCGTCTGACCGTGCTCAACGCGGGCTGGTTTGCGGTCTGGCTTTTCCTGACTTTCTTCCCGATCCACCGTCTGGCAAGCGGTGACGCCTGGCACAACATCGCCGATGGTCTAGCCCGCTATACAATGGCTCTGCCCGGCGCCATGCTGGCCGGATTCGCCCTGCGGCGCCACACTCTGGAGCGCATTGCCCCGTTAAATGTTCCCCAAATTGTCAGCATGCTGCGCGTGGCCGGTCTGACGTTGGTCGCCTACGGCTTCGTCGCCGGGCTCGTGCCGCCACCTGTTCCTTTCTTCCCGGGCAACCTGCTCAACAGCCAAGTGTTCGAGGCCATCCTCATCGTGCCGACGGCCGTGCCGCGCACAATCCTCGGCCTGATTCTGGCCATCACTACGATCCGGGCGCTTGAAGTATTCGACCTCGAGATCGAGCGGCGCCTCGCCCGCATGGAAGAGGCGAGCCTAATCCAGACCGAGCACGATCGGATCGCGCGTGAACTGCACGATGGCGCCATCCAGAAGGTGTATACGGCCGGCCTGCTGGTCGAATCCCTGCGGCGCTGGGTGCCAGCCGAAGGCGACGGCTCCACACGCGTCGAACGCGCCGTGAGCGCCCTCAACGACGCCATCGCCGACTTGCGCCAGAACCTGCGCGAGCTGTCCCCGACCGCACCCAGGCAGCCTCTGGCCGAGCGTTTGCGCCTACTGTCCGAGGATCCCCGCTTCGCGAGCTTGATCCGCCTGACCACCGATCTCGAGCTGCCGGCAGATTCAGTCGGCGAACCTGGCCAGGCCGACCACGTCGTGGCAATCGCCACCGAGGCCCTGTCGAACACGATCCGTCACGCCCACGCCAGTCGGGTCCGGCTTACCGCCCGGTTGACGGACGGCCAGCTGGCGCTGACGATTGAAGACGATGGAATTGGCCTCCCCAAGGACGCCGCCTTCGGATTTGGCTTACGCAACATGCGCGATCGAGCGCGGCTCTTGGCCGGCGAGCTAAGCCTGCAGAACAGGACCGAAGGGGGGACCCGCGTCGTGTTGGTCGTTCCGTGGGTGCCGCCGTGATGAAGACGATCCGCGTTGTATTGGTGGATGATCACGAGGTGGTGCGGCTCGGCTTGATGACCCTGATTGACGACCAAGACGACCTGCAGGTGGTAGCTGAGGCCGGCAGCACAGAGGAGGCGCTGGCTGCGGTGCGAGACCACCAGCCCCATGTCGTCCTGATGGACATCCGTCTGCCAGGGGAAGGTGGGATCGAAGCTACCCGCAAGATCAGCGAACGCTTCCCCGACAGCAAGGTAGTGATCTTGACTTCGTTCGCCGACGATCAGTTAGTCTTCGACGCGATTCGGGCAGGTGCTGTCGGCTACGTGCTTAAGCAGGTTGGCAACGACGAGGTGCTGCGAGCCGTGCGGGCCGCCGCCCGAGGCGACTCGCTGCTCGATCCAGCGACAACGGCGCGCGTTCTTGGGCATGTCCGCCACCTTGATCGTCAGGCGGAACAGGATGCCTTCCGCATGCTGTCGGACCGCCAGGTGGAGGTCCTTGTTGAATTGGCCAAGGGCAAGAGCAACTCTGAAATTGGACTAGCGCTCAACTTGAGCGAGAAGACCGTGCGCAACTACGTCAGTGCCATCCTGCAGAAGCTCGATTTGAATAACCGCGTCGAACTGGCCACGTATGCTGTGGAACACCGCCTCTTCGACCACTACGGCCGCCAGGAGTAATCGGCGGCCGACAAGAAAGGGCGGTGGCTCTGCCACCGCCCTTCTTATATGCAGCCAGGCAGAATTCGGTCAGTCGCCGGCGCCCGTTTCGGCGGCCGCCCCGAGCTGCGGCGCCATGCTCCAGCGCCGCTTG
>DASWJQ010000088.1:0-4739 GCA_036397095.1 Anaerolineales bacterium
AGCGCCCCGCGAAACACCCACCCCTGGCAGATGAAGCGTGCTCAGGGTGACCATGAATCGTTTGAGAGTTCCGTAGATGACCAACCCTGCGCTGATCGAAGAGCTGAAGACCCTGGTTGAGCCCGGCAAGGTGCTGACCGACGCCGATTCCCTCGCCGCCTACGGCAAGGATTGGACCAAGCACTTCGCCCCGGCCCCCTGCGCCATCGTCTTTCCCAAGAGCATCGAGCAGGTGCAGGCGGTGGTCCGTTGGGCCAACCAGCACCAGGTCGCGCTGGTGCCGTCGGGCGGGCGCACCGGGCTATCGGCCGCGGCGGTCGCGGCCAACGGCGAAGTGGTGGTGGCCTTCGACTACATGAACCAGATCCTCGGCTTCAACGAGTTCGACCGTACCGCCGTGTGCCAGCCGGGGGTGGTGACCAAGCAGCTGCAGCTGTTCGCCGAGGAGCAGGGGCTGTACTACCCGGTGGATTTCGCCTCCAGTGGTTCCAGTCAGTTGGGCGGCAATATCGGCACCAATGCCGGCGGGATCAAGGTGATCCGCTACGGCATGACCCGCAACTGGGTGGCCGGCCTCAAGGTGGTCACCGGCACCGGCGAGCTGCTGGAGCTGAACAAGGACCTGATCAAGAACGCCACCGGCTACGACCTGCGCCAGTTGTTCATCGGCGCCGAAGGCACCCTGGGATTTGTCGTGGAGGCGACCATGCGCCTCGACCGCGCGCCGCAGAACCTCACCGCCATGGTCCTCGGCGCCGCCGACTTCGACTCGATCATGCCGGTGCTGCACGCCTTCCAGAACAAGCTGGACCTGACCGCCTTCGAGTTCTTCTCCGACAAGGCCCTGGCCAAGGTCATGGGCCGCGGCGACGTGCCGGCGCCGTTCGAGACCGAGTGCCCGTTCTATGCGCTGCTGGAGTTCGAGGCCAGTAGCGAGCTGGTGGCCGAAGCGGCCCTGGCGACCTTCGAGCATTGCGTCGAGCAGGGCTGGGTGCTCGATGGCGTGATGAGCCAGAGCGAGCAGCAGTTGCAGAATTTGTGGAAGCTGCGCGAGTACATCTCCGAGACCATCAGCCACTGGACGCCGTACAAGAACGACATCTCGGTCACGGTATCGAAAGTGCCGGCCTTCCTCCACGATATCGACGCCATCGTCACTCAGCACTATCCGGAGTTCGAGATCGTCTGGTTCGGCCACATCGGCGACGGCAACCTGCACCTGAATATCTTGAAGCCGGAGAACCTGTCCAAGGACGAGTTCTTCGCCAAGTGCGCGACGGTCAACCAGTGGGTGTTCGAGACGGTGCAGAAATACAACGGCTCGATCAGCGCCGAACACGGCGTCGGCATGACCAAGCGCGATTACCTGCATTACAGCCGCTCCGAGGCGGAGATCGGCTACATGAAGGCGATCAAGGCGGTGTTCGACCCGAACGGGATCATGAACCCCGGCAAGATTTTCCCGCTTTGATTGGCACCGAGCCTATGTAGCCCGAATAAGCCTTAGCGCAATCCGGGGCAGCGGCTTCCCGGATTGCGCCGGGGCTTATCCGGGCTACGAGATTGTGTATTCTCCCCCCTTTGGTCGCAACGACGGTCCGCCATGAAGTGGGCATGATCGTAGGGCGGGTGCAACCCGCCAGCCGACACACCGCAGGCTCCCACAAAGAGCCACACACCGCATGCCCATAAGGAGTTGCCCATGAGCTACCAGCACCAGTATGTCGACGGCACCCATATCCACTTCCCCATGGGCAAGGTGGTGTGCATCGGCCGCAATTACGCCGAGCACGCCAAGGAACTGAACAACCCGGTGCCCAGCGAGCCGCTGCTGTTCATCAAGGCCGGCAGCTGTGTGGTGCCGCTGGATGAGGGCTTCGCCATTCCCGCCGAGCGTGGTGCGGTGCATTACGAGGCGGAGATTGCCGTGCTGATCGGCAAGCCGTTGTCGCGCATGCCCAATGCCGAAGAAGTGCTGGACGCCATTTCCGGCTTCGCCCCGGCCCTCGACCTGACCCTGCGCGACCTGCAGGCCAGGCTCAAGGACAAGGGCTATCCCTGGGAAATCGCCAAGTCCTTCGATGGCGCCTGCGTGCTGGCGCCCTTCGTGCCGGGCGACGCGGTGGAGGATCTGGGCGACATCGGCATTCGCCTCTCGATCAACGGCGAAGTGCGTCAGGACGGCAACAGCCGCGACATGCTCAACCCGATCCTGCCGATGATCCAGCACATCGCCGGTCACTTCAGTCTGCAGCCGGGCGATGTGATCCTCACCGGTACGCCGGTCGGGGTCGGCCCGCTGCACCAGGGCGACGAGCTGGCGCTGGAGCTGGTCGGCCACTCGCGCTTCGTCAGTCGCGTGCTTTAATCGGCTTCTCGTGTCTCGACGTGAATTATCTGTCGCCTTGCGTGGGAGCGGACGGGCGGGATTCCGCTCCAGTCGTGATGGTTTCAGCGCCTTCGAGGTCAATCGCGGCTAAAGGCCCTCCCACACAGGACAGGCGTTTAACCGACATTCCAACGTTTGTCGTGACGCCAGTCGTGTACGGGGCGCCTGGAGGCGCCCCTTGTCGGTAATCGAACCTCAAGCCCTGGCCGCTAGTCTGACGACCATGCTTGTCTCGAGTCGTGGCCGATGTCTGCCAAACACTTTCGTTTCATGCGTACGCGCCTTTTGCTTCTGCTATCCCTGGTCATTGCCACGGCGCTGCTGGTCGACTTTCTGCGCCTGGACGATCGCGCCTGGCTCTGGCTCGAGGAAGGTCGGCGGAGTGTGGCCGAACAGCAGGCGAGCATCTGGCTACCGGGCTATCGGGTGGTGGTGCAGGGCCGGGCACTAGCCGGTCTGGAGCGGGACGAAACCTCGGGCCTGACCTACAACCCGGCCAGCGACACCCTGTTCGCCGTGACCGGCAAGAACCCGCAACTGGTCGAGTTATCGCTGGCCGGCGAGGTGCTGCGGCGCATTCCGCTGCGCGGCTTTTCCGATCCCGAGGGTGTCGAGGTCATCTCCGGCGGGCGCCTGGCGATCATCGACGAGCGCCGAAGTAGCCTGACCGCAGTCAGTATCGACGCCGACACCCAGAGCCTGGATGCCGGAGACTTTCCGTCGTTCGGCCTGGGCTTTGCCGATTCCGGCAACAAGGGCTTCGAGGGGGTTGCCTGGGACTCGCTCAATCAGCGTGTGCTGCTCGGCAAGGAGCGCGGTCCGCTGGGGCTGTTCAGCTTGCCGTTCCCCGGCGAAGACGGCGCAGCCGGGACGCTGCAGGCCTTGCCCTCGAAGCGCGCGTTCGTGCGCGATATCTCTTCGTTGAGTTTCGATGCGCGCACCGGCCACTCGCTGGTGCTTTCCGACGAGTCGCGTCTGCTGCTGGAGCTGGATGGCCAGGGGCAGCCGGTCAGCTTCATCAGCCTGATCGGCGGTCTCAACGGGCTGCACCGGAGCATCGAGCAGGCCGAAGGCGTGACCATGGATGCGGCGGGCAATATCTACATCGTCGGCGAACCCAACCTGCTCTATGTGTTCAGCAAGGACGCGCCAGTGGAGCTGCCCACGCAGATCGATCAAGAGGCCCGACGCCCTCGAACAACCCGCAATCCGTAGGGTCGCTCGCCGAGGGCAGTGCACCGTGGTTCAGCAGTGCGACACAAATGCTGGCGGGTTGTCGCTGCGCTCCGAAGCCGTCCTACGAGATTCATGGCTTCCCGCACGGCGATCCGGGTCGGCCGTTTGCCGTGCATGTGCTGGATGACCTGGCGCGCGACGCCGGGCTGTTCGTGCGCGACCTGTCGAGCCTGCAGTACGACCAGCGCACCGGGCATCTGCTGGCGTTGTCCGATGAGTCGCGCCTGGTGCTGGAGCTGAATGTCGCCGGCAAGCCGATCAGCAGCCTGTCGCTGTTGGCCGGGCAGCAGGGACTCAAGGCCACGGTGCCACAGGCGGAAGGGGTGGCGATGGACGACGACGGCAACCTGTACCTGATCAGCGAACCGAATCTGTTCTATCTGTTCAGGAAAAGGCCGAGGTCTTGTGAAAAAACTCTCGCCTACTGCGGCCGCCTCCAAACGCCCGCTGCGGCGTTGCGCTCGATATTTTCACAACCTCCGAGGATTGACCCGGCCCGTCCAGGTTATTGGCGGGTGAGGGTTTTCACCCCGTCGGCGGTGCCGAGCAGCAGCAAGTCCGCCGGGCGGGCGGCGAACAGGCCATTGGTGACCACGCCGACGATGTTGTTGATCTGCGCTTCCAGTTCGCGCGGGTTGACGATCGACAGGTTGTAGACGTCGAGGATCTGGTTGCCGTTGTCGGTGCTCACGCCCTCGCGGTACACCGGATCGCCACCGAGCTTGACCAGTTCGCGGGCGACATGGCTGCGCGCCATCGGGATCACCTCCACCGGCAGTGGGTAGCTGCCGAGCACCGGCACCAGCTTGCTGGCGTCGGCGATGCAGATGAAGGTCCTGGCCACGGCGGCGACAATTTTCTCGCGGGTCAGGGCGGCGCCACCGCCCTTGATCAGGTTGAGGTGCTCGTCGCTTTCATCGGCGCCATCGACATAGAACTCCAGGTCGCTGACGGTATTGAGCTCATACACCGGAATGCCGTGGCCCTTGAGGCGCGCGGCAGTGGCTTCGGAGCTGGCCACGGCGCCGTCGAACTCGGCCTTGTGCTGGGCCAGGGCATCGATAAAACAGTTGGCCGTGGAGCCGGTGCCGACCCCGACGACGCTCTTGGCGTC
>DASWJQ010000089.1:0-24355 GCA_036397095.1 Anaerolineales bacterium
TCTGGATCAGACTGACCTGTCGATCCCTCCGCGACGTTGAGAGAAATTGAAGTAGCTGCTCGTCGCAGTTGCTGCGCCAAATTGAAGCGCTCTTTACTCGGCAATCGCTCAGCAACTGCATACATCTCGTCGATTAGCTCCAGTGACAGATCCCACACTTCCAACCTCTCGAACTTGAACTTCCGCATCCTCGCCATTGATATCCCCCCTCGAGTCTCGTCGTCGCAAGGTCAATCTGGAACTCTCTCTTCTCGACGACACCTTGCCGACAACCCAATGATCTCCCGATGGCGCTTCTTCATATGCGATTCGCGGTCTGCCGTCTGCCGTCTGCGGTCTACCGTCTGCCGTCCACGGTCCATGGTCCTCGCTCAATTTCCCCGCCCAAACGCCCCTACAATCCGTAGAATGTCAAACCCCTCGGCGTAGGGCCGCTCGGCCAGGGCGCCGTGCCGAACCAGCGTCGCCCGCACCACAGCCGGATCGAAGTAGTAGCGCTGGCCATAGGTCTTGTATTCGGCCAAGGCTTTCAGTTTGCGCTCTACGTCGTCCTGGCTGACTTCAACCAGGAAATGCGGGAAGAAGCCATGGGACGAGCGCAGGACATCAAAACCGAGTACCGAAGTGCCGCGGAAGGCCCGCAAGGCCTCCTGGGTGACCACGCCATGGTCCTGGTGAATATCGGCAAGGGTGTGCACAAAGACGATATCGGGGCGGTGCTCCCGATTAAGCTGGTACAGGTACTCAAGGATCTGCTGCCGGTCGCGGGCAAAATTGCGGGTCTCGAATGCGCCGAGCAAGACCGACCCGGCGGGTACCCCGAGCACCTCCATGCTGCGCTTGTGCTCATCGACAAGGTCCGCCAGCTCCGGGTTGTCCTGGTTGTCGGAGAGCGTGACGCACACTATGTCCGCCCGGCCGCCGATGTTAGCCAGCAACGCGCCACAGCCCAACTCGATATCGTCCGGGTGGGCCCCCAAGAACATGACCTTGCGACCGTAGAATTGCACGCTCGTCTCTCCGCCCCTACTTGGTGGCGACAATCCCGCCAACAACCTTGGTCATGACAAGCCCACCGTCGGACCCGGCCCGGCGCTGGGCGACCTGGCTGATCTTTTCCATGATCTCGTTGAAGTCTTCTTTGTCCTTGAAGAAAGCGCCCCACAATTTGCGGTCCTCCGACAGCGAGGCCCGCGTGTACTCAATAAAGGGAGCCGCCTCCGCGAAGCGCAGCGGATTTTCGAACCGGTGCAATTCGGTTAACGAGAACTTGCCGCTGATCGTCTCCAGGATCTCGCTGGCGTAGCGCGAGCTGCCGGGCATCGGCGGAATGGTCCGGCCGGTGGCTTCCTCGATAACATCATAGAAGGTCTGCTTGTTCTCTGGCATTGGCCCGGTGGTGAACAGCTTGCCACCGGGCTTGAGGATGCGGTGCATCTCTCCGATCGTGAAGGGGATGTCCTCCGCATAATAGATGGCGAAGCAGCATGAAACCAGGTCGTAGCTGTTATCGTCGAGCGGGAAGCGCTTGTTGAAATCGAGCTCGATCACCTTGATGTCGGCGCCGGCCGCGTTCACTCGCTGGCGCGCTTGGTCGAGCAGATCCTGGTTGACATCGCCGCCTTCGATCTGGGCTTGACCACCGAGGGCCCGGTGAAAAGCCAGCAGTTGTTTCCCCGAGCCGCAGCCGACATCGAAGATGCGCATGCCGGGTTGAAGATCAATCGTGTCAAGCATCCACGCATCGATATCTCGACTGCCATACTGGTCATGGATACTGATGCGCGTTGCCAGGTCTTCGATGGTTTCTTCGTAGTCAAACTTCATGGGGGTTGCTCCTGTTCGGGGTTTCGGATTCTACCATGTGGCTCCTTGCGGCCTGCTCGTCCGATGTTCCGTCGCCGGGCGTGGGCGAGACGGCTTCCGACCCCCCACCCCCACGAGACCAGAAATAGCGGGCCGCTTCGACTGGATGAAACAACAAGCGAACGAACCGCGCGGGCAAGCCGGCGCCTAGTCGGACGATCAGCGCTGCCTCCAGACTGCGGCGCCAGCCTCGCTGCCACGGCCGGATGGGTTCGATCCCGTCCTGCGTCAGGCGCCAGGTCGCGTCCCGCAGCCGGAAGACGGTTTCAACCCCACCGGCCAAGCTTATATTAGCCAGGCTCTCCGGGTGCCGGTAATGTGGCCGGCCACCGGGCAAATGACCGTAGTCGTGCTGCTGATGGATGGCCGTCACCGCCCGTGTTGCATCGACCAGCGCTGCCCCGCGGCGACGGCAGGCGTACAGCATCCAGTTGTCCCAACCAGCCCGTCCAAGGGCGAAGGCCGGCATCTGCTCGAAAAGGCCGCGCGGAAAGACGAAGTAGTCACTCCCCATGGGCCGGTGCAGGCTGGATTGGGCGCGCAGGCGGGTCGTCGCATCCGGTTCGGACAACTCGGATGAGCTGAGTTCATGCTTAATGTCGATATCCCAACGCTGGCCGACCAGGCAGTACCGGCTAAAGTGTTCTGACACCCGTTGGACGGCAGCCAGTAGGTCTGGGAACAACAAGACATCCGCATTGACATAACACAGAATGTCGTGCCGCGCCCGCCGCTCCGCCTGGCCGAAGATCGAATCGAGCAGCGGCGTGCCCACCTGGCTGCGCTCGACCTGGGGGATGTGGGCTGCACCGATTGAATCGGCAGCCCGCCGGATGCCGGGCTCATCGCCAAAGACCAGGACCTCTACCTCGTCTCCCAATGCCTGCCACGATCGAAGGGCATTGCGTTGGATCAGGCCAATCTGACCTATGAACGGTTTGGGGGCGCTGAACACTGTGATCAAGCTCCACCCCGCGCCAACATGGCGAGCAGGTTCTCGGCCGTTCGACGGCCGGCGCTGCCATCCGTAAAAGTGATTTCGCGCTCGACAAAAGCCAGCCGCGCAGCCCGGTCCAATTCCGGCTGCTGCAGGTAGGCATTGATCGCCTGCAAAACCCCATCCTCGCTGAGGGCCACTTTGCCTGCGCCTGCCCGGCGGAACCTCTGGTGGGTTGGCCATTCGCCGATTTGCGACAGCGGCAACGAATACTTGCGTGGCCAATTCCAACCGCCCGGCTGGTCCAGACACAGTGCGATGATCGGCCGGTCATGGACAGCCGCCTCGACAACCATGGTCGAATAGACGGTCAGGAAGACATCACTGTGGGCCAGCATGGAGGCCTTCTCCTCCATGTCCTCGCCCGAGTAGTGACCCAAGGAGGCGCCCAGTGGAACCGGCTCGACCACCCGGACGTGCTTGGAAGAGTTGGCCAGGTCGTGGATCCGTTGGCGCTCTTCCTGGAAGAGATGGACATCCAAGAAGTGGTTCGGGTGCAGCCGAATCAACAGTTGACAAGGCGCATCGAGACGATCGCTTTCGACCAACTTGACCAAGGTCTCGACATTGCGCCAGTTGGGTGCGAACGACACGAAGCTGCAGGCGTAGGACAGCAGCTTGCGTGCTGGGTCCAGGCGATGAAGCCGCAAGTACGCCTGGCGGTCCAACGCCCAACGGCCGTCCAGGTAGCCGTCGTAGGTCGGAATGCCGCCGTGATACACGTGTGTCGGGTCCCAATCCGAACCCAGCACCAGTTCGTCCCGTTGAATGGCCGACCAACACGTAGCAAAATCTACTTTGGCACCAGGGATGGCATAGCTGCTCGGGTTGTCCCAGCCCACGATGACGGTTGCCGTAGGGATGCCCGCCTGGTGCGCTTCTCGGAGCAGATAGCGATCGAGACGCCAGCCGGGTGTGCTGGCAACAACCAGGTCGGGTCGATAGCTGGACAGCATGTCGGTGTACATCCCGGGGACGAGGCGCTGCTGCAGGTCAACGAGCAAGCTCCGCAAGCCGCGGGAGCGGCGCAGCAATGCGATCAACAGCCAGGCAAGCGGCATCCAGATCCGCCGCCAATTGGATTGTTCGACGGCGACCTGTTCGATGTAACTGTCCATCGCTTCGGTGTTGATCCGGTTGGAACCGCCGACGCGACGCAAGAAATGCAACCACCACTGAAGTCCTGGTTGGTGGCTGCGCTCAAACCTCTCCGCCTGCGCCAACCGCAGCCCCCCAATCGTCAGCCCGGGCCGGCCAAAGCGCGCCTCCACCTGTTCGACCAGTGCATCATCGGTCAACAGGGTCGCCTCAACACCATTGGCCAACAAGTGCGGGACAACCTCGGACTGGAGGAAGTAAACGATGGCCAGTCCGTGATCGGCGCTGATCAGCAGTCGCTTGCGCGGGGTCTGTTCGGCAATCATCGGTTGAAGTAGGCGCGGAAGATGGTGTCATAGATCTTAAGCAGCCCCCGTTTGATCCATCGATTCTCGAGGACGCGCCTTGCAAGGCTGCGCTCGGCCGGTTCGATGGTCCCGGCCTGCGGGATGGGCTTGAGCGTGTTGCTCAAGTTATTCATGAGCGGCGCAACCGTCATAAGCCGCAGATACCCTGCCTGGTCCATCCGCCGATCGAGGTCGCGAACCTGACCCATCGGGCGATCCATCTCGAACGGCAGGAACTGCTGCAGCACCTGTTTGTAGGCCACGAATTGGTAGTGGGAGGCGCCGGCCATCGCCTGCTTGCCGCGGAAGGTAAGCCGAACGTCTTCTGTGCTTTCAAAACGTTGGCGGATCTCGGACTCCTCCTGCCCCAGACTCAGGTCAAACTCACGGAAGACGGGCCACGGTATGAACTGGCCCCGCTCAACATCCGCCTCCGGATCTGACTGGGCCCAGTCTACCGTCGCCTGATACAGCTCAGGCGGCGTGCGAAACGGCCGGCCTGTGACCATGCCCACGCGCGGGAAGGTCTCAAGAAGTTGGACGGACTGGCTGAGCCAGCCTGGGTAAAAGCGGGCATCCGAATCTGTGTAAGCAATGACCTCCCCAGGAGCCGCCGCCAGCATGACATTCCAGGCGCCCCCCTTGCCCAGGTTCTTCTCCGAGAGCAGGAGGAATTGAATCCGGCCGGCCGCCTGGGCCTGTCGCAGGTAGTCAACGGTCTCCTGGCAACTGCCGTTGTCGAAGACGAGCAAGTCGTGCTCCACATCGGTGTGCTGCCACAGGCTCTCCATACAAGCCTGCAATACCTCCAAGGAGTGGCGATGGAAGCCGGCCAGAAAGGGAACATAGCTGAGCACGGCCACGGTCACGCGCTGCGGCCTGGCAACATGAGAGATGAACTTGGCCGGATTCTGTCCCTGGCGCATGTTCAGGAACCCCTGGAGGCCGGCGTGCGCGGATCCACGTCGTTGAGCGCCCGGTGTTGGACATTGGCGTTGATCTGCCGCAACGCTGGCTGCTCATCGAGAAGTTCGAGGACTTGCCCCCAATGGAAGTCCGTCCGTGGCGCAAACGCCGCGTAAACCGCTCGCACAAATGCCAGGTCCTCGGGAGTGTCGACTGTCCAACGCAGCTTGCCCAAATCCCGCTCGCTGTCGAGCAGTGCAATGCGGAAGCGACCCGGCTCGTCATACAGGTAGGGCATGACATGTTCGCGCTGGTGAGGTTGGTCCGCGTCGCGGCAAGCTCGTTCCAGTGCCGCCCGTGAGCAGACTTCGGTGTCGAGGCCAATGGGGAAGGTGCGGTGGTCCGGCAATCGGTTGGCTGCAAAGTCGAGCGGTGGCCGCGCTTCTTGAAAAAGACGGATGGTAGCTTCGCTGATGCTCGGATCGAGCAATGGACAATCGCCTGTCAAGCGCACGATCACATCGGCCTCGAGCTCGGAGGCTGCCTGGCAGAAACGGGCCAGGACATCATGCGCCTCGCCACGGACGAGCGGCCAGCCCATGGCCTCCCCCAGGGCCGCGATCGGATCGTCCGTCGCCTGATCGGAGGTTGCCACCGCCACATCATCCACGCTGGCAATGCGACGGGCACGCTCGACGACGCGGGCCAGCATCGGGGCACCGGCAATCTCCGCCAGCACCTTGCCGGGGAGGCGCTCAGAGCCCATACGCGCCTGAACAATCGCCACCACCCGTCGCTCGCTCGTCATGTAAGCTGTACCCGCTGACTTTGGACGAAGTTATAGGCTGCCAACAGGCGTGGAAAGTTCTCCGACCAATCCGCCTTGGCTTCAGCGATCCGGCGGTTGGCCACACCCATCCGCTCCCAAGTCTCGGGTCCGGCGGCAATGGCTCGACCCATCGCCTCAACCAGCGCCGGTTGATCCTTGACCTTGAACCACCATCCGCCTTGGCCCGATTCGATCCACTCGCGATTGCCGGCGATATCCGACACCACGGCCGGCAGCCCACACGCCATCGCTTGCAGCAATGAAATCGACGATCCGTCGCTATGGGAGGCGCTCAGGTACAGATCGGATGCTTGGAAATACGCAGGCAAGTTCATCTCGGGAACATGTCCGGCAAACGCAACCCGGTCGATTACGCTTCCCCGTTCGAATAGCTGGCGCAGGTCCGGCGCCAACGAACCGGTGCCCAACAGCAGGAGCCTGGCGTGCGGCTCGGTTTGTGCCAACGCCACGAAGGCTTGCGCCAGTTCCGGCAGGCCGTAGACCGGCTCCCAACCCCGTGTCGAGAGCAAGACAATCTCATCGGTTCCCCAGCCAAACCGGGCTCGCAGCGCCGGCGAGGCCCCGGGTCGAAAGCGATTCAGGTCAACACCCCATGGGAACAGGAACATGCGCCGGCGTGGCATGCCCAGCTCTGCCGCCTTGTCGGCAACGGCCTGACAATCGCCAACGAAGGCCACACTGCGGGCCAGCGTCCAACGCGCCAGCCAGCGACCGAGACCGCGTTGCGCGCCGAGCATCAAATCGGAACCCCAGGACATCGTCAACAGACCACCCCGATCTGCCAGGGCAGCCAGCGAGGCAGTCGACTGGACCGGGCCGGCGTGGACAACATCCGGTGCATACCGCCGGAGCACCGACCGGACCTCGAGTGCCGCCCGCGGCCAGTCCCACGCGCGGAGCCGCCTGCGGCCACCCCACCAATCGATCGCCTCAATCCCCGGCGGGACCGGCCTGGCCTCCAGTTGAGGCCCCCACTCCTCAAGCTGAAGGAAGGCGACCTGGTGCTCGGTCTCGGCCAGACTGGCCAAGAAGCGGTGGTCGTGGGGGGTGTAGCGTCGAGAGAAATAAACAACGCGCACCTAGGCTCCCAGCATCGTCCAGCGCAGCGCCTCACCGGCCGGAATTTCCGCCAAGGCCCTGGTTCCGATCACATGCGGCAGTTCGTAGGGCTGGATCGTCCCGGCCGGGGATGGCCGCAGCACGGCGATCTTGTCGCGCGTCAGTTGCTCGCCCGCCCCGATGTCAACGGCCGCCCGCAGGCAACGCCGTTGGATAACGACCGTGTCAAGCTCGTTGCCGGCCACAAACTTCCTGGGCGAACCGAGCGCTCGCTCCAGCTCGCGCGTCCGGTCGACCATCTCACGCCAAGCTTTGGGATCCATCGCAAATGGATGATCCGGACCCTGGCGGCTTGTATCATCGGTGAAGTGCTTCTCGATCACCCGGGCGCCAAGCGCCACCGCCCCGAGCACAGTGGCATGGCCCGGCGTGTGGTCGGACAGGCCCAGCACGACTTCGGGATACATACTGGCATAGGTTCGCAGCACATTGAGGTGAATGTGATCGAAGTTGTCCGGGCTCCCGGTGTAGTTGGTATTGCATTGCATCAGCACAAGCTGTCGGTTGACTGCCAGGATCGCATCGACTGCTCGTTGGACATCGCTGATCGTCGAGGCGCCCGTCGCCAGCAAGACTGGCTTCCCCTTGGAGGCGATCCGTTCGACGATCTCGAGCCAGGTGATGTCACCTGAGCCGATCTTTATCGCCGGAAAAAGCGGTTCGAGCATATCGACCGCCTCAAAGTCGTACGGGGACGAGAAGTAGTGGATGCCCGCCTGATCACAAGCGTCCTTCAGTTCTTCGGACCATTCGAAAGGGATCGAAGCCGATTGGTAGACCTCAAATACCGACTTCTTCCATTTCGCCTGGTGGGAGACCTGGGAGTCCATCGTCCGGAACCCATGATCGCTAACGATCTCCGGCGCCCGAAAATTCTGGAACTTGGTTGCATCGGCGCCGGCCTCGGCGGCCAGGTGGACCAGGTCAATGGCGCGCGATAGATCTCCATCGTGGTTGGCGCCGATGTCAACGATAAAATAGACGGAATCATTCCCGCCAATGCGGCGATCACCAATTCTGAAAGTAGTCATTGGCCCTCCTGCCTACGCGTGCTTTCGTAGGTGGATGAGGAGTGAGCCAACTCGTAGGTGACTCATCTCGGCCAGTCCATCCCTGGTAATCCGGTTGTAGGTGGCCTCAAACGGTTCGATGACCACCTCGGGGTCAAGAACGAAACCGACAACGTTGAGATTAGGTCTCTTATCACCCCTATCCAATTCAAGGGCTTCCGCGACCGTTCTCATGTATGCGGTGGGGGTATGCAAGCTGTATTTGGTTCGCAATGCTGGTGGCAGTACCGGATACATGAGGTCGAGCGCCAGGGCCTTGAGTACGGATCGCAAACCGTGCCAAGTGGGCAGTCGGATATCGACCGCATGCATCAGTTCACCGCCGGGCTTAAGTAAGACATCCATGTGCTGCCAAACCTCGATCATATTTTGGAGAGGGACATGCTCAAGTGCCGAGGCACTGTAAACGACATCGAAATAGCGGTGTGGCAAACTCGACTGAGTCGCGTCACCCAACCGTTCGAGGACATAGTTGACTTCCGGATGCTGCTTGGCAAACGCGGTTGGATCATCACCACGCGTCCAGAACTCATCACCCGACATCAGGCCAAAATCGTCGGCGCACCAGACTTCACAACCGATGTCATTGGCCAGATGAAGAGGAAGATGGGAGTAGCCGGCTCCTACATCCAGCACACGCTCCGCGGCTTTCCAATCGCGAGAGCTCATTAGCCACGCATAATCAAAGCCCTTGATGTTGAGCTTGGCACCATACACATCTTCGAGCACGTAGCCGAACATGCGGCGAGTATCGGCTATCGAGATCTCTTTCACCGTATACATGGCGCTTTCAGCTCCTCAGTGCTGGCGGGCAACTAGAATGCACGTTCCTCTCGGAGATCGCCGCCCGTCGCCCCCATGCTGTCTGGAAGGACTCCCATTCTGGGCCCCCAATAGGCCTTGAGCCTCGGACTTCTCGGAAACTTGGACCCAAGCCAACCCGACCGAATTCCTCCCATGGCCGCTTCGCGGGCAAACAAGTCCTGACTACGAGATGACAACGCGTACCGCGTTCGGTTGCCCAGCCGACTTCAGGAACTCGTCGGGCAGCTTGGCGGACAGATCATCAAGACCCTTGTCCACCGATGGCAATTCCTTGCCTATCAAAGCCATGACATACGAACTATCCAGGCATAATCGCTTGGGTCGAGGGGCGGCCAAACCCACGCTCTCGACACTCGAAGGCACAATCAACGCTGGATTCAGGCCAAGTCTCTGAGCGAGCTTGCGGCCAAACTCATACTTGCTTAGGCAATCGCGCCCGCCCACATGCACGACGCCGGACCCATTGCTGGCCAACAAGGCAAGCAAGACCGGCCCGACCGCATTCACCACAATGGGGGAAAACTCAACGTCGGTAAACCCGGCGCAAGGCTCGCTTCGGATCAATTTCCCCAAGAACCAGGCGGCCAAGCCGGCATGTGGATTGGCCAGATTCCAGCCAAAGAGATTGGTGCGGACCACCAGCGCCGTCGGGTGCGCAGCGAGCACGGCTTCTTCACCGGCAAGCTTCGATTGGCCATAGACATTGATCGGACGAGGCGGATCGTCTTCTCGGTAGCCACCGCGGCCTCCATCGAAAACGGCGTCAGTCGAGATGTGGGCCAGCCGGGCGCCGTGCTCGGCGGCGGCCAACGCCACATGCTGGGCCATGTCACGGTTGAGACGCATGGCCCACGCTTTATCGGATTGACAGCGATCGACGTTGGCCGCTGCCGCACAATGGATCACATAATCTGGCCGGATCTTCCCGACAATCATGCGGGCAAGACCGGGCTCCGCCAGGTCGGCGCCGATCATGCGCACGCCAGGAATCACGAGGCGCGTATGGTGATAGACGCCGCTGACCTCGTAGTCTCCCGCCAGATCGCGGGCTATATTCCCGCCCAGAAAACCGCTGGCGCCAGTGACAAGCAGGCGACTCATCCGTCCCCTTCAGATAACACAACCAGCGGATCAAAGGGGGCAATCAACGCCTTGATCTCGTCGACCTGCAGCCACTGGTCATTGCTGTCGCTGGCGTAGCGGTAACCCTCCTCCGGGCTGCTGCCTTCGTCCTCCCATCCGTGCCCAAACCACAATGCGCCCGGCGGCTCCACAACAAAGCGATCGGCCAGCTCGATGGTGTGCCGCGCTTCGTCTTCGGAAATCAGAACCTCGTGCAGTTTCTCCCCTGGGCGTATGCCGATGACCTCAATCTCGGCCTCCGGGGCAATGGCCCGCGCCAAATCGACAACGCGCATACTGGGGATCTTGGGCACGAAAACCTCGCCGCCCTTCATCCGCTCAATGCACTCGATCGTGAAGCGCACCCCCTGCTCCAACGATAACCAGAACCGGGTCATGCGCTCATCGGTGATCGTGATCCTGCCGTTCTCCCGCTGCCGCAAAAAGACCGGAACGACGCTGCCGCGGCTGCCGACCACGTTGCCATAACGAACGCAGCTGAAGCGGGTGCCGCTGGCGCCGGCATAGGCGTTGGATTGCACGGTCAGTTTTTCAGCAGCAAGTTTGGTCGCCCCGTACAAATTGATCGGATTGACGGCCTTGTCGGTACTGATGGCCATCACCCGGTCAACACCTTGATCGAGCGCTGCCTCGACCACGTTGCGGGCCCCCATGATGTTGGTCATAATGGCCTCGATCGGGTTGTATTCGCAGGCCGGCACTTGCTTGAGCGCGGCGGCGTGCACCACAACCTCGACTGCCTCCATCGCCCGTCGCAACCGCAGCCGGTCGCGCACATCGCCGATGAAGTAACGCAGCCGCCGGTCGGTGAAACCGGCCTCGCGCATTTCGTGCTGTTTGAGTTCATCGCGGCTGAAGATGATGAGTTTGCCGGGCTGATAGTCGTCCAGCATGACCTGAACGAACTTACGTCCGAACGAGCCCGTGCCGCCGGTGATCAGTACGGTCTTGTCGTTCCAATCCATGAGGCTACCTCTTGTCGGCCGCTGCCAGTCGGGCCGGTTTCTCGAACAGGATGGCCGGATACTGCCCCAGCCTGCCAAGGACGTGCGGCCAGGCTTGTTCCCACGCATAGATCAGCCGCAGCCAAAAATGCCCAAACAGTGGGCGGTGAACGAAGGCTCGCAAGAACTGAGTGCTTACGCTGCGCCACACGCGTATCTCGAAACCCGGCAGGTCTGACAGTCTCTCCTGAAACCAGGCATAGGTATGTTTGTATGTGTGCGTCCCTGAAGCCCGCAACCACCTGCGGGCACGCGGGTGCTCAGTCTTGAGGAGAACAGAAGCGGCCAACTGCTGCCCGCTAAGGCGACGATAGAGCCGGATCAGGCCAAAGGCCAGACGAATGAACGGTTGCGCCAGAAGCATCAATGGCGAATGATCGCCCCAGCTGTAAACGGTGACTGCGCGGCCGCCTGGCGCCAAGCCCCGGAAGAGGCCACGGAAGGCCTGCTCGTGTTCATCGGCGGGCAGGTGGTGTACCGTGTGCAAGGAAACGATGGCGTCAAACGCGCCCGGCTTGAACGGCAGGCGTGCGACGTCGCCGACGACAAACAGCCCGTGGTCACCGATACGGTTGCGGGCCTCGACCAGCGCCCGGTGAGAGATGTCGAGACAGACACGCCGCGCAAAGCCGTGCGAATACGTCAGGTACTCGGGGTACTGGATGGGCCCCGATCCGGCATCCAGGATCAAATGCCCGCTGGGCGGCAGCCACCGTCCCAGTCGCAGGTGGCACCGGCGCAGGTATTCGCTTGACACCGGCCGCAAGTCTTCATAGCGTGCGTTTTGGTAGACGCCCTCCCCAATCTGGCGCCAGCCAACCGCATTGTAGAAACGCCGCACTTGTTCCTTGATATCGGCCTCAACCACCCTCGGCCCCCATCACCGGCGCATGCCCGGCGGCTTGTTCCCAATCCACTTGGTGGCCGGTCATAGCCGCCAGCGTACTCGCATACCTGTGCCTCCCCGGTGGCGCAACCACATGTTCGAAAGGCCGCTCCCCAACATCCTCCCAGAAGCGAATCACATGCCAGGGAAAGGGAAAGGGGTATTCGAAAAAGAAGCGGTAGGCATAACGGCGCGCCATAGAGACCTGATCGGCCGGCAAGCGGCGCCCGGTTGGCTCGGCCATACGGTCGGCCAGTTGAGACAGGTATACCTCCAACGACCCTGGATCATTTGTGAACCCTTTGCCGCGGTAATGGGCCGCTCCGGCCACAATCACAGGCACGCCGGCCATTGCCATCTCAATCCCCACGGTCGTCGTGTAGACCAGGCCCAGGTGGGCCAAGGCAATCAAGTCGTATGTGTTGACGGTTTCATCCGGAGGTATGAGCGCCACGTGCCCAGGCAGTGCGGGTACTGCGTCATGAACGATGTCTACCGATGGATGGCCGGCCCCGAGCAACTCTCCCGGGTGCACGCGAACGATGAGCTGATACTCGGATCGCTCGGCGAAGAAGCGCACGGTGTGCTCGAGCCAATCGGCCATCCCCTGGGTGAACAGCTGGCGATCGAGGGCCAGACTATCCCCGACAACATTGGTGCACAACAGCGCCACCGGCTTGTTGGGGTCGAGATCCAATCGGCGGCGGGCTTCGTCTGGGCCGAGGCTGTGCTGCGCTTGCCACTGGCGAGCAAAGGTGCCCCACTGGCGGGCCCCGCGCCGGGCCTCTTGCATCCGGTCAAGGGCGGCTTCCTCGTTCGGCGTCAACGGCCTGCTGCCACGCGCCAGCCACAAGTCCTCGGTCGGAAGGCGCATCACTTCCTTGCCTTGCGCCAACCATAGCCGGTCTCTTTGCTCACCGAAGTCATAGGTCGTGACTGGCACTGCCAGTGAATCGGCCACACGCTTGGCGGCGCCGAACTCCAGAATGGTGCCGTTGGGGATGATGGCAACGTCAAAGTTCCTGCCTCGCATTAGGGCCAACAGACGGCTGGCTGCGGCCATATTGCGCTGCTGACGCAAGGGGAAGAGCTGACCTTGTTCACCCCCGGCCTGCTCATCCACATCCTCGCGCTGCAGCGTGTACTGCACGTCGAGCCGGCTCTGCTCGGCCATCTGGCGTTCCAACGCCGGTGGCAGATCGGCCGGTGCCAGCCCCAGCAAATCCACCGGTTCCACCAGGGGACGGAGCTCAGCCAGGACCGATCGCAGGTAAGCCCGCTGACGCCGGATGTCGAATTCGGCGGCTGGCTCCCACCAATGACGGTATGGCAGGTAGACCAGCGTTGCGTCGTGACCCTGGGCCGCCAACAGGAGCGACAATGCAGCCGTGTTCTCAATCCACCAGTACAAGCAGCCCAAGATCAGTACCCGGCGGCCGGCGCCAGCTTCCTTGGCATGCGATTGCGCCGCGGCCCGCCAATGAGCCAAGTGCTGCTCCAGCTCTGGCAAGCGGTAGCCGCCGGCGGGCGCTCCGTTGCCGGCGCGCAAGCTTTCGTACAGCTCCGGAAGTGCCGGCAGATGACCAAGCAGTCGCTTGAGCAGCGGCAACGAGTGCGTGGGGCTCATCGGACCGCCTCGGCGACATCCCACGCGAGCTGTGGCCGCACCGGCCCCCGGCGACGCTCCGCCCACTGGCTGCCAGGGGCACCGGTTTCGTCGACGGCAAACGTTAGGGCGTGCTCGTCAGTGAAGTACGACCGCACCCGGAATGCACTGGCGTTGACGCCAAGGACGAACCGGCCTTCATTCAGAAACTTGGCGGGAAAACGGCAGCGACTCTGGTAACGGCCCGCCGGCCTCGAAGCGTGCTCCTCATATGCCTGGGGCGAATCGGTGTCAAAACTGGTGAGCACCGGCTCACCCCGGCTCGTGAATAAGTAGAGACCCACCCGCAGGGAGGACATCGGCTCTGCCAGCTCGTACGTGAAGACGACTTCGAAGCTATCGTTGGCCGTCACCCGATCGGTCGGACGGCCGGCGTGGTCAATCACCGCCAGGGAAATCGGCCTAAACGGCTCGGCGGCAGCGACCAGCGGCTCGTCTGCGTCCCAGAGCTTCTCGCCGGCCTGGGACATCCCCTGGGTCATGTAGTAATCGACGGCTTCGGCCGATTCGGCCCGCATCACGATGCGGCCCTCATCGAGCACAATGGCTTCTTGGGTCAGACGCAAGATCGCCGACATATCGTGGCTGACGAACAGCACGGTTCGCCCCTGTTTGGCCACATCGCTCATCTTGCCAACACACTTGCGCTGAAACTCGGCGTCACCCACGGCCAAGACCTCATCCACAACCAGAATCTCTGGTTCGAGATGTGCCGCCACCGAGAAGGCCAGGCGCAAATTCATCCCGCTGGAGTAGCGTTTAATCGGCGTGTCAATGAAGCGCTCGACGTCGGCGAACGCTACGATTTCGTCAAAGCGGGCGTCGATCTCTGCACGCCGCATGCCGAGGATGGCGCCGTTGAGGTAGATGTTCTCCCGGCCGCTAAGTTCTGGGTGGAAGCCGGTGCCAACCTCCAGCAATGCGCCAACCCGGCCGCGGATCAAAGCACGGCCTTCCGTCGGTTCGGTTACGCGCGACAGAATCTTGAGCAGCGTGGTCTTGCCGGCCCCATTGCGGCCGATAATGCCCAGGGCCTGGCCGCGGGGCACGTCAAAGGAGACATTGCGCAGTGCCCACAGGATGTCGTCCGATTCGTCAGACTTGGCCGACCGCAGCGACTGCCACCGTTCAACCAGGGTGTCGCGCAACGTCTGGTAGCCGCTGGGCATGGAGCCAATTCGGTATTGCTTGCTCAGCCCTTCTACCCGAACCGCCCAATCGGTCTGATTAGACGACATCGGCAAATGTCCGTTCCATGCGCCGGAAGTAGACCAGACCGCTCGCCAACAGCACCAAGGCGGAGGCGGTTGAAATCGCCAGCAACCCCAGACTGGGTTGTCCCGTACCCAGGATCGCCCAGCGGAATCCTTGAACCACGCCGGCCATGGGATTCAGCCAGTACGCGTATTCCGCCAGGCCAGCCGGGATCAGGGTTGCCGAATATGCCACCGGCGAAGCGTACATCCACGCCTGCACAACAAAAGGTGTGACGTAGCCAACGTCGCGATAGGCCACATTCAGGGCGGCCAACCACAAACCACCGCCGGCCGCTGTCAACAGCGCCAACAGCAGGAAACCTGGCAAGGCGATCACGGCGCTGCTCAATCCAACGCCAAAGAACGCCATCATGCCCAGCAGAACAAGGAAGGCCAACCCCAGATCCACCAGACCGGCCACCACCGACGAAAGGGGGATCGCCAGCCGGGGGAAATAGACCTTGGTCACCAGATTGCGGTTGGTCACCAGGCTGTTGCTGGCTTTGGTGATGCCATCCTGGAACAAAATCCACGGCAGCAGACCCGCAAAGTAAAAGACCGGCGCTGGCGCATCGTCCGTCGGAATCTCGGCCAGGCGGCCGAAGATGATGGTGAACACCACCATCGTGAAGAACGGCTTGAGGATGGCCCAGGCGGCGCCGAGCAGTGTCTGCTTGTAGCGGACCTTGACGTCCCGCCAGATCAGGAAGAACAGCAGCTCACGGTAGCGCCACAGCTCAGCCAAATGGGCCCATGACCAGCCCCGGCTCGGCTGGATGATGGTCAGCGGCGCTGCCTCCGCCCTGGTCGACGACATGGCGCTAGCCAGCGACGGCCTCCTCGGGCCGGTGCTCCTTGTACCACTCGATCGTCGATGCCAACCCGGCTTCGAGTGACGTGGTCGCCTGCCAGCCAAAGAGTTGGCGCGCCTTGCTGGTGTCAAGGGCGCGGCGTGGTTGGCCATTGGGCTGGCTCGTATCCCAGCGGAAGGCAGCGTCATAGCCCGTCAAGCGGGCGATTGCCTCGGCCAATTCTCGGATGCCGATCTCCTGACCAGAGCCAAGGTTGACCGGATCACTGCTGTCGAGCGATTCGCTGGCCGCCAGGATTCCCTCGGCGGCGTCGGGTGCGAACAAGAATTCGCGCGTTGGGCTGCCATCCCCCCACAACACAATGGCCTCATCCCCCCGCTCCAGGCCCTCGATGCACTTCCGGATCAGGGCCGGGATCACATGTGAGGTCTCCAGATCGAAGTTGTCGCGGGGCCCGTACAGATTGACCGGGATCAGGTTGATGGCATTGAATCCATATTGCTCCCGGTAGGCGCGGGATTGGACCAGCAGCATCTTCTTGGCCAATCCATAGGGGGCATTGGTTTCCTCGGGATAGCCCTTCCACAGGTCCTCTTCCGAGAAGGGCACCGGCGTGAACTTGGGGTAGGAGCAAACCGTGCCGACGGCGACGAATTTCTTGACGCCCGTTTGCCAGGCATGATGCATCAACTGAATACCCATCATCAGGTTGTCGTAGAAGAACTCGGCCGGCTGGCTTCGGTTGGCGCCGATGCCGCCAGCCTTGGCCGCCAGGTGTAAGACAAGATCCGGCCGGGAATCGGCCAGAGCTCGCTCGATATCCTCTTTGCGGCGCAAGTCATAGTCACCCTTGCGCGGGATGAACACATCCTTGGCGCCGCGCTGGCTCAGTGCATCAGCCACATGGGAACCGAGGAAGCCGGCCCCGCCCGTCAGCAGAATTCGGTCTGTCTTCCACATCTCCGAGTTAGCCATCGGTCGCCTCTTTCTTTGCCGTCTCCCTGCCGCTGTTGGGCGGTATTTCCAGAGCCAGTACCCGGCCCTCCACCCGCATCGCAGGGATCGAGCCGTTGCCACTGTCCTTCGCCTCATGCAAACCCAACTCCAGACACGTCAGGCGGCAAATATCGGCAATGTCACCGTCACCTTCGATCCTGACACGATCGTAGCCCGCCTCGCGAACGCGTTTCAGCATATGCCGGGCCTGATCGCGGGTTTGACGGTAAAGCGTCATCGACTGCTCCACATACGCCACCGTCAATTTGGCCCGCAGGGCTAGCCCCTCGGGCGTGATGATGTAGCGCAGCTTGCGCCGCTCGGCGCGCTTCACCTTGACGTAGCCCTTGGCCACCAGGCGCTTGATGTGCCAGTTGACCGTCCCGACGGCAACGCCCAACCTTGTGGCCAGGTCGGCCTGGGTTGTGTCCGGATCCCGCTCGATCGCTTCGAGCAGGTTGAGCTCTCGGGTTACTTCTATGTCTTGATTCACTCGTTTACCATCCAATATTCAGCACTTGAATTATAACACTGCCTCAGCCGCCTCCGGCCGGGCACTGTCTCCCCTCCGGCCGCGGCACCAGCAATTCAATCGGAGCCTGTGTGAATGTCCGGACGGGTTGGTAGAAGCACAGGATCGGAATGGCCACACGATCGACCCAGACGTCGTTTTCCTCACCAAAGGCTCGGCTGCTGCCCTGGTACTGGATATGCAGGGGTTCACTCACGATCAAGGCGAAACGCTGCTCGGCCAGATCCCGCTCAAACGCGTCCAGGTAGCTGCGCGTATTGCCCATGGCCATTTCCATCAGAAAGACCTTCTCATGCTCGGGCGCCAAGGAGCCAGCCTGCAGGTTGCCAAAGGTCAGGAGGTGGCGCTCGCTGATGAACAGGATCTGCCCCTCCCCTGCCGGGCCATCCAGCTCCTGCTGCAGTTCGGCAATCACGGTTTCGCCCTGGGCTGGGTCGGGCCAATGCAGTGGGCCCCCGACGGAAAGGGTGAAGCCGAGGGGAATGGCAATCGCCAAGGCAGCCAGCGACCAACTGGGCTCGGCCGCCGCCCCGTCAACAGCCGGCAAACCGGCAAAGAGGTACGCGCCGATCAAGAGCAGCAGTACAAGGTAGGCATCCATATTGTGCAGGTTGCTTCCACCGCCGATCTTGACGCTGACCAGGATTCCGCCGAGCAGGAGGACAGCCAGCATGCTGCCCAACGCCAGCAGGCGGATGGTTGGCAGATTGCGCCACATTGGCTGCCGCTCGATCAGGAGCCAGGCTACTGGCAGACTGACCAAAGCAACCCCCAATAGGATCCCCGGTAGGAAAGTCGGATTGGGGAGCAGCCGATACCAGAGCAGGTCTGACGTGAAGCTCGAGGAGAAATCGCCGGCCCGATTGCCCGACAGCAAGATGTAGGCCGCGTTGGCGCCGAGGGCGGTCACACTTCCTGGGACGATCCAGACCGTTGGCCAGACCACCTCCCGCAGCCAGCCATGGCCCCGGGGACGGGTCTCAAGCAGGTAGATGGTGGCGGCCAAGAAACCGGGAACAGGGATCCAGTTGATGCGCGAAATGCCGGCCCAGGCCGAGGCCAGCACGACGACAAGCAGCGATAGGACCGGCCGCTCCGAACGGAAACCGGCCAATACGATGACAACCGGCACCACCAGGTGGAAGAGGACCGGGCCCTGGAGCAGGAAGAGGAAGGCCCACAGGACCAGAAGCCAACGGAGCCAGCGTAGTTGAATGGGCAGGCGCCGGCTCAGCAGGAGACCGGCCAACGCCGGCAGGCCCAGCCAAAGCACAACCTGCCAGGCGCGATGCAGCCAAAGCAGATGGCGGGAAACCAAGAAGGGTACGGCTTGCAGCAGGTAGCGGCCGGGATGAAGCACACTCGGTGGGACGACGGTCCCGTAGATCGCCTCGGAGAACCACAGCGAACCGTAGTAGTAGCGGCTGGTTTCGGACCACCCTAGTGCCAGCGGGTAGGTCGAGATTTCGGGCAGGTGAAGCCAGATCCGGTGTCCCGCACCCAGGACTAACAGCGTTGCCGCCAGCCGGGCGCCTGCCGTCGGCACCCGCCACCAGCCGGCCAGCGCCGGAGCAGCCACCAGGGCCACCAACCAGTAGAGCGCGGCCCGGATCGCCCACGGCTCAACGAAACGCCCGAGCGGCCCAAAGGTCAACGTCCAGCAAGCGATGATCAGCAACGGCCACGACAGTCGCCGGCGGCCAAGCCTGGCGGCGATCGCACCGATGGCCGCACCCCAAGCCGGGCGCAAGACTGTGCCGGCCGCAACAAGTGCGCCGAGCCCGACAGCCAGAGCCAGCGCGAGTGCTTCCAGCCGGCTTTCCAAGACCTGGCCGCGATACGCCAGATAGGCCGCTTGCAGGCTGCCGATGCCCAGCAAGGCGGCTGCGACCGCCCCATGCCTTTGGGCCCAGATTTGGCCGACGAATTCCTGTCGCCTGCCCAGGAAGATCATGACGCAGGTCCTTCGGAGCCGGACGAGCGACCACCCTTGGAGTACACCGGGCCTACCACCACAGGAACAGTCCCTCCTTCAAGAACGACGCCGGAACCTGTATCGGCACAAGCCGCAAGTCCTGCGCCGCCGTGACGAGCGATTGCCCCAGGGGAATAGTTTGGTCGCGAGCTATCAGGTCCTGCCCCGGCTCGGCTCCCGCCGGCACGGCATGCGGCGGCCGACCGGCGAGCAGGCCCGGATGTGCCCGGGCCGAATGGACACCGCACCTGCGGGCCTGTTTCGGCGGCAGCTGGCCAGACACCCGCCAGGGGAAGGTACCCGTCGCCAGTTCCGAGTGCACGTTTAAGGAGGCCTCGAGCGCCATTCCCGGCGCCAGGCTCAAGACTCGTCCCTCCCCAACCCTATCTGCAATCGTCTGCGCCGTTTGACGGAATGGAGAATCGCGGTAGGGGAGCAGCCCGTCGCCGACCAGGACGGCGCTGGCAATAGAAAGATGCTCGTCATGGCTGAATGGGGTTGTCGCAACTTGCATGTACGCATAGCCTGCCAGCAAGGCTGCTAAAACCGCCACAAGGATCGCAAGCACAGGAACGTTGTCGTCAGGCGCCTCGACTGCGACCGGGAGACGATCATCGGCAGCTGCTTTCTGATCTGTACGCCTATTGGCTGTCCGCATCAGAACGCGTTTGTGCAGAGCGTAGGGCCATCAAGCCAGGCAATGCAATCACACCCGGCAGGCTGGCCAGCGTTTCGACCGTCCGCATCAGCAGCGCCACCGTGAGCGCCGTGGTGGTGGCCACACCGCCGACTGTCGAGAAGACAAGACCTGCCGAAACCTCCTGCAGTCCCCATGAGTTGATTGAGACCGGAAAGAGGGAGATGATGTACACGAAACTCCAAAGCCCAGCAATCTGCCAGTACCCGAGCTCTGCGCCAAGTGCATTGAACAGCAACCACATAGAACTGAACCGGAGCATCACATTGACCCAGGCAAATCCGAAAGAAGCCAGCAAGGCTCGCGGGCTTGAGATCCAGAGCCGGCCGATTTCCAAGGCCCGCCGCAAACCATCTCGAATCCGATTGCTACCGCCCTCCAGGGAAGGGTTTCCGGCAGCCAAGGCGAGCACCGGCAAGGGCATCCCCCACGACTTGAGCCCGCCGATCGCCGCAAGTCCCGGTCCGGCTAGCACCTGAGCCACGCCAACAGGCAGCAGCATGGCATTGGCGAACAGACCCACGAGTCGGTCCACTGCGATCGAAGAAACGTATTTGCCTCGCTGGGATTCGAGTTGGACAGCTCCAGCTAGACGGACAATGTCTCCGCCAATGCTTGTTGGCAGGAAATTGGAGGCAAACAACCCTGCGAATGTAATTCTCATGATCCGGCCCAGGGGGACGTCCACCCCTGACAGAAGAAGGAGGCAGGTCCACCGGCCTGCAATCGCGAGCCGGGACAGGAATGCGAGGGCAGCAACGAGCGCGAGCCGGCCAATCGAGACCTGCCGAACACTCTCTCCGATCTCCTGCCATCCTTGCTGGCTGATTAGATAGAAGAGAAGACCGAGTGAAAGCGCTGTCCCAACGTACCGTAGCGCTGTCTGGGTAGCCGGCTTGCCGAACAACCGCCTCATACAGCTCGCTGGCGCCGATCGAAGACCCGGCGCACGTTGTAGGTTGGTTTGGCCTGTGATTCATGGTACGTGCGTACGAGTAGCTCGGCGATAAGCCCCATCAGAATCGATTGGAAACCGAGGATCATGAACATTGTGCTGGTTTGGAAAAGCGGGGAGCTCAACACCGAGATTCCCAGCCACAAGCGCCGGATCATCAAGAACAGCAGCAGCAGACTGCTGGGCAGAATCAGCAGGAAGCCCGCCCCACCGAACAGGTAAATCGGCTTGTTGGAATATGAGATCAGAAACTTGACCGTCAGCAGATCGAGCATGACTTTGATCGTCCGGTTCAAACCGTACTTGGTTTGCCCGTGGCGCCGGGAATGATGCCGGACTGGCATCTCGGCAATCTTCGCCCCTACCCAGCCAGCATAGGCCGGGATGAAGCGGTGCATTTCACCGTAGAGGCGAAAGCCGGCAAGCACTTCCCGCCGATAGGCCTTGAGTGTGCAGCCATAATCATGCAGCCGCACGCCAGTCACCTGCGAGATCAGCCAATTTGCGACGCGCGACGGAAAGACACGAGTCAGGAACTTGTCCTGGCGGTTGCTGCGCCAACCCGAAACCAGGTCATAGCCTTCGTTGATCTTGTCTAGCAGAGCGGGGATATCGGCCGGGTCGTTTTGCATGTCGGCGTCGATCAGTACGATGACCTTGCCATCGGCATAGTCGATACCGGCGGCGATGGCCGCCGTCTGGCCAAAGTTGCGGCGCAGTTCGACGACGCACACGTGCTGCGGATCGGCCTCGGCGATGGCCCGCAGCTGCGCCAAGCTGTCATCGGTCGACCCATCGTCGACCAGGATGAGTTCGTACGACCGGCCCGCCAGGGCCTGCGTCAGCGCCGCGTGCAACGGCGCCAGGTTGTCGCGTTCGTTGTAAACCGGCACCACGACCGAGATGTCCGCGGTGCTGTTGGAGGTGGCTGTTTCTGCGGGTTCTGCGTGAACAATTGTCATGGAGCTAAGGGCTAGTCAACGCCGTTGCCTGTGCTATTGAGCACGGCCGTCACACCCGTTTCCCAACGATGCCAGTCGCTAAACTTCTCATCCAGGATCTTGAGACCCTCCCCCACCGGCTCCATTCCAATCGACTGGTAATCGGCATCGACCATGATGCGGACCAGCTCCTGGAAGCTGACCCGCGGCGCCCAGCCTAGCTCCTTGGCCGCCTTGGAAGCGTCGGCCCGCAGGTGGTCGACCTCCGTCGGCCGGAAGTAGCGCGGATCCACTTCGACATAGTCTTGCCAGTCGAGGCCCGCGTAGCTGAACGCCTCTTCCAGCAGTTGGCGCACGCTGTGGGTCTCGCCGGTTCCAATCACGTAGTCGACCGGTGAATCCTGCTGCAGCATGCGCCACATGAACTCGACGTACTCCGGCGCATAACCCCAATCGCGTCGAGCCTCGAGGTTGCCCAGGTAGATCTTGGACTGTTCCCCGGCTTTGATGCGGGCCACGGCCCGCGTGATCTTGCGGGTGACGAAGGTTGCACCGCGCCGTGGGCTTTCGTGGTTGAACAAGATGCCATTGACGGCGAACATGCCGTAGGCTTCCCGGTAGTTCACCGTCATCCAGTAGGCATACGCCTTGGCCACGGCATACGGGCTGCGCGGCCGAAAAGGCGTGTCCTCATGCTGCGGTGCAGGGGCGTCCCCATACAATTCTGACGACGACGCCTGGTAGAAGCGTGCCTCGATCCCGCTGCGACGCACGGCTTCCAGAATGCGGGTCGCGCCCAGGCCGGTCACCGACCCGGTGTATTCAGGCATGTCAAAACTGACTTTGACGTGGGATTGGGCCCCCAAGTGATAAATCTGGTCCGGCCGAACGTTGTAGATCAAGTTGGTCAGTTGTTCACCGTTGGACAGATCGCCGTAGTGAAGAAAGAGCTTTGCGGCCGGGTCGTGAGGGTCCTGGTAGATGTGATCAATGCGATCGGTGTTGAAGGTGCTGGCCTTGCGGATCAGGCCATGCACTTCGAATCCTTTGCTCAGCAGCAGCTCAGCCAGGTACGAACCATCCTGGCCCGTGATTCCGGTAATCAATGCTTTGCTCATGGTCGCTCCCTGACGCCCGACGCTCAAAATTCAGGCGCTGAATTATACCTCCGCCGCTCCGCCCGTCAAGCCGGTCTCGGCTGACCGCCGGCGGTCGGTCCAGAAGCCATACACCAGCACTCCCAACGCCCACAGGGCGGCCAGTCCCAGGGTGAGGAACAGCTCAAGCCGGGGAGTTGCGTAGTAGCGACCGACATACCAATGGAGCAAAAGCAGCGTGGGCCCTGCCACGAGCCAGACGCTGCGGCGCAGCCAGGGGTCCGCCCCTCGGCGGGCGTTGACGACGGCCCAAGCGGCCAAGGCGGCCTGCGGCACGATGATCGCCGCCCGGTAGCGGGGGTTATCCCACTGATCGCCGGCGGCGCGGAACGAGGCCACGATCGCAACCAGCCAAACCACAACAGCCAGGAAGGCCAGCAAACGCCGGCGGCGTTCGGCCCGGAAGGCAGCCACAGCCCCGTACAGCATCAGCGGCAGCAGGGCGAACCAACCGATGGCCCGCCAGATTGCGATCGCCTGCCAGATCGGCGCACCCGAGTTGTCAGCCAGCGCAGCCGGCAGGAAGGGCTGGGTCAGGCCGTAGACAACAGCCAGCGGCATGTGCGCCCAGGCCGGGGTCAGCTCGAACAGCTTCTGAACCCAGCCTGAGCCGCGCTCCAATTCTGCCAATTGAAAGGCAGCCCCGGCGTCAAACCAGGAGACCAGCAGACCAAGGGGGCCGCTCTCCGGCAGCCCGCCGACCGACGACCAGGCGAGCCAGGTGAGCGCCAGGCCTAGCAGCGCCAGCCCAGCCATGCCCGCCAGCAGCCAGCCCACGTTCCGTCGCGAAAGCCGGTTTTCGATCAGCCATAAACTGCCGACGAGCACGGCAATTGCGAATCCAAATGGCGGCGACATGAACAGCGCCAAGCCCACCCCAAGCACAACCGCGGACATGCCCGAGCGCCAGCGCCCAGTACGGAGCCGCGCGTAACCGAACAGGGCCAGCGCTAACCCGGGGATGGTAAATGCTTCGCGCATTTGGGAGGCGCCGAGCAGAACCGCTTCCGGATACAGCGCCACGATCCAGGCTGCCAACACACCGGCCGCCTCCCCCAGCGTCATGGCAGCGAAGCCCCAGGCGAACAGGATCGCCAGCGACGACACGGCGACGGCCAACAACGTGACCAACAGGGGACGGTGCACTCCCTCGCTCAAGTAGCGGTAGGCTGCCGCACTGATGAACAACAACCCGCCGTACTGATCACTTACTTTGCGGTCGAGAAATGCCGAAGTGAGGGCTTGATCTGATCGGCC
>DASWJQ010000090.1:0-18114 GCA_036397095.1 Anaerolineales bacterium
TCGGGTAGATTGCTCGGCGCTTGGCTCAAGCGGGCAAGGAATGGGCCCTCGAGATCGAGCTTGAACAGCTCCTGGCCGAGCTGCACGACGCGGCCAGCGTAGCGCAGCACCTGAACCGTCTCGATCCCCGAGATGTCATCGAAGAACCAGCCACAGCTGGCATACATCAGCATGGCGTGCCGCTGCAGTTCGAGCAATTTCAGGCAGGTGACCCGGTCCGCCGGCTCAAGTGAGCTGTTGCCGTGCTCCGCCAGGAAACGGTCGACGTTCTCCGGCGTCCGGTCGAGCACAACCTGGATATAGTCGTGGCGCGCCTGCCACGGATCGGCCAGGTAGCCCCGCCCCATCTCCTCGAACGGCCCGGCCACGGCGTCCCTCAGTCCATCGAGCGCTTCGCGCAGTGGACCCCGCCAGGCTTGCTGCCAGCCCGGATGTCCGCCGCTGTTGCAGCCGCAGTCGGATCGCCAACGCTCGATACCGTGGGCACAACTCCAGGAGGTCTCCTCTTTGATCTGAACCTCATGGGTCGGCGGAAAGCGCTCCAGATGCTCTCCATAGTTGGTCAGTCGGGCGATTCCCTCCCGCTCCAGGTACTCGAGGGCAAACGCCAACGCCATGTCACCATAACGGTGATGGTGGCCATAGGTCTCGCCATCGGTGGCAATGTGCACCAACTGCGGCCACGTCCGCTGCTCCGAGAACGCGTCGGCCAGCCGGTCGGCCAGCGTTTCACCGCGACTGAGCAGCCCTTCAAACGCTACGGCCCGCGACACGCGCCCGTCATAGAAGAAGATTGTCAAAGTCCGGCCGGAAGGCAGCTCGATCAGGTATGGACGGCTGGGGTCAATCCCGCCGCCTTCGACCTGCCGCCAGTTCTTGTCGCCCAGCTTGCGGACTCGGCCGGCCTGGTGGGGGGCCAGGATGGTGAACCGAAGACCGGCCTCGGCCAGCAACTCAAGGCTGGCGAGATCGACCGCCGTTTCCGGCAACCACATCCCTTCGGCGGACCGGCCAAAGCGGGCCTGGAAGTCATGCAGCCCCCAGGCGATCAAAGTCTGTCGGTCGCGCAGGTTGGCCAGCGGCATAATCATGTGGTTGTAGACCTGGGCCAGCGCCGAGCCGTGACCCGAGAAACGCGCCTGGCTGCGGCGGTCGGCCTCGAGGATCGCCTGGTAGGTCTCGGGATCGGCCGTCTCCATCCAGGCCAGCAGCGTCGGTCCAAAGTTGAAACTGATACGCTCGTAGTTGTTGACGATCTGGCTGATACGGCCGTCCTCGTCGAGGATGCGCGAGGCGGCGTTGGGCGCGTACGACTCGTCGTTGACCCGCTCGTTCCAGTCGTGATACGGGTAAGCCGACTCCTGGGCCTCAATTGCTTCCAGCCACGGGTTCTCGCGCGGCGGCTGGTAGAAGTGGCCGTGGATGGTGACGTAGCGGTCCGTCACGCGCCGGGCCCGCTTTCGTTAGGAAAGCCAACCACAAAGGCGCAAAGGACACCCAGGTCATGATAGGGGCACAAAGCGAGCCTTGTTGCGCAGGGGGGCCTGGGCGTTGGGGCTCGGTTCCGTAGACCTCTCGCCCTTCCGATATTGGTGAGTTCACGCATCAGCGGTCATTTGTGTCTCCGGCTTGAGGTAAAGGACCCCCAGCGGCGGAACGGTCAAGGTCAGCGAATAGGGGTGACCGTGGCTTGGCAGCGGCGCCGCCTCGACGCTGCCCAGGTTTCCCTGGCCACTGCCATAGTAGTCCTTGGCGTCGCTGTTGTTAAGCTCCAGCCAGCGGCCGCCCTGGGGGACCCCCAGCCGGTAGTTATGTCGCACAACCGGCGTGAAATTGGCCACGATCAACAGCGGCGGCCCGCCGCCGGGCTCACGCCGGAAGAAGCTGATGACCGACTGTTCCCAATCGTTGGGCTCAAGCCAGGCGAAGCCCTCCGGCTCGAAATCGGCCGCGTGCAACGCCGGCTCTTGACGGTACAGCTGATTGAGGTCTTGCAGATAGCGCATCAGCCCTCGGTGCGGCTTGTGCTCAAGCAGGTGCCACTCGAGGCTGCCGTCGTGGTTCCATTCGGCCCGCTGGCCGAATTCGTCGCCCATGAAGAAGAGCTTCTTGCCCGGTTGAGCATACATGTAGCCGTAGAGCGCCCGCAGGTTGGCAAACTTCTGCCAGTCGTCACCCGGCATCTTGTTCAAGAGTGAGCCCTTGCCATGGACCACCTCATCATGCGACAGAGCCAACATGAAGTTCTCCTGGAAGGCGTACAACAGGCGAAAGGTCAGGTTTTTGTGGTGATACTTACGGTGGACCGGCTCCTTGATCATGTACTCGAGCGTATCGTGCATCCAGCCCATATCCCACTTCATGCCAAAGCCAAGGCCACCGAGATAGATCGGCCGTGAGACCATCGGCCACGCGGTTGACTCCTCCGCGATCATCTGCACATCGGGGAAGCGTTCGTAGACCACCGTATTCAGCCGGCGCAGAAACTCAATCGCTTCGAGGTTTTCACGCCCGCCGTAGCGGTTGGGTATCCATTTGCCCTGCTCGCGCGAGTAGTCGAGGTAGAGCATCGAGGCGACGGCGTCGACCCGCAGCCCGTCCACGTGAAACTTGTCTAGCCAATAGAGGGCACTGCTGATCAAAAAACTGCGCACCTCATCGCGCCCGTAATTGAATATATAGGAACCCCAGTCGGGGTGGTAACCCTGACGCGGGTCGGCGTGTTCGAGCAGGTGGGTGCCGTCAAAAAAAGCCAAGCCATGTTCGTCGGTTGGGAAGTGCGACGGCACCCAATCCAAGATCACTCCGTAGCCGGCCTGATGCAATTGGTCGACCAGATACATGAAGTCTTGCGGCGACCCAAAACGGCTGGTCGGGGCGAAGTAGCCCGTCGTTTGGTAGCCCCATGATCCGGCGAATGGGTGTTCCATGACCGGCAGAAACTCGACATGGGTGACACCCAATTGTCCGAGATGGTCGATCAGTTTGGGCGCCAGCTCACGATAGCTAAGCGAGCGGTTGCCCTCTTCCGGCAGCCGCTGCCACGAGCCAAGATGCATCTCATAGACCGAGATGGGCGCTTCCAGGCTGTTGTGCTGGTGACGGGACCGCATCCAGGCCTGGTCACCCCACTCGTACTCCATGTCCCACACGAGGGAGGCGGTGCGCGGCGGAAGCTCGCTATAGCGGGCGAATGGGTCCGCCTTGTCGGCGCGGTAGCCGTCGACCTTGGAAGCGATATGGTATTTGTACACTTGCCCCGCGCCGACGCCGGGCACAAAGCCGTGCCAGATGCCGGACTGGCTCCGAACGGACAGTGGATGAGCGCCGCGGTCCCACTCGTTGAAATCGCCAACCACGCTGACATAGTCGGCGTTGGGTGCCCAGACGGCGAAGTAGGTGCCAGCCTGGCCATCCACTTCCATTGGATGGGATCCAAGCTTCTCCTGGAGCCCGAAGTGGCTGCCTTCATTGAACAGAAACAGATCGTCATCGGTCAGGCGGTTGACGTCGGTGCGCACCGCCACCGGCTTGGCCTCCGGCTTCTTGCTACCTGATCGTTTGCTCTTGGCCATCAATTCTCCTTCGGCTCAGGGGAAATCAACCACGAAGACTTGAAGTGCACAAAGTACTTGGAAGGAGCACAAAGGGGTGATTGGTAATCTGATCTTGTTCCCTTTGTGTTCCCGTCTTATCCCTTTGTGTACTTGGCGCCTTTGTGGTTACCCTTCACTTCGCCCGGCGTCGCCTCATTGCTGGCTCACAGGTCGGGCCACGATTCCAGGATATCGAGTACGCCCTTGAGCGGAACCGGCAGCCAGTCCGGTCGATTGTTCATCTCATAGTGAATTTCGTACACTGCCTTGTCAAGCAGATAGGCGCGCAGCAAAATCGCCAGATCGTCCCCGGTTGGCAAGAACGGTTCGCCCTCGACCTGCGCCAGGTAGCCGCCGAGAAAGATCGCCGACGACCAGCGGCCCCAGATATCGGCCCAAGGCAGCAGGGTTTCCCTATCCTCCGGCCGAACGGTGGCCACATCATGGGACCGCAGGGCGGTGTTGGCGGCATAGTCAAACGAGCGCAGCATACCGGCCACATCGCGCAACGCCGAGCGCTTTAGCCGGCGCTCGCTGGCCGGCCGCGCTGGCTCACCTTCGAAATCGATGATGATGAAGTCTTTGCCGGTGTACAGCACCTGACCCAGGTGGTAGTCGCCATGGATGCGGATCAATTCAGTTCCGATCTGGCACTTGGTGATGGACCGGAGCGCCTCGAGCAACTCGGCCTCGGCCGCCAACACCTGCTCGGCCAACTGGCGGGTTCCGGCCGGCAGTTCGGCGCGTGCTTGCTCCAGCGACTGCAGAGTTCGCCGGCCGGAACTGCGCATCGATTGATAGATCGAACGAAGTCGCAGTTTGGTAAGCGGCTCGGGGGCATAGGCGGGGTCGTCGCGTTCCGCTGCCAGTGCCTGATGCAACTGGCCGGTACGCTGGCCCAACAGGGCTGCCACTCCAGGGTAGGGCTCCAGCCAGTCTTCCACGGCTGGCGGGGGACTGACGTCAGCCAAGCTTAGCGCATTGCCGGCCGGGATGGGCGGCCCCGAGGGAAGTTCGGCGGCGGAGGTTAACACCCGCTCGTAGAACCGGCCGACCTCATCGAGCGTGAAGGCAAAGGCATCGCCCTGGGAGCTGACAAATTCTTGCAGAATGCCGATCGTCCACGGCTCGCCCTTGTCCCGCTCGTAGCTCAAGGAGCCAGCCACCTTGGGCACATAGGGGAAACCGCGGCGGGTCAGGTAGCCTCCCAGCTCCAGGTCTGGATTGGGCCCGGGCTCCACCTTGCGGTACAGCTTGAGAAACAGCCGGTCGCCATAGGCCACGGCCGAGTTGCTTTGTTCCACCCTCAGCAGGTTGGGCGCCGGCAGCGGGTCGTCACCGGCCAGCTCACGGAAGGGAGGATCCCGCTGCGCCACCAGTTCGCCGTGTTGGTTGCGCCAGCGGCTCTTCCGGTCGATCCCGTGCAGCAGGGTTTCGGCCAGACGCGGTTCGCCGAGAGCGTCATACAGCACACCGGCCTCGCCGGGATCATCGGTTTGAAGCCAGGCCAGCACGACTCCGGGCGAATGGCGGGCGACATCGGCCGCCCGGTCGCCGGTGGCGAAGGCCAACGGCAGCGCATAGTTCTCCGGATCTCCATCCGTGTACTCGACCGACAGCAGCGCCAGCACAGCCTGCGAGTCGTCGAAATCTACCGGGACGGCGTCCTGCACCTGGACTTGCCGGATGCGCCGGGCCTTGCCCCCAAACCAACGCTGCTGGCGCAGAAATTCGGGCAGGACCCGGCGCAGGCCCTCCGAACCACCGTCGGCCAGCTGCCGTTGCCAGTGGCCCTTAGCGGGCAGTGACGGAATCTCGCTTTCAACTTCGGCGAGCTCAACCGGCCGCCCGTCCACGCGCTGTGGTTCAAGGGAGAACCAGTAGAAGGCATGAGGGCCCAGGGTGATGAAATACGGCAGATCGCCGATCGGAGGGAAACGCGAACGGCCAAACAGCTCCACCGGTAGCATGCCGTTGAATTCCGACAGGTCGAGCTCGGCGTATTGTGAGAAACGCGACAGGTTGTAGACCAACAGCAGCTGCTCGTCCTCGAAGCGGCGGACAAATGCCAGCACTTTGCGGTTCTGAAGCGTAAGAAATTGAAGGCTGCCCCGGCTGAAGGCGGTCAACGACTTGCGCAATGCAATCAAACGCTTCGTCCACCACAACAGCGAATGCGGGTTGTTCTGGTGGGCTTCGACATTGACCGTTTCGTAGTGGTATTCGGGATCGATGATGATGGGCAGATAAAGCTGCTGGGGGTTAGCGCGAGAGAAGCCGGCGTTGCGATCGGCGCTCCACTGCATTGGGGTGCGCACGCCGTTGCGGTCACCCAGGTAGATGTTGTCCCCCATCCCGATTTCGTCGCCGTAGTACAGCACCGGCGTGCCCGGCAGCGACAGCAGCAGGCCGTTCATCAGCTCGATCTTGCGCCGGTTGTTGCTCAGCAGAGGCGCTAACCTCCGGCGGATGCCCAGGTTAATGCGGGCCTGCGGCTCTTGGGCGTAGACGCGGTACATGTAGTCCCGCTCCTCATCGGTGACCATCTCCAAGGTCAGCTCGTCATGGTTGCGCAGGAAGATGGCCCATTGACAGGACTCGGGGATGTCGGGCGTCTGCTCGAGAATGTCGAGCACCGGAAACGAGTCTTCCATTTGGATGGCCATGAACAGGCGAGGCATCAAAGGGAAATGGAAAGCCATGTGGCATTCATCGCCCCGGCCGAAATAGGTGACCGAGTCCTCGGGCCACTGATTGGCCTCCGCCAGGAACAACCGGTCGTCATATTTGGTGTCTAGGTGACCTCGCAGCTCCTTAAGAAACTGGTGCGTTTCAGGCAGGTTTTCACAGGAGGTGCCCTCGCGCTCATACAGGTAGGGGATGGCATCCAGGCGCAGTCCATCAACCCCCATATCCAGCCAGAAGTCCATCACCTGGCGGATAGCCTCATGCACCTCCCGGTTATCGAAGTTCAGATCGGGTTGATGGCTATAGAAACGGTGCCAGTAGTAGGCGTTGGCCACCGGATCCCAGGTCCAATTGGAGGCCTCGAAGTCCTGGAAGATTACGCGCGCTTGCTGATAGCGGTCGGGCGTGTCGCTCCAGACGTAGTAGTCGCGCCAGCGGCTGCCCGGCTTCGCCCGCCGGGCGCGCTGGAACCACTGATGCTGGTCCGACGTATGGTTGATTACCAGCTCAGTGATGACGCGCATACCGCGGTCGTGAGCCTCAGACAGGAAGGCGCGGAACTCGCGCAGCGTGCCGTATGCCGGGTGTATGCGGCGGTAGTCGGCGATGTCGTAGCCGTCGTCACGCAGCGGCGAGGGATAGAAAGGTAGCAGCCACAAGGCGGTGACACCCAAGTCCTGCAAGTAGCCCAGCTTGGCGCGCAATCCGCGGAAGTCGCCGACCCCGTCGCCATCACTGTCGGCAAACGCCCGAACATGCAGTTCGTAGATGATCGCGTCCTTGTACCACTGAGGGTCCCGATCGAGCCCGGCCGTCACAACCATGCGGGGTCTGCTCCTAAAGGAAATACTCAAAATCGTGTTCCGAGCGCAGGTGGCGGCGCACTCGGAAGACGTGGGCGGGCAATAGGAGCGGGTTGAGTTCGACGAAGTTGCGCCCGCCGCGCCAGTTGAAACGGCTGTCGGTCAGCAGGTCATGGACCTGAAAATTCTCTTCATGACCAAGGCCCAGCTCAGCCAGATCGAGATCGAGCCAGCCCCCTTGCGTGTGATACGGGTCCACATTGGCCACGACCAAGATGACATTTTTGCGATCGGTTGAGCGCTTGCTGTAGACCAGCATCTGGTCATTGTCGATCCCATGGAAGCGCAGGCTGGTATTGCGCTGCAGCGCAGGATTGTCGCGCCGCACCCGGTTGATCCGGCTGATAAGCTGGCGCATCGGCTTGGCCGAATCGGTGTCCCACTGACGGATCTGATACTTCTCCGAGTGCAGGTACTCCTCGCTGCCTGCTTGCAGCGGCCGCCCTTCCGCGACCTCGAAGGCCGGTCCATACAAGCCGTAATTGGCGGACAGCGTCGCCGCCAACACAAGGCGCAAACGGAAGGCCGGCGGCCCGCCTGACTGCAGGAATTCGGTCAGGATGTCGGGCGTGTTAGGCCATAGGTTTGGGCGAAAGTACTCGGCCTGCGGAGGCCGGGTCAGCTCCTCCAGGTAGCTCCGAAGTTCCCAGCTGCTGTTGCGCCAGGTGAAGTAGGTATAGGACTGGGTGAAACCAACCTTGGCCAGCTGATGCATCACCTTTGGCCTGGTGAATGCTTCCGACAGAAAGATGATGTCGGGCCGGTTGGCGTGGATTTCGCTGATCAGCCAGTGCCAGAAGGCGAAAGGCTTGGTGTGCGGGTTGTCGACGCGGAAGATTCGCACTCCCTGCTCGACCCAGTAGTCGACGATGGATCTGAGCTCGTCCCACAGGGCACGCCAGTCCTCGGTTTCGAAATCAAACGGATAGATGTCCTGGTACTTCTTGGGCGGGTTCTCGGCATACTGGATGCTGCCATCCGGACGCCGGCGGAACCACTCGGGATGTTGTTCCACGTACGGGTGGTCCGGCGAACATTGGTAGGCCAAATCAAGGGCCACTTCCATTTTGTGCTGCTCAGCGGCTTTAACCAAAGCCTTGAAATCCGTCAGATCCCCGAGCTCGGGATGGATCGCCTTGTGGCCACCCTCCGGACCGCCGATCGCCCATGGACTGCCTGGATCGCCGGGGCCAGCCTGCGGCTCATTGTTGGGACCCTTGCGGTGACTGGTGCCGATAGGATGAATCGGTGACAGATATAGCACGTCAAAGCCCATCTCAGCGATTGACGGCAGCTCCCCGATGACATCCTGCAATGTGCCGTGGACGCTCAGGTCGGATGTGACCGAACGCGGGAACAACTCGTACCAGGCGCTGAAGCCGGCCCGCTCCCGGTCGACGGTGACCGACAGAATCCGGTCGTATTCGGTCGCCAGGCTGCGGTCGGGGAACCGATCGGCCAGCTCGCGCAGGCTGCTGCTCAGGGCCAGTTCGGCCTGGCGGGCGCTGCCCTTGCCGGAGTCCAGGCTGTCAGCGGCGGCCTGAAGCTCCTTGCCGGCCGACTTGTCACCGGCTTGGCCGGCGCGCTTGGCCGCCTGGGCCAACAACGAGGCGCCGGCCTTCAGGTCGAGCGAGACTTGCTGGCCGGCGTCGAGCTTCTTCGCCAGATCTCGCTGCCAGGTGTGAAAGTGGTCGACCCACGCATGGATCGTGTATTCGAATGTTCCAAGGTCATCGGGCGTGAAGCTGGCCCGCCAGCGGTCGTCGGGGCCGTGTTCCATGGGCAGCTCGTGCCAGCTGCCACTCGCCTGTTTGCGGTAACGCAGCCGGGCGGCCAAGGCATCATGGCCATCGGCAAAGATATCGGCCGTGACCGCCAGACTTTCACCGAGAATGCGCTTGACCGGATAGCGGCCTCCATCGACGGCCGGTTCAATCGCCTGTACGACAGCCCGCTGCCGGCCAGCTGGTTCCTTCATCGCCACCCCAGTCCACCTAAGATCCCGGCCATACTGCAAAGCCGGGTTGACCACGAGCGACGGCAAGCCGTCGCTCGTCTAATCTTATCAAGGCCGACGCCAGGCGGGGTAGCCGGGCTTAGTGCAGAGTCAAGAGGAAAGCGACCAAATCGTCGATCTGCTTGTCGGTCAGCACCTCTTCATACTGGCCGTACATCACCCCGGGCTGGTAGCCTTCGACCACGTAGGCGTTGGGCTGGCGAATGGACTCCTCGAGGTACTCGGCGGCCGAGTTTGCCTGGCCCCGGTAGTCCTGGGCTCGGACGCGCGCCTCAGCCCGCTCGGCAATGCCGTAGTGCGGTGGGCCGACTTTGACCTCCCCATCCACCAATAAGTGGCAGGTGACACAGCCGGGGGCCTGGCGGTTGCCAATGGTCTCCTGATGGTAGAGGGCACGTCCGGCCAGCGGGTCGCCCTGACCACCACCACAACCTGCCAACATCAAGCCGGCGGCCGCCAGGATCGGGACAAAGACGTCAATCCGGATGCGCATATCACGAAGCCACCAAGAAGGCAGTGAAGTACATAATGGCCAGCCCCAGCAAGAAGCCGCCCACGTTGAGCCAGGAAACGGCCGGCTGCTGGTCCCGTTGTGCATAGCGTTGCAGCAGGCGCCAGACCTCGACGATCACCTGCCAGATGGCCCCAGTACCGATCCCCAGGAACAAGGCAGCCAGCACCGGTGAGTAGGCAAAGCCGCCAATCCAGGCACCGGCAATTGCCGGTGCGCCCGCCAACAGGGCCAAGCCGGCGAAGTGGCGCAGCTTGACCGGCGTCTGACTGTCTTCGTCCTCGCGGAAATCCGGCAGCAAAGGGGCGGCGATGCCGATGCCTTCGGTCACGTTGTGCAAAGTGAAGCCAATCACCAAGAAGGACCCAAGGGCAGCTTCGCCAAGGGCGAAAGCTGCACCAATGGCCAGGCCCTCGCCCAGATTGTGCAAGCCGATCCCAACCGCAATCAGGGTAGCCAGGTACAGCCCACCTTGCGACTGCCGACGGCTGCCAATTGCCATCAGCGCCAGCCAGGTCAGCAACGCGGCGAACAGCACCATCGCCACACCTTGGAAGACATCGGGCAGCACGGCAGCGACCTCGAAGGCTTCCAGCAGCGTGTCGATCAGCAAGAACACCAGCAGACCCATGGTCAGCGCCAGCACGGCGCCGAGCCAGCGGCGGCCGGACCGGCGCATGGCCGGGAACCACAACATGCCCAGCACCACCGGGATCACCCCGACATAGATGCCGATCAGACCATAGGCCAGGAACTCGCGTAGGCCGGGGGTCGGGGTCTCAACAGCCAGCTCGACCTCGGTGTCGAAGGTGGCGCCGGTGCTGCTGATGAGCACGATTTCGTGGGCCTCACCCGCAACCCACGGGTAGGAAATGTGAAAGGTCGCGCTGCTTAGCGTGGCGATGGTCGTCGACGGCTCGGCCTCGAACTCCCAATAGGCATCATCAACAAGGACCTGTGGCACCTCGACCGGCTCGGGTCCGCCGTTGAAGACGGTCACTTCAAAGCCATGTTCGACGACCCGCACCCGCTCGATGGTCAGGTTTTCGACCGGCGGCAAATCGCCACGGAACAACGCCAGCGGATCGCCCAATGCGAAGAAGGCCAGCATCAGGGCGAGCAGCACCAACGGCAGCGACACCGAGAGCCAAAGGGGGACACGCCGCCGGCGGCCTTCGAGCGCAGAAGTTTCCATGTCACTCATCGATCACCTCAAAGAAACCCATCCAGCCCAACTCTGCAAACTCACTCTGGTGCGCGTGGAACATGTAGCGGCCAGGCTCAAAGCCTTCGAACGAGAATTCAACAATGCCCCGCTGCGCCTGGCACTGCATGATCGTGTCGACGGTTAGCAGGGTTGGGGTCAGCGTGGTTCCGTGGTCGTAGTAGTCAAAGAAGTTGGCGTGAAGATGGATCGAGTTGATCGGGTCGAACTCGGTCAGATTGATCAGGTAAATGCGCTGCCGCTGGCTAGCCTTGATCTGAATTGGCCGGTTCATGTAGGCAAAAGCGATGCTGTTGACTGCATAAACCTCGTTCTCGCCATCGAAGTTGGTGTCGAAGGCGTTCATCAGCATCATCATTTCATTGACCTGCCCGTGGGCCGGGTCGAGATGATTGCGGCTGCGGGCGGCATCCCGCTCCGGGCCCTGGTACTTGGCCGGGTCTGGATCGATGATGAAAGCCCCATACAACCCCTTGTGGATATGGCGTTTGAGCGGTACGGAGTGGCAGTGATACAGGTGGCAGCCAAATGGATAGGCGTCAAACTCGTAGATGGTGCTGTCACCCGGTGCAATCATCCCGTCGCCGACGCCTGGCACCCCGTCCATGGTCGCGCTGTGAATGCCGTGAAAATGGATCGTGTGGGGATGGGAGCCGCCGTTGATAAACTCAATGCGAATGCGATCGCCCTCGATGCAACGCAGCGATGGCCCGGGCACCCGACCGTTGTAGACCCAGGCGGGGAAATAAACACCGGGGGCAATCTCGATTTCCTTGTCGACGGCCACAATCTGGTATTCACGCATCCGCTGGCCGTCAGGCAGCGTGCTGACCGTGCCGTAGTCCCAGTCGTAAAGCATCTCGTGCGGATCGAAGCCATTGGCCTCATGATCCACCTGGCCGACGGCGCCAAATCCGCTGTGGCCGTGCTCATCGCCCATCTGATGCAACGGACTGGGCCCGCCGCCCGTCAGCAGCTGGCGGCGGGCGGCAGCGCCGGCTGTCGTGGCCAAGCCCCCACCAATCGCGCCGGCTTTCAAGAAGTCCCGCCGCGACAGTTGAATCCTCTTCAATCGATCACGCATGGTTTGATATCCTCATTTCCTACTTCTCTACCGGCGCAACGTACACCTGATCGGTAACCACCTGACTGAGGGCATGCGCCGGCATGCGGTCATCAACCACCACATGCAGCGGTCCGTCAAACGGGGCTCGCTCGGTGACCTCGACCTGTGAACCGAGTGTCATTTTCAACGTGTCCAGGTAGCGCAGCAGATCGGGTTGATCGACCACCCGGGTGATTTGCCCACGCCTGCCGGCCGGCAAGTCGCTCAGCGGCATTTCCTCGGCGCGATCTAAAGAGCCATCGACATCCGGAATGGGGTCACCATGGGGGTCAATCGTCGGGTGACCCAGAAACTCGGCAATCCGCGCCTCGAGCGACTCGGAAATCACGTGTTCAAGCTGGTCGGCCTCGGCATGGACCTCATCCCAGCTGTAGCCCAAGGCTTCGATCAAGTAGGCCTCGATCAAGCGGTGGTGGCGGACGACCTCAAGGGCGATCTTCTTGCCTGCCGGAGTCAACTCGACTCCACGGTAGCGCTCATAGTCCACCAGCCGGGGTTCGACCTCGGCCAATTTCTTGAGCATGCCAGTCACGGAGGCACTCGACACACCCAGGCGCTCCGCCAGCGCGCTGGTGCCGACCCGCCGCGAGCTTTTGCCTGCTAGGTCATGAATGGCCCGCAGGTAGTCTTCGACAGCCGCCGACAGGATCTTGGTTATCTTCATTTCCAACTTAGGTTCTCCTAACTTATGGCAGTCTAGCACCAGCCTGCGGGCCTGTCAACCAGCGCCCGGCGAGGTGCGGACTCTCTACGTTGCATCCGGTGACAAAGCTCCCGTGAAGATTGTCACAATAAAGGTTAGCCTAGGCTGGCACGATTGCCGCCGGCCGCCAAGGGGGGTTGGTCGGCGACCAAGGAGGCTTGCGATGAGCAAAGAGGATCCCGCCGTGCGGGCCCGGTTGGCGGAAATCCCGTGGTTTATGGAGTTGGAACAGAGCCACTTCGACCGCTTGCTGTCGATCGCCTCGCTGCGCCAGGTGGAAGCCGGAGAGCGCATTTTCTCCGAGAGTGACGAGCAGGACAATCTGTATATCCTGGCGCGCGGCAGGGTGGCGATCGAACTGCATGTCCCCAGCCGGGGGCGCGTGCGGCTGGCCACCGTCGAGCCGCTGGAAGTCTTCGGCTGGTCGAGCGTGACCCCGGTCGTGCGCCTGCGCACCGCCTCCGCCAGCGCCGTGCTACCCAGCGAGTTGATCGCCTTTCCGGCGGATCGATTGCGGGCGGCCTGCGACGCCGATCCGACACTGGGTTATGTGGTCATGCGGCGGCTGGCGAATGTGATCGCCGCCCGCTTAATGGTGACCCGCCTCCAACTGCTCGACATCTTCGCCCATCCTAGCGAAGGACCGACCTCATGACCGTTCGCACCGGCGACGCCTTTGTCATTCAGAAATCGTCGCTCGACGACTTGCTCGGTCAGTTGCGGCAGGCCGGTTACGAGACCTACGGGCCGCGGGTGGACCGGGGGGCGATCGTTTACAGGCCGATTGCCAGCACGGCCGACCTGCCGAGGGGTTACAGCACCGAGCAAAAGCCGGGCTCCTTCCGCCTAGCACAGACCGGCAGCCGGCGCTTGTTCGACGCCACCCCGGGGGCCGACTCGTGGAAGCCGATGTTGTTCCCGGCGCGCCAGTCGCTGTTCGAGGTAACGCCGTCCAATGGAGACCTCCAGCTTACTTTCGACCAGACGGAGCCAACCAGGCGGGCGCTGATCGGGGTCCGCGCGTGCGAATTGGCGGCAATCGAAGTGCAGGATCGGGTCTTCCTTCGACCGGATTTCAGCGACCCAGGCTACCGCCAGCGCCGCGAGAACCTGTTCCTGGTGGCCGTCGATTGTCACGACCCGGCCGCGACTTGTTTCTGCCATGCCATGGGGACAGGCCCGGCGGTACGCGATGGCTTCGACCTGGCCCTGAGCGAACTGGGGGACGAGTTTCTGGTGCGGGTGGGGTCGCAGGCCGGCGCCAGCATGATCGGCGATCTCCAGGCCACGCCGGCAACCGCCTTCCACCACCAGGCGGCCGCGACCGCCACCGAACGGGCGATCCGCAGCCAGGTCCGCACGATCGACACAACCGACCTGCCCGCCTTGCTCTTGAGCGCCCTGGACTCGCCTCGTTGGGATCAAGTCGGCGACCGCTGCCTCAACTGCACTAGCTGCACATTGGTGTGCCCCACCTGCTTCTGTTGGGACGTCGTCGACACTTCCGACCTGGCCACCGGCAGGACGGAGCGGGTCCGATTGTGGGATTCGTGCTTCAACCCGGATCACTCCTATCACGCCGGAGGCGGTTTGGTTCGGCCGACGGTGCGAGCCCGCTACCGCCAGTGGCTGACGCACAAGCTGGGCAGTTGGGTCGAGCAATTTGGCGTGTCCGGCTGTGTTGGCTGCGGCCGCTGCATCACCTGGTGCCCGGCCGGCATCGATATCACCGAAGAAGTGGCGGCTTTGCGCCAGGAGGCAGGCGAATGACGGCCCGACCGCCAACCCTCGCCCAGTTGCCGCAGGTTCTGCTTGGCCCGGCCTGGGCTCGCCTCGAATCGATACAGCCGGAAGTCGAGGGCATCTCAACTTTCTGGCTGCGTTTCGAGGACGAAGAGCTGGCCTCCACCTACCGCTTCCAAGCCGGTCAGTTCAACATGCTGTACCTGCCCGGCTATGGCGAGTCGGCCATCTCGATCAGTTCCGATCCGGCCGTGCCGGACAGACTTGGTCACACCATTCGCTTTGTTGGCAACGTCACACGCGCCTTCAACCGCCTCCGTCCAGGGGATCTAGTCGGTGTCCGCGGCCCGTTCGGTTCAACCTGGCCGATCGACCAGCTGCCCGGGCAGGACGTAATCCTGGCAACCGGCGGGATCGGGCTGGCCCCGCTGCGTCCGGTTGTCTACCGCCTGCTGGCCGAGCGCCATAAATACGGCCGTATTGTCCTGCTCTACGGCGCCCGCACCCCGGGCGACCTGCTTTACACCAGTGAGTTCGACGCCTGGCAGCAGGCCGGCATCGAGACGGTCGTCAGCGTGGACCGGGCCGACGAGACCTGGCAGGGCCACGTCGGCGTGGTGCCGATGCTGTTCTACCGGCTGCGCGTCGACCCAGAAAAGACCTGGATCTTATCCTGCGGCCCCGAGATCATGATGCGCTTCGTGGTCTATGAAGCGCTGGCCCGGCGCATAGCGCCCGAACGGATCTTCCTGTCGCTCGAGCGCAACATGAAGTGCGGCCAGGGATTCTGCGGCCACTGCCAGCTCGGACCGCTCTTCATCTGCAAGCAGGGGCCGGTCTTCGACTACCAAACGCTCGAGCCCTATCTCCAGGTGGAGGACTTCTGATGCCCGAACCTAGGAAGCCAACGGTTGCGGTCTACAAGTTCTCCTCGTGCGACGGCTGTCAGCTCTCGATTCTCAACCTGGAGGACGACCTGCTGGCGCTGGCAGCCTCGGTTGACATCGCCTACTTCCTGGAGGCCAGCAGCGCCACCAAACCTGGCCCCTATGACATCGGGTTGGTGGAAGGATCCATTTCCACGCCTGAAGAGGCCGAGCGGATCGTCGCCATCCGCCGCCAATGCACCACCTTGATCGCACTCGGCACGTGCGCCACGGCCGGCGGCATCCAGGCCTTGCGCAACTTTGGCGACGCCGAAGCGCTGGCCGCGTCCGTCTACCCTCACCCGGAGTACCTGGACGCTCTGCCGACCTCGACCCCGATTGGCGCCCACGTACCGGTTGACCTCGAACTGTGGGGCTGCCCGGTCAACAAACACCAGGTCCTTGAGGTGATTCAAGCCCTGTTACAGCGCCGGCGGCCACAGCTGCCGGCCACCAGTGTGTGCGCCGAATGCAAACGCAATGGAACGACTTGTGTGATCGTGGCCGACGGTGTGCCCTGCCTCGGGCCAATTACCCAGTCCGGCTGCGGTGCATTGTGTCCTGGCGTCCGGCGGGGCTGCTACGGCTGCTTTGGCCCGCTGCCCGAAGCCGAAATCGAATCGATGGTGCCCATCCTGCAGGCAGTTCAACGCTTCGACGGAGAAGCCGGACTGCTCCTGCGCCACATTAGCGGCTACGCCCCGGCCTTCGCCCGCGCCGCCGAGTTGCTTGCCGGCCAGGAGACTGACGCATGACCGAGAGCATTCAGGTATCCGCCCTGGCTCGTGTCGAGGGAGAAGGCGGCCTGTATATCGGGGTCGATAACGGTCGGATCACCGAGGTCAAACTCAACATCTACGAACCGCCTCGCTTCTTCGAGGGGTTCTTGCGTGGCCGCTACCTGCAGGAAGTGCCCGATATCACCGCCCGCATCTGCGGCATTTGTCCCGTCGCCTACCAGATGAGTTCGGTGCGCGCCCTCGAGCATGCGCTCGGGGTGACGGTGACGCCGGCCATTCGCCAGCTGCGTCGGCTGTTCTACTGCGCCGAGTACATTGAAAGCCATGCGCTGCACATCTACATGCTGCAGGCGCCTGACCTGCTGGGACACGAAAGCGCCTTGAGCCTGGCAACCGAAGCTCCCGAGGTCGTGCACAACGCTCTGCGGCTCAAGAAGATCGGCAACCAACTGCTGGCGGCCATCGGCGGCCGCTCGGTGCACCCCGTCAACACGCGGGTCGGCGGTTTCTACTGCTGGCCCTCACCGGCCAGGCTGGCCGAGCTTGAATCGGAAATGACTTGGGCGCTCTCGTTTTCGCGCCAGACGGTGAAATGGGCCGCCGGACTGCCCTATCCCGACCTGGAGGTCGATTACGAGTTCGTCGCCCAGCATCACCCCGACGAGTATGCCTTCCTGGAGGGCGACATCCTGAATTCAGCCGGCGAATTGTCTCCAGAGGCCGACTTCGATAGGGTCTACCTGGAGCAGCACGTGCAGCACTCGACGGCGCTGCACAGCCACACGCCGCAGGGTAAATCGTATCTGGTAGGACCATTGGCCCGGTTCAACTTGAATTTCGACCAACTCGGCGAGGCGGCCGCCAGCAGCGCCGCCGATATCAAGCTGGCGCCGCCCCTGCGCAACCCCTACAAGTCGCTACTGGCCCGCGCAGTCGAGCTGGTTGAAGTGACCGACGAGGCGCTGCGCATCCTTCAAGTGTTCCGCGCCGAAGGCGAAAGCTTTATTGATTTCGAATTGAAGGCGGGCGAAGGCGGCGCCGTCAGCGAAGCGCCGCGCGGTTCGCTCTACCATCGCTACCGGCTCGATGAACAAGGGCGGATCGAATTCGCCCGCATCATGCCGCCGACCGCACAGAACCTGGCCCGCATTGAAGCTGATTTGTGGCAGCTGGAGCCTCAAATCTTGAGCAAGCCGCAGGCCGATGCCACGCTGCTATGCGAAGAATTGATCCGCGCGTATGACCCGTGCATTTCGTGCTCGGTTCACTTTCTCACGCTCGAGATTGACCGCAGGTAAGCAGACCGCATGGGACAGACAATCATCGTCGGGATCGGCCAGGAACAGCGGGGGGACGACGCCGTAGGGCTGCTGGTCGTGGAACAATGGCGAGCCGACTTCGGCCACCATCATCCGGAGGTGCTCGTCGAGCAGATCGGTTCGCCCGGGTTGGCGCTGATTGACCGGCTGCGCGGCTTTCAGCGCGCCATCCTGGTGGACGCGGTCGCCGTCGATCAGCCTGCCGGCACGCTGCTGTGCCTGGACGAAGTTGACCTGGCCGCATTCGATTTGGGATCCCGCAGCGCCCATGGCTGGGGGGTGGCCGAAAGCTTGCGCATTGCCCGAGCGGTCCTTCCCGGTGAGTTGCCTCCGCATCTGCGTCTGCTCGGCATAGCCATCGAGCCGCCACACGTCGGCGCAGCTCCAACGGCCGAGGTGATGGCCGCCGTAGGCCCCGCGGCCATCCGCCTCGAGGCGATGCTGCGCGAACCAGCCCCTGCCATCGGCCAGATCGGCTAGCTACCCGCACGCCAGGACGGCCCTCAGCGCGCTTTCCCAGTACAGCCCAGCTCTCATCCAGGCGTTGTCCAAATTCGGTTGGCACCCAGCCACAAGTTGAACGGGCCGGCCGAATGGTCATCGGGCCATGCGAGTTCCCATCCTGCGTTTCGCGGACACCTTACCCCGCGCTGAACC